>NZ_JBHJTJ010000003.1:0-266741 GCF_042267765.1 Gottfriedia sp. NPDC056225 | reverse complement strand
TTTATATAGAGTGCAACTTCTATTAATATTTTCTTATAGAGTATCTACCGCGTAAAGTTTAATGTTGCCAAGTTGAAATATAATGGAGAACGTAAACCAATTTGGAGTCAACCTTTTTATTATTAATACTACATATATATTCCTCATGCAATTAATAAACCTACTAATGTTTTCCCCACTCTCCGTAAGTAACTCCATTCAACATCTTTCTAATTGATACCGTCCTTTTTTGATCTATTACAACCATTTCCTTATTGTGGTCACAAAGTCCTTTAACTTCCTTATTTTTTCAATTATTTTCAATTAAATTATATCATGATAATACCTGGGACTAGATAACCTTTTATACTTTTTTCCATTTTAATTACCCTTTGATATGTTAATAATTTAAATTAACATATCAAAGGGTGATTATTTGAAATATTATAAAAAAAGAAGACAAAAGCTATTAATTGTTTTGTCTTCTTTCTTATCGAATGATACTTTTGGGTGTATCCTAAACATTTATACTGGTTTACTTGTTTAGGATACACCCTTTGATATGACTGGTTTTTTCGCATTCTATTTTTAAATATCCCATTAAAATATTTAGGATATACCCGAGCTACAAACAAAAAGGAGCCGTTTATATTATGAAGGATAGTCAAAAATTTATTGGTTTAGACGTGTCAATAGACATTATTTATGTTAGTATTGCTGTAGAAGGATGTGGGGTTACTGGCCTAACAATAGGAGCAGTTTCGCTGTTATATCACCAAATTGTGAGGTTAGATGTGGATGAGTAAAACTAACTAACTTAAACAGAGCTTCTTTTTAAAGGATTAAAAATTTGTTTTACCTCATCAATCATCTCTTCTAGTGCATTAAGATCAATGAGCACAATCAGTTTATCACTCACATATTCAATAGCAGGTTCCGTCAAATAACTCATTGTGACAAATTAACCACATTCGGCACCAACATCATTCAACACACTATGAAATTGCTGAATATGTTTACGGTTATTTTGTTGACTTTCTTGTATCGTTTGCATTCGACTATATGCAATTCCCCTTTATTGTCTTTCCCACCATCACCTGTTTTGGTGTTACGGTTGCTGTATATCCTTGATTAGAAAATAAATCAGCAATATACCGTTCAAAATCAAATGGATACAAATGGATACATTACGATTAGTCCCTCGCAACTTGAAATCCTAGGTATCTTTTTCATAGTACTTACTTTCTGTTTATCTCTTTCTTCTTTTGGGATTACCACTTTATTATGGTTTAACATTGAACGAATTCTACTAATAACGATCACACTAGAAAATAATAAATCGAAAAAAAGTAACCATTGAAGCCCCGAAAAATTCGTGAAAGTATGTTGTACTTTTTCGAACGAACTCGATACGATTTTTCTAACTTTCAGTAAGATAACTTATGAAATTATACCGATTAAGATAATGCTTTCCATATTTGAAAGATCTGAAGACTTTTTTCTCGATTTTCTACGTCCCATATCGAATCCCCCTGAAACTTATCCCTTTATAAAAACCGCCTGTAAAAGGCGGTTTAAATATACTTTCGATGCATATTCTTTCCATCATAACTAAATAATACGTTTTTCCCTTCAATCTTCGTTTCGAGATGTGTTGGTCGCCCCCACAACTGATAAAGGTACGGTAGCACTTTTTCCAAGTATTTGACATCGAGTTCAATGCCTTCATACGCATGACTTAAATAGAGTTCTCCATTTTTCATATAATCGCCATCATTTACCGTAATATACGGATAACCTCCGTTCGTCCGCATATTGACGAGTTGATCACGTACGTTTTCCCAGCTCTTATCGCTAATTTTGTATTCTTTTCCTTGCTTTTGGAATAAGTACATATCTTCTCTCATCACGAGTTCTTTTGATAAATAGTTTCGGATAAAGCTAGTGTCCGATTCAAGTTCTCGCACTTCAAAAATTTTCTCCATTCCCGAACCTGGCTTTATTCCTTGTTTTTTCATTTCGTCGGACGGGTTATTGTATCGCTCTTCAATGTGTTCAAACATTTTAATTCCAAGATAGTACGGATTAATACCTGTTTTAGAAGGCTGCACGACACCCGCATTTAATTTCGCAAATTCAATAGCTTCCCCTGAAGTTAGGTCAAGTTCTCGTACAATTCGTTGATGCCACAGACTTGCCCATCCCTCATTCATTATTTTCGTTTCTAGCTGTGCCCAAAAATAGACCATTTCTTCTCGCAACATTGTCATGATATCGCGCTGCCATTCATCTAATTCACGGCTATATTCTTGGATAAAGAGTAATAGATCTTTTTCAGGTTGAGGTGGAAAGTGTTTTTGTTTTTGATGGACAAGATTCAGATCCTTCTTTTTCCCTTCAAGATTCCATAAGTCATCATATGGTGTCACTCGATCTGGGACGATGTCTTCCTTATCATGCAATGACCAAGGTAACTGATTTCGAACAATAGATGGATCAATATGTTCTTGAATCGCTAGAACTGCATCAAGAAACGACTCGACACGTTCTTTTCCATGTTCATGTTCATAACTCTTAATTCGTTCCGCTGTTGCTGTCATACTTTCAACCATATCTCGCTTCGTATTACTAAACCGCACATTATTTTTAAAGAAATCGCAATGCGCAAGGACATGCGCCACAATGAGTTTATTTTGAATGAGACTATTAGTATCTAGTAAAAATGCATAACAAGGATTTGAGTTAATCACCAGCTCATAAATTTTGCTGAGCCCAAGATCATAGTGAAGCTTCATTTTATAAAACTGTTTCCCGAAGCTCCAGTGTGAAAATCGTGTAGGCATCCCATATGCTCCAAACGTATAAATAATATCGGCTGGACAAATCTCATAACGCATTGGATAAAAATCAAGTCCAAATCCTTTCGCAATTTCAGTAATTTCTTCAATTGTATAGGCTAACGATTGTTCATTTTTATTCACCATGTTTGTCCCTCCTAAGTGGTTCATTACTTCCAATGTATGAAGGAAATTAGCTAAATATGAAAAAAAGAACTTCACTTACTGTGAAGTTCCTCCATCTCTTGTTCAACCATTGTAGTTTTAAACCAATAAAATTGGTTCGAATTCCAAATTCCTGTCCAACTTATTTTTCTTTAGAAACTGATAGAAATCTTGAGAAACGAAAATTATTCTTGCACACATATGACCGTCTCCAAAGGCTTCAGAAGACTTTATAATATCTACATCTACATTTTCAATTACACTATTATGATATTTAAATCCCTTTCCGCTATGAATAAATTTGGTTCCGCCACATTTATGACAGAGTATCGTAATTGCTATTGGTTCATTATCTTCAATCATGCCAGGACTAAGTTGCTCTTTAATATGAAGTTGATATACATCTTCAAAAATCTCATTATCTTTAGCACGTTTAACATCACAAAAATGAATACCTTTTAGCGTACTCTTCTGCAATTTATCCTTCGCTTTGCTACTAATAAATAATTCATCTTCAATCCAATTCAGCATTAGAAAATTCCTACTCGACCATTTAGGTTCCTTTTTCAGTCTAAAACTATCTTTCTGAACGAGTCCACGCCCGCAACCATCACAAAGTTTTTCATCATTGTAGGTGATATGTTTAAATGCCACATTTGTTTCTGGCTGAGGATATGCCCATCTCCATTTACTTCTGACACTTAGCCATTCCGCATTGTTAAACTCTTTCGGCGAATAGATAGTTTCTACTAAAGATAATAAATCATACTGGTTAGCATTTTTATTTATTTCTTCCCAAAGTTCATTATCTTCAAAAATTTCAAAACGCCGATACCATACTCCAAATCAAAAGGAATTTCATTTAAAGTAAGAAATTCTTCGAGCTTTTTATTCCCTTTATTAAATGTATACCTGTGTTTAAATCTCATTTTTTCCTCCTCAGTTGTGGTAGATAGTTTCTTTTGCAGCTTTAAGTAATTTTGGATAGCCCTTGTATACTTTCTTTGCTACCTCGTATATATAATCTTTTGATAGATTGCGATCTGTCGTTCCATATGGGATTAGTTTTCTCCATCTATTTGTAAATACTTGATGTTCTGCTTTAGTTACAGCCACGCTTAGATACGATTTAGTATCTTAAAATCTAATGCTGGGGAAAGTCTCTGTTCGATAATATGATGGGCTTCTAACCCCGTTCCTTTTAATTTTTTCTTTAAAGCTTTATATGTTTTTATACCATATTTTTCAGCATATTTTAACTATTTTGCAACATAAATAACACTTTTGCCGACGGCTTTTGCGCCTTTGATGAAAATATACCCTATACCTGGTGTTCCTCCATTACCTGGCGGTCTCATTTCACCGATTGCTTCTTGTTGTGCTTCTTTATCCCCATTATAACTTCTAAAAAACTGAATTATATTGATAAAAAACACTGGAAGATTTTTAATATTGACTTTTTATATTCATTACAATAAACTTTCTAACTTGTAACACTAACTTTTTTGATCATAAGGTGTATTGATGATTCAAATTAGATATTCAAAAAAGTTCAAGATATTTATTAAACGGATTAAAAAAAGGAATGACAAATCATATCTAAGCAAATTTTGAAAGTTAGAAATTAAATAGATTGTTTCTTTTTTAATAGAAAGGGTATCATGATGAAAAAAATAGAGTTTAATGAGGAAAAAAATAAATATGAATCTACTCCGCGAAAGAAGAGATTAATTTTAATTAGTACTATTATTCTTTTATTAATTTCTGCAATCGTAAGCGTAGTTTACATAGAAGTTAGAAAAAGTAAATCTAAGACATTAGAGTTTATTAGTCCAACAGTCAAAAATTATAATAAAACAAAAACAGTTCTCGGTCACGTTGTCCCAGGTCATTCCGAAACCATTTATTTAAATCCATCCAAAGGAACAGTGAAAGAAATTTATATAAAAGCAGGAGAAACTGTTACAAAAGGGCAAAACCTATTTTCTTATGATGATCCAACAGTTGAGGCAGAAATAGGACAGGTCGAAGTAAATAAAAAACTAGCGGAAACAAGTGTTGCACAGTTGAGTGAACAAGTTACATCAATTGATCAAGAGATTCAAGAAGCTACTTCAGCTACAATAATGAATGAGACAACAATTCAATCACTTCAAGCTGAACTAAATGCAGCAAAGAAAGAGCTATATGCAGCAGAGTTAAACGTACAAAAATATTCCTTTGAGGACGAAAAGCTAAAAACCCAACAAGAATCATTAACCGTAAAAAGTAATATTGATGGCGTAATAACTAATCTTAACCAAGATATTGGGCTAGGTTATCAAGCAACAAATAAACAGCAAATTTCCATTATTCAAATCGCTACAAATGAACCGCTTCAGATTGAAGGTACACTTACTGAGCAAGAAAAAACAAAAATTTCTTTAGGGCAATCGATAGCAGTCACATCAAAAGTAGTTCCAGATAAGAAATGGAAAGGGAAAATAACAGGGGTTAGTGATTACCCAACTCATAAAACATCTACCAAAAAGGACAAGTCTATAAAAGAATCTGCATTATATTATACCTTTAAAGCAAGCCTAGATACTCAAAAAGGACTTTATCCTGGCTTTGATACCAAGTTGAAAGTTGTAGTTGAATCAAAAGACATGCTATCCGTTCCTAATACAAGTATAAAGGAAGCTGGAAAATCGAAATTTGTATATCTACTAAAAAAGGGCAAGATTCATAAACAAAAGGTTGTAACAGGTCAAAAAAAGGGCAGATGGGTTGCAATACTTAAAGGCTTAAAGGAAAAAGATAAAATAGTAGTAAAACCAAACTGGACTGTTCGTGAGGGGACAAAAATCGATTTGAAGTAAATCAATGGGTAAACTTTTATAATCAGATAAGTTTACAACTAAGGCTTGCTAATTTTAGCGAGCCTTAATTCTTTATTCAATTTATTCGGTATTACTAAAATAATTCTTTTAAAAAGCTCTTATTAATGATAAACCACTTAAATAAACTAAAAAATAATTAATCGAGATTGACATTATAAGATCTAGTTTTCCTGCAATTGACTAATACTGCCCCACACATTCACTTTCATAAAAAAGCTTTTAGATAAATAATATATTCCATTTGTCTACAAGCTGTAAACTTATAATGTTATACTAATTTACTAAATAGATTAGAGGATTTTTCTTCTCCCTCAACCATAGTATAGACTATTTCCTCCTCCCAAAAAGTTACTTTAAAACTATTAATTATTTTTAAGCTCTAATTCCGAAATTGAAAAATCATTAAAGTTATATATTACTAGTGCAAAACAATCCTTTTCAATTCAATCTAGATACCAATCCATATTTTCTATACATGTAGTTGAAAATTTAGATTTTTTTCAACTTGTTCAATATATTTCCTCCATAACAGAATTTCTTTTCCATTTTAAATAAAGAAAACAACCAAATTAAACATTCTTTATTACTAAGTTTACACCGTCGAACAATTCAAAATTGGGTATTTACTATTGGCGCATGTTCTACTTGAAAATGGAAAATAATATTTCGGAGCTGACCACTCATGGATAGAATAAGCATGAACATGCAGAAGAAAATCTTTGGAGGTGTAAAAAATGGAGGCAACTAACACATTAGAAAGAGAGAGTTTCATCCGAAATCTTTCAAATCTATATCAAGGCAATTGCAATGACAATTTGGATAAAAAAAAGCTAATAAATGAGATTAATTTACTTCTTACTTTATATGAAAAACAACTTGCCATGAAATTAAGTAAAAAGATGGTAGATGCAAATATGTCAATTTGGTCTGTACAATTTGTAACAGAACTTGAAAGAAAACAAGTTGA
This sequence comes from Gottfriedia sp. NPDC056225, assembly GCF_042267765.1. Taxonomy (NCBI): domain Bacteria; kingdom Bacillati; phylum Bacillota; class Bacilli; order Caryophanales; family Bacillaceae; genus Gottfriedia; species Gottfriedia sp. NPDC056225. The sequence goes on along the minus strand of NZ_JBHJTJ010000003.1, from coordinate 259,911 downwards.
ACACCTTTACAATTTGGATGATGAAAGATATCCGCCAAAAATTAAAGGTTATATTGACGAGATTTTGAGAAGCTGGGATGGAAAAGGTGCACGTTACTTAAGGGAAAAATATGGTTCAAGAGAGCTTCCAGAGAAAGTTCTAAACCAATCTATATATAATATTCTTGAGGATCGAGAATTATCTTTATCTGATCGAATTACTAATTATATGGGAGCTTATAGAGAAGGTTTTTTAGAAGGTTACAAAGAATAGTAACATAGATAAACTTACTTTTTTTATTAATTTGATAAAAGTGTAGTTTATTTTTTAGTAATGAATTATTTGCATATGTAAAACACCTTTAATTTATTCAAGGTGTTTTACATTATTTTTTCAAGTAAATACTTTATTTCCTTCTCATTTACATTTAATGCAATAGAATTCTTATTCAAGATGATTCAACTTTTCAAGTACTTACTGCTTTTGTACTCGTTTATCATTTCGAAAAATCGGGTAAATCACTGATCCTAATCAGGTTTTTAATTTCCAAAGAATAGTGATGTAATTTAATAAAGCTTGATTTCTTAATAGCAATAACAATTGTTCTATTGTATTAAATTGTTTTCTAAAAATTGCCTACGACTTTTTGCACTTAATACTTTGGTTAGATGGAAGCCTTGTCCTACTTGGCTAAGACTTTATAAGACTGAAGTTCTACGAGTGAAAAATTACCATTAAATCCTGATAATCTTTAATTAACTTTTTTGCACTTTCAGTTTTTTCCCATAATAGGTAACAAGTTGATGGTGATATGACTGTATCATTTTCAAAATCATACTGATTTATTACGTACTCATAAGGAAAAACTACAATTCCCTCCTTTGTTTTCACAAAATACTCATTTATTCCTTTAAACACATCTAAATATTCCATTACTCGTAACAATATCTCCACAATAACATTTTCATTTTCGTCCATTACTTTTTCTAATTCTATTTTTAGTGTCTCGAAACTCAAGCGATAATCTTTCATATGTTTTCCTCCTCAGTATGGTTTAAAATCTCATACTTTATTGTGTTAAAAAAATAAAATTACCTTTTCGAAGGAAAAAAATTCTATTTATGTGAGGGGAATTGAAGAGTAGATATGTTGTAAATGAAAAGTTGGTAAACTTATGACCTGCTTTTTTTTACTTTATCGAAATAGTGCATTACGAGTCCCAGCAGTTTTCCTTATTTTAAAAAGCTTTTCATATGAAATTGTATAAAATATCGAATAAGCATTTACCAATAATTTCAGTAAGTTAAAAACGACATTTTTCTGATAGTTCTTTATGTTATTGACTATATTTCTACTAAATATAAAAAAAACATCATTATCGACATATCCTATGAAACGTTGAACTAAACTGCCATTTATGTTGAATACGGAATGGTTTTTACAAATAAAAGATAAAATAATTCTATTTATAATAATAAACACGATATTTATTTATATGAATAATTAGATTTTGTAATGGTCATACTTTTTAGTAGTAACGTTTTAGGAGGAACAACAATGACATATTCATCATGGAAAAAAATAATGGTCCCAACTCATATCAAAGAGAAAAAAGAGCTGATTTTAGCACTTGCAAAAGAACATACCATCCATCCACTCCTCATGTATCAATTATTTCTTGCTGGCATCCAAAGTGAACAAGGTGTATATCACTTCCTTCACCCGTCTAGTTCAAATCATCATTCACCATTTCTCTTAAACGATATGAAGGAAGCAGTCATCCGAGTTATTCAAGCCATTCATCGAAAAGAACAGATCATGATTTTTGGTGATTATGATTGCGATGGGATTACCTCCACCACCTTATTAACAAAAGGAATCCAAATGCTTGGCGGAAACGTAACGGCTCGACTGCCTAGACGCGAAGAAGGATACGGGTTATCGGCAAAAGTCATGAATGATTTACCCGAAGGTATTTCATTGATCCTAACGGTCGATAATGGAACCAGTGCACATGAAGCCATTCAAATCGCCAATGAAAAAGGAATTGATGTAATCGTCACGGATCACCACGAAGTACTCGGTGTTCGACCTAACTGTTATGCGTTTATTAATCCAAAACGAAGTGACAATACTTATCCGTTTCCTTACTTAGCAGGTGCAGGCGTGGCTTTAAAAGTGATCCAAGCATTATTTGAAACGTTAAAATTATCGTTTATGGAACAGTGTAAAGAACTCGTGATGTATGCCTGTATTGGAACCATTGCCGACCTGATGCCCTTGACAGATGAAAATCGTCTCATCACCTGGCTGGGTATACGTTATTTAAATGAAGAATCTAGTTTTCTACCAACTCTTTTTCGTAAACTTTTAAAAATTAAACAGTTTGATAGTACAACCATTGCCTTTTCTGTTGGTCCGATATTTAACGCCATGGGACGTATTTCCGATCCTAATATTTTATTAGATTTATTGTTACGTAATTATGCTTCACTAGACGAGTGGGTTAAAGTGATTGAGACGAATACGTTACGGAAGAACATGACCGCACAACACGTAAATGAGGCAAATAGACTCATTCATGATAACTGCTGGTCTGAAGATGCGGTGATTGTCATTCATGGGGAGTTTCATGCTGGAATTATTGGATTGATTGCGTCACGTGTAGCGGAACGACATAAAAAGCCCTGTATCGTGATCAATCATCACGGCGTTGGCTCTGCACGAAGTGGCAATGTACCTGGCTTTTCCATCATTCAAGCAATCCAAAGCTGTCGATTTTTGTTAAAAAAGTTTGGAGGACATACTGCTGCTGCTGGTTTCTCCATTACACCAGACGAACTACATATTAGTTGTTTCCGCCATGGTATTCAACAAGCAGCCAAACGTCAGACGATGAAACCGATTCATCACCATTATTTAGTCAATTGTCAGATTGATGCATTTCCTGACACACTGTTTTCAGATATGGCACGACTTGAACCATTTGGCATGAAAAATCCGAAACCTGCTTTTCAGAGCTGTCTTCAACGTCCCAACTTCATTAAGCAGTTGGGAGAAGAACATTTGTTACTTGGGTTTGGCGGAAAAAATGCGTTTGCCTTTTCAAAAGGAAATTTGTTTCCTTCTTTAATGAAGAAACCCGAAATCAATGTGTTGTACACAACGAATTGTTACCAGAAGGGCGATTTCTTAATAAAGGATATAGGTTTTTGTTTTTAAACACTTGAAAACTATTCAAGTGTTTTTTTATTACATATTTATTATAAAAAATATATGGGTTAATATTGAAGGTTCAATTCATCCCTTTATTTCTCCTATTAAATGAGTTAGAAAGAGACTAATGTCTTTTTATATTGTCATTTGTTTAAATGGCTTTGTTTTGGTACTATTTTATTAACTGAAAAATGTTGGAGGTTAATCTGTGACAAGAGTATATATTATCAAAAAAGGTACTGTCATTAAAACTCGTAAATATAATAGATTAAAAGGCAGAGACCACAATCGTATCTTTCGTAAAGGAAACTTTGTACTACCTTTTGTTGGTCAACTCCCTGCCGTAATTAATAATTAGGTGAAGGGTTTAGAAAAAAAGGTAACTTACGAAGAGATTGAAAAGCGACGATTAGCGCATATTGAAAAATTAAAGCAGAAAGGTGTTTTATCAGAACCACGTTCTATTGATTTTGACGAATTCATTAAATATTGCGAACAGGAATATGCAATGACATCAAAAGATTTCCTTCCTTGGTATGAAAAATCCGAATTCGAAGGTAATTCAGATATGAAAATATGGTACACACTGATAAAGGACATAGAAGATGAAGAACTCAGAGAAAGTTGAAAAGTTAAGACAACTTTTGCCGAAAAAAGGCAAAGTGAAATTTGAAGAACTGAATTATATTTCTGTTGGTGATGTTGATAACTATTATGAAAAGTTAAAAAGAAAAGTAAGCAATCAGCTCATGGTTATGAACACCCAAAAAGGAATCAATATCGATAAAAATATAAATTTATTGACATCACGCCAATTGATGGTTCGGTCGTGTTAAAGAATAAAGAAGGAGAAGAAAAGTATTTCTTTCCTTTTCTTATCTCCAATATAATGCCTTACGAAAGGAAAGAGAAAAATGAGTTTGAAATAAAGAAAACAGATTGCTATATTCAATTTCACGAAATTTTATTTTACGAACAAGTAGAAGATAAACTCTACTTATATGAATATAACTATCATTTCGGAAAAAGAACTTCAGGTGAAAAAGAAGATGATTTTTATATTCGATATGAAAGAGAAGTTGCTAAGAAAAATCCTCCTGAAAAAGAAATCGAACATTTACATGCCGGAACAAAAAAAACCCATTATCCTTCAAGATTCATTACTTTTGAAGAGTTTCTTGTATTAATTAAAGTGAATTGGGACTTTGATTCACAAATGATTGACATAACACTTTATTCCATTATGACCCCATTATTAATCACTTGTTCCTCTCTTCTTACGAAATACAGATCTCTAACTATCCCTTCTGTACTCAACAATTCTCACGATTCTAAAATAAATTATATAAAAACAATAGATTCGACAAACAGTCAGCTTTTCCAACAAAGGAACTATTTCATGTATTAGCGAATTCCTTAGTTATAGGACATCTTCGATCTTGCATATCGTAATTTGACGACAAATTTTGGAGGAAAAATCGTATGATGCAGGAGTTAGGGAAAAAAGTTCGAGAGTTACGCCTTCGTAAAGGGATTGGGTTGAATGAATTTGCAAAGGAACTGAGCGTATCACCTGGTTACCTTAGTAATCTAGAAACAGGAAAATCCGATACAGTCAAACTCGTTTTACTCGAAAAATTGCAGGAAGAGTTACAACTCATTCCAATTGAAACGAGTTCATGTTTTACAGAACGATTGCAACGAATCCAACAACAAGTAGCTCAACTTGAAGAAGTAAATCAAGTAGAAGCTGAATTTTTAGTGCAGCAAATAGAGAATGGGTTGGAATATTTTCTTTCCAAACAAAAATAATGACCCTCGCATAAATGTGAGGGTCATTTTAAACTTTCTTTTAAGTTTTCAGAAAAAAATTCAACCGTTTTACGCCATGAATCTTTACTTGCTTTTGGTGTATCGTATGGTTTATCTTGATAATATGGATTCGCTCGTAAATAAGGAATCCATATTGAATGAACTGCTTGATTTTAATTAAAAGGGAACATGTACCATTTTTAGGTTTTAAGTCGGTTATGGATATGGACCGATATCTTTTAACTAAGATTTTTTTATATGCATAGTTCTGTTGACTAAGTTGTTTTTCAACATTCTGAAAAACCCCAAATCCTCAGAAGGATTTGGGGTTTTTAGGTTTTTATTTAATTATCATCTAGTTCATCATTATCATCTAATTCATCATTAACAATTTCGAATAAGAAGTCCCCGAAATCTTCTGCGATTACTTCAAAGTCTTGTTCACTATCACTAAAATCTTCACCCTTAAATATTGCCACTACCTTGGGCTCATTCTCTTCATTTACTAAGTTAAGATCTAGACAGAATATTTCATCCCCACCCGTATCATAAATAGCGAGGTGGAGTTAATGATGAAGACTTCGTTAATTCAAGTGTGCCAGATGCAATATGGTTTACGTTAAAGAAGAGGAGAGAAATGAAGTTACCTGATAACAGCAGTTAGATAGCTTATTTTGAAGAAGCTGAACTACAAAAATAATTAGTTCTGAAAGTTTTGTTACCCGAAACAGTAATTGCTTGTGTAAATAAACTATTTCATTTAACTTACGCCTTGTTAAAAAGCAAATCTAACTCAAAAACACCAATAAATACCAAAACCTTCAAATTCCCGACTTAAGGCAAGGAATTTGGCTTGTCAAAAGTAGTATAACATGGGTTAAAAAATTTCTTTATTGAAAATCTTCAACAAACTATTGTTGGTTTAGTTACCTTTGAATTTTAGCATAAATAACTTTCAAGACGTGGATTCTTCCATTATCCCTATTCGTTTCCAAAGTTTTAATTGCGATTCGATTATAAATAGAAATCTAATTAAACATATATTTTAAACCATTTAAACGAATTTTCAACTTCTATTTTATGTTATTATGATTATTTTCAAGTCTTTCTTTTAAACTTTTCTCATAACTGCTTTCTACCATTGTAATAGTAATAGGATCTATATAAAGAGTATGATCATCATCAGGTAATATATCCAAATAATCTTTAAATGTGGTCTTATTAATATTCTTAGAGTAACCATTAAAGCGTTCCCAAAACTCTGTTAAGCGATCTTCATACTCTTTTTCATTTATTGATTTATTTTGATACTGTTTTTCTATTTCCAAGAATTCGCTTATACCAATTTGAGAAATCTTTTCAATTTCTAATAAATCTAAACAAGATTTTATATATTCTTGATAGTCCTTATCATTTTTTTTATTTTTAACTTTCTCGTACTTATTTCTTAATTCGGTTTGAGCATCACTGTCAAGCAATATATTCAGTGAGTCCCAGTATGAATCACTTAATCTTTCTTTACCAATTTGTGACAAGCTATTATTTAGTTCCCCATCAATTAATATCTGTTCTAAAGCATTATTTTTAATTGAAGACTCCAATACGTCACTAGGAGTTATTTCTTCCTTTTCTTTTACCCTATACAAAATATCACGTATTTGAGAATCAAGCGTAGAAGAATTAGTAGATGCATTCTCAATGGCTATATCTAAAGTAGAAATTAAATTACTTTTATTATGTTTCTCATTAAAAGCTCCCTGTGCGTATGCTGATAACGTAAAGCCAATAAATGTACCGATTAATCCAAGCCATAAACTAATATAAGGATTATTTGACCCCTTTTCTTGTGAATATTGAGTTATTATGTGAACAATAACCAATATTATAACGGCTGCAATGATAAATATGTTCGGGGCGTCAATTCCAGTTATAGAAAATAAAATCAATATTGAAATCATAATAAAATGATTTGAAATCCAATTTGCAAATGGATATAACCATCTTAAATGAAGGCAGACATCAAATATCAAAAATTGAATTTCCTTGTTATTCAATAAGTAGACTAATAGAAATTGCAAAACAACTATGCAACCTAATGAAATTATTAATGGCTCAAACGTATACCATTTATCTAAATTGATAAAAATAGTAAATACTGAAAAAATTAGAACTATAAAATAAAAATATAACCTCCATATTTGTTCCTTCCTTTCTACTGAACTCCATTCGAAAGTAAGTTTATTCTTCATGATTTGTCTAACTGTAATATAATGTTTATTATTATTTAATTGACTAAACACCTATTCCCCTACCTTTTTACACATTAATATTATTTTAATCTAACGAAATGATCAATAACTTTAAAATATTCAGATAAATAAAAAGAGAATTAACATTAATTTTGATAATTCTTACTATCGTATTTCCTTTTATTAAAGTACGTTTAATACTTTCGTTGATAAAATATTAAAGAATTTTACATTTAATTCCATATATAACTATATATTCCACTAAAATAATAGTAAAGAAAAATTTTTTTTGTATATACACATACATTTAAATGTTTAAAAGGTACTATCCAACTTAGAAATTTATAGTGTTTAAAAATTAAATTATTTAAACTCAGATACTCGCAATAAAACTAAATAGTCTCTTCTTCCAATTTACTACTTCTCCTTAAATTATTTAAATTGATCAATAATTTTTCGGAAAAGGATCACATATTTTTAATCTTGTAGATTAAATGAATAGTATAAATAGACTCAATTATGTACTTCTTCCTTTGCTTTGCTAGAACATTTTTAGTCCTTTGAATGGAGCGGATGAAATATAGCTTGAATAGCATAGGACAATTTTCATAGCTCATACAAATAAATGAGGTGGTGACTATGAAGAATGTTCAGATTCTTTATGTAAATAAGAAGAAGATCGTTCCCGTTTTTCACGAGCACTTTGAAGAGGCGACAAAAGGGAGATTAAGAAAATTAAAATCATACTTCGATGCGTACGATCTCCTAGTTCCTGTCGAAAAAGATCCCCAAGCAGATTTATACTATGCAACAGGGGCAATACACAAATTAAATTATTTATACAATGATAAGGAGAATGTTCTTTGTTTGGTTGAGGATTTTACTAGTATGGATAAGCAGCTATTAAAATATTTTCGTAGACTTTCCATGCTCTATCGTACGTCTCCGCAAACCAAAAAAAAATTAAACACAACATTAAGTAATCATCGGACAATTAATAAACAAAAATTAATTAATCAAAGTCTAATAACAAGGAAAATGTTAAAGGATTTTCAATATAGTGAGTCGGTACCCCTATCTATTCAAAATGAGAATGAACTAACAAATCATCCACTGAGTCAGAATACTCTTAATATGATTTACGATTTAACCATTTCAATTGATGAAAAAAATCATTTATTTAAATTAGCTAAAGAACGAAGGATTAAACAATCTGAAATTTTAGCAATTAAACGAATGCTTCTTGAAATTCCATAATATCACCAATTATCCCTGGACAGTAAATTCAAGGCAATCACATTTATTACATATTCATCTGCAAAGGTTTTATCTTTTTGGAAGAGTTATATTCGTGATATACTTAACGATGAATTAAATGAAGATGACACTTGAATAATGATTAAATAAAGGGATTGGTATAAATACCAATCCCTTTAAGTATTAGATTAATTCGCAGGTCCGTAAAAACGATTTTTAACTGATTTTTTAAAACAACATTGAAACAGAATCTCTCCATAGAAAATCCTTCACTTATCTTCTTCAATCATTGTTCGTAACGATTGTTCACTCAATCCATTTTGACAGAAATCAAAAGATTTATGTAATAAACGTTTAGAGCGATCAACAATCTGACCAAGATGATATCCTGTATGTTCAACCAAATGATATAGGCTGTGCATATCAATTTCGTTTGGCAAATTGTCTATTAACTGCTTCATTACTTCGTTCAATTCAGTAAAAGATTCATTAATCTGTTGAAACAATTCTTGAGATGATATGTCAGATTCTGGAAAAATATCTTCAATCCCTTTCACAAACCCTTTATTATTCGGATCAGAGAATCGAATCGTATTTCTCTTTACGTGTTCACATATATGAAGAACAATGCCGCCCACTGAATTAACACACGACCCTTCTTTACTCCATAACTGATGTGAATCAAGTTCTTGAACGGCTTGAATTAATTTAGGTAAATAGTGATGAACCATTCGATGTTGTGATATTTTGACAAATAAGGTTAAAGGATCTTTATTTTCCATGTTACCTACTATTTCATTTGAAAAATCTTCTAGTGTCATTTGTCCAACAGGTGTATTACTTTTCGCTGTTTTTTTTCCATGAACTACTTGAGTTTGTTTTGTTGCTGTAATTTGTTTCTCAGGTACTAGTAAATGGTCGATTTCTGTTAATTCTCTATCTTGACCGGATAAACTAGCTAAATTTTCTACGCAGTCAACTAATTTATTTAACTGCTCTTCAATTGTATTGAATCGTAATTCTTCTTTTTCAATATTCATTTCATCTTTTTCTTCTTCACGTTTCTCTTTTTTAAATTTTTCTTCAAATTCATCAACATAAGCATCATACACTTCCATGATTCTCACAATACCCTCATTTTGAGAATCGATGAAATCAAATAGATCTTGTTCTTTGATGATATAGCCATACGGCATTTTAGTAGCGAATAGGCGGTTTTCTCGAATGAACCTAGTCAATACTTGCTGGCTTTCCGTCACATAGTGTTTTTTCATGAAATAAAGTGCTTCGTGTACATTGTAGTAGCGTTCACTTTCCATGTACAACCCCCCTAGCAAAATCTGCTTGTACAGTATATGTGGACAACTCCAATTTCATGAGTCATTACTTTAGTAAAATGACTATTGTAACTTCACTTATGTAAGATTTTTTTGTAAGCTTACTATTGTCATGTTACTCTCGTAAACTTACAATAGTAACATAACAATAGTAAGAACTACTACCGAGAAAAATGTTGTCAAAAAGTTTACGACCGAGAAATGTTTTGTAGGTTTTTGAGACCTATTATACAAATAGTTTCAAATATCGACAAACCCCTTGTAGCTTGTACATTCCAGCTATATCAAGGGTTTATAAACTCGGTGGAGAAGAAGAAAGGGATCCCTTTCTTCTCCTTCACCGAGTTTTTGTACGAGCCTTATTTTACGACCGAGAAATATGGGAATTTCCTGATTCCCATATTTCGATATTGCTATTAATTTACTAATCTCTTTATTCACCAACGAAGAGTCGAAGTGGTGTCGAATGTCTCTCAAAAACGATTTTTAAATTTGATTAAATCTGTCCATACCTTATTTGTAACTGGAATTCACCCCAAGGTGGAAAATCACTTCATTTTTATCGCAAAAAAAGAGGCGATTCTCGATTTTTGAGAATTGCCTCTTTATTTTAAGCCCTTTACATCAATTTCTTCTTCCTCTTCCTTTCTCAACGTTAGGCTCACTCGGTTACTCGCAGTCAACCGACACGAAACAACCGCTATTAGAAGTAGTTTGCGAATTTCATAATGTGACAGTTTTGTCCAATGCGGTTTCTCTGTGAACGCTCTCATCTGTTTCTCAAGTTTGTCGTGATCGTCTACTAACTTTTTAATAATCTCTTCATCTTTTTGAAGTCTCTTTGTCATCCTTCTTCCCTGTTCGATTCGCTCCTCACTTAATCGTTTTGAAATTAAATATGCAAGTGCCTGCGGGTTTGATGAGTCATGAAGAAGAATATCTTTTGTTTCAACCTTGGATTGCAAACGATTTAAAGAGATAAGAAACGCTTCTTCTTCATGTATCACCTGGCTCAAAGTTTCGATACTCTTCCGTTTTTCGTAAAGTTCTTGCTGCAAGTTTGCTTTAACGATTTCACCTACATAGGTAGGTGTTAAACAGTGATGAAATACTTTTCCGATAACCATGTAATGTAATTCATCCGCCATGATTTTTTCACGACACGTCTGATTTTGACAAATGTAATACCGATATCCATAGACCCCACTTTTCCCTTTTTGATTCGTTCGCTGATCTTTTCCAAGCATCTTCTCCCCACAGTGACAACGAAGCATATGATTAAGATAAAACGAACTATTTGTGTGCCGATCGTGTTTCTCGCGGCTCGTATATAAGTGCCAACAATAGAGCCATTCTTCCATCGGTAAAATCGGGTCAGCAATTAATTTGCAAGGATACCAGACCCACTCTTCTATCGGCTTAAACACTGCACCTTTTTCCTCACTATAACGGTTGTACACAAGATTCCCAGTATAAATTGGGTTGAGTAAAATGTTTTTGATTTTGTTACTCGTCCAAACTTTCTTTTCTTCTTTACTGTCTGTCTCCGACTTGCCCTCCTTACGTTCCAGTTCATTTGCAATGTTGGTTAAGGTGTGATGTTTTCGGTACAGTTGAAAAATCTGTTTCACCTGTTCAATTTGTTCTGCAATTGGGGTAAATCCGACCACTCGATAATCTCTTTTCCCTTTCCGTATTTCCTCAATTTTCTCTGTCCGATATCCAAACGGCGGTCGTCCACCAAGATACGCTTGTTTGTCACGGAGCGTACGAAGAGCTGATTTTGTTCGATTCGAAATCGTATCTGATTCAAATTTTGTTAAACTATCTTCAATTAAATTCCGAATTAAATCATCTTGCTGATACAGCTCATTTCGTGAGGCAATGACAATTGGTATCCCTAATTTTTCAAGTTTATCTCGCAGTTTGAAATGTTCAGATGTTTGACGCGAAATGCGGTCGCGGTCTGATACGACGACCGCATCAAACAACCCGTCTTCTAAATCCTGTAATAATCGGGGGAAATTTTCCCTTTCTTCATACCCTTTTGAATATGCGCTTATCTCATCTTCATATTCTGAATCTGCCCCCAGTACCTGACCATGTTGAGCTAAATAATCAGTCACGATATTTTTTTGCTGCGAATCAACCCGTTGTTCACTTGTGGAGACGCGACCGTAAAAGGCAACTTTAACCGCGGACGCTAGAATTTCTTCTGGTGTACGTTTTTCTGTTTTTTTCACAGTAAGCAACCCTTTCGTTCATTGCAAATAAATGAAACCTCTTTAATTCCCTTTGCATAATCCACCCGTTTCACTAACTGTAAAAGAGAGTTGATTTCCATTGGTTTTAACCCCTCTTTCTTTACTCGATCCAGTTCTTTCTCTTTCGTTAGCAATTGTACAAAAGACTTGATCGAAAAACAGCGCGATTCAACAAAGTCCAATTCGATTATATTCTCACGATAGTTTTCAACGAATGATACATTTAAATCAATCACACCACTCGTTTTCACATGCTGTTTAACGTTTTCCATAATTTTTTGTTCAAGGCATTCGATTTGATGTTTTAATGAATGTGCCTTTTTTTCAAATGGTTCCACTAACAATTTTTGAAGTTGATCCCGCACAGTCTCCCATTCTTTCATTCCCTTTTCCAGTAACCTATTTCGAACAGTAAAGAGTACATCTTGATCAACTCGTTCAATATGTGGTGAATTTTTACACCCCTTTGTTTTACACTTGTACATTTTTGGCGTAGCCACGAAAGGTTCTCCACACGATGCACAATGAGCAATCCCTACTAACTTTGGCACAATCACTTCATCTTCTTCACTTTTTTTCTCTACACCACTTGGTGGTTTCATCAAAGATAATGCATCATTTACTTCTTCCCAACTGTCCACAGTTACAATTAAAAGATCAGGCGCTGCTCGATTGTATTCCTCCCCATCAATTGTTTGACTCATCACCCCTTTATGTAGTGGTTGGGTTAAGATTTTCCAAACTTGTTTTTCATCTAACTGTTTTAGCAGTTTCTTTTTTTGAACTGTTTCATAAAAAGCCTTAAAGTCAACAACCTTTTTCGTACAGAGCTCGATTTTAGCCAAAGCGTATAACGCTTTCACGATTCTCTCTTTTGATGAATCGATTTTAAGAACACCTGGTTGGTCTTCATTTTTCTTGATATAGGCATATGGGTACGATCCTGCTGCCCATCTTCCTTCACCAGCTGCAGTTTTTTTTGAATTAATGAGCCTCCTAACAATGTTATTTCCTTCATACTCCGCAATTCCAGCCAAAAGTGATTCAATTAAATCTGATGCAACGCCACCAAAAAGAGGCGGTTCATTGTCTGCCGCAAAATGCAATTCTACTTTGCATAAACGAATTTGATTTAAAATATCAAGATACTGTTCAACATTTCGTGCCAATCGGTCTCGTTTAAAAATCAGAATGCGTCCGATTGTTCCTTTCTTACAATCGTTTAGCAGTCGTGTTAATTGAAGACGTTCCTTCATATCTGTTTTACGTGCCGAACATTTTCCTTCATTGTATACTTCATCGACGATCCAATCTCGCTGCTTGGCATACTCCAAACAATGCGATCGTTGCATCTCAAGGGAATTTTTTTGTTTATCTGTATCAAGTGATTGTCTAATGTACATCACCGTTTTTTTCATCTTGTAACTCCCCCTCCTCAAGCCTTCTCTTCAGCTGATGACATAGTATCGATGCAAGCGTTTTTGCCCATTCCGTTTCAAATCCGCTCACAAATTGGATTTGTAGTGAATCCAATTGAATCATTTCATTTTCTTTTGATTTTCTTCCCACACTAAAACCCTCCAATTTTATTTTTTGTATCAGTATGGGTAGTTGTATATTTTTTATTCATTTTGGCAAACATTTATTTAGAATTATGAATGTTTCTTATTGTTCAATTTTCAAATCACATTGTGGATAAGTTGTTGATAAGTAGGATTCAATAACCAAACTTTCGAGTTTGGAACGCCATTTTGTTAGTCGCTCAACGAGTACCTGTTGTTGCACTAACGGTAACTCTTCAATTGTAGAAAATGAAACATCATTAAAGATAAAGGTTGTTTTCTCCTGCTTCTTTTCCATTCCACTCCCCCCTTAATACAAGGTATGAGGAAATGTAAGTAGGACAACCCACTTTTTCATATTGGTTTTGTATCTGTCATATAGTAGACAAGACGTAAAAATAGGAGGAGATTACGATGAACAAAGCAGGAAAAATTGATGACACACGTTCGATTGCCATTTACTGTCGTGTGTCCACAGACGAACAAGCCCGTGAAGGCTTATCGCTAGATGACCAACAAAGTCGATTATCTTCCTATTGCATAGCGATGGACTGGAAACAAGACATTACCTACTATATTGATGATGGTTATTCAGCCAAAAATATTGAACGTCCACAATTAATCAGACTACTTGAAGATGTCAAACAACAAAAAATTTCGCGTGTCATCGTGACGAAACTCGATCGGATGAGTCGTAAACTTCTGAATTTACTCGAACTCATCGAACTGTTCCAACAGTACGGTGTTTCGTTTATTTCAATTAGTGAAAGTTTTGATACACATACCCCTTCTGGACGATTAACGCTTCAAGTACTCGGAGCTGTTGCTGAGTTTGAACGAGAACGAATTCGAGAACGCGTGATCGATACGATGTTTCATGCTGCGAATCAAGGGAAATGGCTCTCTTCAGCACCTTATGGATATCAACTAGTCGATAAACTGTTAATTGTAAAGGTACAAGAAGCATCGGTTGTCAAGCGAATTTTTGAATTGTACAAAGAAGGAAATGGGTACATTAATATCGCGAAAATATTAAATAATGAAGGGATTCTGTCGCCTGGTGGGAAAGACTGGTGGAATCGCAGTGTGAAACTGATTTTGAGTAACCCTGTATATAAAGGTACAACAATCTGGAATCGACGGGATCGAACCAATAAAAAAGAACCACAAAAAGATATGGAAGAGTGGATCATCCAAGAAAACACGCATGAAGCGATTATCGAACCTGCTCTTTGGGAAGCCGTGCAAGTGAAAATGAGTGGACGAAAAACACCGAACCGCTCAAAAAACAGCCCCTATTTATTAAGTGGCTTATTAAAATGCCCGGTATGTGGATCTGGTATGAGTGTGACTTCGTCTGGTTCCAAGAACAGTCCTTATAAGGCATACCGTTGTTCTGCGTATAGCAATAAAGGAAGTTGCACGGGCAAACAATATAAGGTTGAAGTGATAGATGAATTATTTAAAAAAGGGTTAGAGGAGTTGCTTGAGAAAATTCCTTCGTTGGAATTTGTAGTATCTCAGAAAACGGCTAGTTCACCCTATAGCTCAACATCAAAACAACAAAAAATACATGTCGCACAAAAACGATATGAACGAAAAGTGGAAGCTTATACAGCTGGGTTGATCGGTTTAGAGGATTTAAAAGCAGAGAAAAGTCGCCTAGATATTTTAGAAGAATCGTTGAAATTATTTGAAGAAGACATAGTAGATTTAAATGAATTAAAAAAAGAATTAAAAAATGTTATAAAGTCAGTGATTGTAGCATTAGAAAACTTGCCAACTGCAAAAGTAAGAGAATTATTAGGAGAATTGATTGAAAAAGTAACACCAAGTGAAAACGAGAAAATGAACATAGTACTTAAAGATCCAATATAAAAAAGCTATTCATTAAGAAGTTTTCTTTATGAATAGCTTTTTTTAGTCAACTATGCTTTATCAATGCAATAATAGCAATCATTTCACATTAAAATGCGAGAAATGTTATTGTTCCACACTTCTCTAACAATTTCTTCTGGAGTAGATACATCTCTATTCCCGAACATATTCATTGTCATATTTAAATACAACTTATTATTCTTATCGATTTCGTGCATTAAGATTTCGTTCATTGAATTATCAGATATACTCAAATACCTTCCATATGAAAAATTAATTGTACTTCGTCCGATCGAATCTCCATACCAAATCTTCATACCGTGGACATGTTCAGCATCAATATACAATTGAAAAATGCTTTTATACTTATCAACTACATCTTGATCAAAATCAAAATTTGGATTTGATGCTTGTACTTTCATAAACAATGCATTAAACAATTGTATTAATTGACTAAAATTTTCCTTCTAAATTTTTTAATCTCACGTTCTGTAATCCGTTTCAAACTTGGGATAGTTATATCAGAAAAATCCCACTCAGTTGGTTTACTTGTCTGTTCATCTACTAGAACAATTCTACTAGGTTTTTTTGGTTCTAATGTTGGGACTTCTCCAACAGGTTCCACGTAATATAATGGCTTTTGATGTAATCGAAAAATCAACTCAGTTAATTTTTCGTCATATTCCCTGTTATTCGAAAAATCAATTGCGTGTCTTCCTTTAAAATGGAACGGAAAAACTTTCGAATAATCACCACTGTGGCGCAAAATTAGTACTAATTTTTCTGGATTTTTTATTAAGTAGGGTAGTGTTAAAAGCGATTCAAAACCAACACCTCCAATAAACTGGTCAGCTTTTCGCGCATATGATTCTGTTAACACTATGACAACAAAATCACTATCTCTTACTTTCTCAACCATCATTTGATTTAGGTTTACGGATTTATTTTGTGTTTCAAAAACATCTACCTCAACAGATAACCCTTTTTTCCTTAGTTCGTTCGCAAGGTATAAAACCCACTCTTGATGTTCTTTTGAATCCCAGCTATAACTAACAAATACGCGTTTATGTTCATTCCAATTATTTTCCTCCTTAGCAGAATTCCCCATGTTTTCGAAAGGTACTGTTTATGATTATTTTAACAGAAGCGAAACGAACTGAATAATGAAAACAGTACAAAAAAACAGAAATATCTTTTCCTGTTTTACGCTCATTCCTCATATTAAAGTAATGTAAGTGATATAGTGATATTACAAAGGAAATTAAAGATCGTTAGGAAACGCACCCCCAGCCTTCATTCATAATTTTCGTCTCAAGCTGTGGCCAGAAATACAGCATTTCCTCCCGTAACATTGTCAAAATGTCACGTTGCCATTCTTCTAGTTCTCTTGAGTATTCTTCAATAAATAAGAGGATATCTTTTTCTGGTTGAGGTGGGAATTGTTTACGTTTAATAGGGATAAGATTTGAGTCATTTTTCTTTTCTTTACTGTGATCCATATTCCAAAGATCATCATATGGTGTAACTCTTTTCTTCTCTTTAAGTGGAAAATCATTTTCTAAATCATATGCCAGTTTTGGTCTCATTAATGATGGATCAATATGTTCTTGAATAGAGAGAACTGCATCTAGGAAATTTTCTACTTCTTGTTTTCCGTAAATATGTTCATAGTGCTTAATTCGTTCAGCAGTAGCTGCCATACTTTCAACCATATCTCGCTTTGTATTTGAGAAACGTATGTTATTTTTAAAGAAGTCACAATGGGCTAAAACGTGTGCAACGATTAATTTATTTTGAACGAGAGAGTTTGTATCTAATAAAAACGCGTAACATGGGTCAGAGTTAATAACCAATTCGTAAATTTTACTTAATCCCAAATCGTAATGAAGCTTCATCTTATAAAACTGTTTTCCGAAGCTCCAGTGGGAGAATCTTGTAGGCATACCATATGCGCCGAAAGTATAAATGATATCTGCAGGACAGATTTCATAGCGCATTGGGTAAAAATCTAGCCCAAATCCTCTCGCAATTTCTGTTATTTCATCGATTGCATATTCCAAAGCCCTATAATCACTTGCCTTCATCACACTCTCCTCCTGTCTCTTCTTATATTATTCTATGAACAGTAAATTGAATTAATGTAAAAATAGTCATATCTCTACTATATTCATAAGCTTTATTCGAAATTGAAAAATGCAAAAAAACGTATGAAAAAATTTCATACGGTAGTTCATTTTATTTTTTCAATGCGATGGATATAACTTGTTTTTGAATTTTTTTATTTTTTGTACAATTTCCATTTTAAGGGTCATAATTTCCCTAGTGTTTAGCTTTGAATTTATTTAATGTTAGTATCTCTAGTTTTAATAAAAATATTCTTATGATCAGGAAAGAAAGGTTGCTGAAAATAGCGCAGTCATATTCCGGGATCGAGATTAAAATCTGGAATCGTAATTAATTTCGGGTGTCGCAAATAAACTTCAGACAAACCTTAAAAATGACTGGAAATCACTAAAAATCAGCTCATTTCCACCTTATTTTGATTCGGCCGAACCAAAATTAAGCCATTTCTTTAATAAATTAATCAAAATCGACCAGAAATGATCTAATTTACTTAAATATTCTACCTTCCCAAACCCCCGGCACCATCTGCACCATCTGCTTTTCCAACCACTAAAATATCCATCCTTATTTTACCTAACCACTACACTAGCACTTTGTCAAATTCTCTCAAGGCTAATTATTTTTTTTCGCCATAAACTATGTGTACCCTCTAAAAGGAGGTTCACAATGCAAGCACAATCCGATTATGATTTAGCATTGTATTACACTTATTGTTGTCAATGGGATAAGCTTCTCGTGTTAATGGTAAATACGAAAGACGAGCTTTTTTCAAAGCGTATAGAACATTTTCTTCATGCCTTTAAATACGAGAGGGACTTAGCGATTATTGATGAAAAATTAAAAGGAATGTTCCAGCATATTGAGCATGCTACTAGGGATGAAAGTGCCCAGGAACAATCTTTCATATCATCATTAGAACATCTTTAAATAGACAAAAAGAGCGACAAAATAGTCGCTCTTTTTTTTAGACTAATACTTCAATTTTTTCCATAAATGCTTGTTGTAAACTATCCAATTTTTGGATGCTATTTTCACGAGATTGTCCAACGATTCCAAAATAGAATTTAATTTTTGGTTCAGTTCCTGATGGACGTAGGCATACCCATGAGCCGTCTTCAAGGTGATACTTTAGTACATTTGATTTTGGTAGAAGAATTTGTTCTTTCTCTCCAGTTTCTAATGTTGTTTTCTCTTGAAGTTTGTAGTCTTCAACAGTAACTACTTTTAAGCCATTAATATCAGTAGGTGGGTTTTGACGGTAATTAGTTAAAATCGATTGGATTTTTTCTGTTCCTTCAATCCCTTTTAATGTTAATGATTTTAACCCTTCTAAGTAGTAACCATATTGCTCGTACAAGCTATTTAGACCTTCATATAAAGTCATACCTTTTGTTTTATAATAAGTTGCAATTTCTGCAGCAAGTACTGTTGCTTGGATTGCATCTTTATCGCGAACAAATGGCTTAATTAAATAACCATAACTTTCTTCATATCCAAATAAGAATGAATATTCGTTTGTTTGTTCATATTCTTTAATTTTCTCACCGATAAATTTAAATCCAGTAAGTGTATCAATTGTTTTAACACCAAATTTAGATGCGATTACTTGACCGAATTCTGAAGTTACGATTGTTTTTAGCAATAACGCATTCGAAGGAACATCTTGTTGGCTTAATATATAATGAAGCATTAATGCTCCTGTTTGATTTCCTGTTAAAACTACATACTCACCGTTTTCATTTTTTGTAGCAATTCCTAAACGGTCTGCGTCTGGATCAGTTGCAATTAATACGTCTGCATCAATTTCTTTACCGTAACGAATTGCATATTCAAATGCAGCGTGTTCTTCAGGGTTTGGTGATTTTACTGTTGTAAAATTCGGATCTGCTATTGCTTGTTCTTTCACAATTGTTACATTTTCAAAGCCAACAGCTTTTAATGACATTGTTGCAGGTATTAAAGCTGTGCCGTGTAATGGAGTGAAAACAATTTTTAAATCCTTACCATGTTCTTGAACTAAATCATTGTTTACAACAACTGTTTTTAATTGCTCTACATATAATTTGTCCATCTCTTCATCTAATCTATGTATTAAGCCTTTTTCATCTAATTCGTATTCAGAAGATACTTCAATTTCTAACTCATTTTCAAATGAATTAACGTAATCAATTACTTGGTCAGCAGCAGCTGGAGGTAATTGGCCACCGTCATCTCCGTAAACTTTAAATCCATTATATTCAGGTGGATTATGACTAGCTGTTATAACAATTCCACCGAAACAGTTTAAGTTGCGCACAGCAAATGATAATTCTGGTGTTGGACGTAATTCATTGAATACATATGCTTTAATACCATGTGTTGCTAATGTTTTTGCTGCTTCCATTGCAAATTCAGGACTTTTATGACGTGAATCGAAAGCAATTGCGACGCCACGGTTTTTAGCTTCTTCACCAAAGCTTTCAATATATTTTGCAAAACCCGCAGATGCTTTGCGAATTGTATAGATGTTCATACGATTCGTACCTGGTCCGATTTCTCCGCGCATACCACCAGTTCCGAATTCTAAATTTTGATAGAAACTTTCCTTAAGTATAAGCTGATTATTCTCAAGTTTAATTAATTGCTCTTTTAGTTCTTGATCTAATGTCGGTGATTGAATCCATTTTTCGTAAGTTGTTTCCCAATTCATATTTGTTCTCCTCCTATACTTAATCAGAGTTTGATTCGATAAAAGTCTTCGTAACTCCTTCTATCTTGATAAAAGTTTACAATATTCTCATTAAAAATTCTACAATGGTCCTACTTTAAATCTGAATGAGATTGCAAAGTATGTAGAAAATAAAAACAAAGGAGGGCGAGTTCATGCCAGAAATAAGATGTAGTGTTGCTAATTGTAATTTTTGGGGACAAGGAAACTTTTGCCAAGCAGATTCAATTCTTGTTCAAACTGAAGCTTATGAATACTCAAATGACGTTGATTTAACAATTCAAAATGCAGTATTAGACGGTCAAATTACTACTTCTGCCGTTCATAGTGGTGAAACTTGCTGTCACACATTTCGACCTAAATATTAATGAAGTGGTGCCATGTACATAAAACGTATATGGCACCTTTTTATTTATTATCCGTTCACAATGACTCCACCATTTACGTGAATCATTTGTCCTGTAATAAAGGAAGCTTCATTACTAGCTAAGTATAGATAAGCAGGTGCGAGCTCTACTGGTTGTCCTGCTCGTTTCATCGGTGTTGTGCTACCAAACTTCGCTACTTCTTGTTCATCAAAGCTTGCTGGTATTAATGGTGTCCATATTGGCCCAGGAGCTACACCATTCACACGAATTCCTTTTTGGGCAAGATTCGTAGAAAGTGAGCGAGTAAACGTTACGATTGCTCCTTTAGTCGCTGAATAATCTATTAATTGATCATGTCCCTTATATGCAGTTATTGATGCTGTATTAATGATGGAATCACCTTGCTTCATATGCGGAAGGCATGCTTTTGATAAAAAGAACATTGAAAAAATATTTGTTTCAAATGTTCGTCTTAATTGTTCTTCGGTAATATCTTCCAAATTCTTTTGTGGATACTGAACAGCAGCATTGTTCACTAAAATGTTAATCTTTCCGAATAATTGAATGGCATTTTGAACGACTTGTTTACAAACTTCTTCAGTTCGAAGATCACATCTCATGATTTCACATTTGCCGCCAAAGTCATTAATGAATTTTTTTGTATCTTCAGCGTCGACATCTTCGTCAAAATATGGAATAAAGACAGACGCTCCTTCTTTTGCAAATAAGATGGAAACTGCTCTACCGATTCCGCTATCCCCACCAGTAATAACGGCCACTTTATCCTTTAATTTACCACTTGGTACGTAATTTGGATCATCCGATAAAGGAATTGGTGTCATTTCCTTTTCAATACCTGGTTGCTTATTTTGATGCTGCGGGATAAATTTAGTCGGAAACTGTTTTTGAGTCATTTACTACATCCTCCTTATAAATAATTCAGATTTAGCTTACCCAAATCATACTTTTAGGAATACTAAACATAAGTCAATTGTTAAAAGATGTTAAATTCTAAAAAAGTATTGCACTTTTAGCATAAAACGAATATTATTAATAACTGTTGAGTATATCATTCGTATTTTTTAACAAGGAGAACGATTATGTTTAAATTAAAAGAGGCTAACACCACCGTTAAAACAGAAATTATAGCCGGCTTTACTACTTTTTTAACTATGGCTTATATAATTATTGTAAATCCTATTATATTATCCGCTGCTGGCGTTCCATTTAACCAAGCATTTACAGCAACAATCATTGCAACATTGGTTGGAACATTATTTATGGCATTGTTCGGAAACTACCCTATTGCGATTGCTCCTGGTATGGGAATGAATGCATATTTTGCTTATTCAGTTGTTTCAAAAGCACACGGTATTTCTTATCATTTAGCATTTTCAGCAGTATTTGTTACTGGTATTTTATTTGTTATTTTATCTTTAACTAAATTTAGAACTCATTTAATAGAAGCAATTCCAAATACACTAAAACATGCAATTAGTGTTGGAATTGGATTATTTATCGCTTTTATAGGCTTACGTCTTTCTGGTATTATCGTTGCTAACAAAGATAATCTTGTTGGATTAGGCGATCTACATTCTAAAGGTGTAGTCCTTACATTAGTCGGTATTGCAATTACAGTTATATTATTTGCTTTAAATGTAAATGGAGCTTTATTCTTTGGAATGGTTTCAACAGCAATCATCGCAGGCTTCGCTGGAATGTTACACATTAAAGGGAGTATCTTCTCTTTCCGAAGCATCTTCTCTTTTCCTAAATTACCTGAGCATATCATTGTTTCTAATCCAATAACTGCATTTTCAGACGTGATTCATTATGGACTATATTCAGTTGTCTTTTCATTCTTATTAGTTACAATTTTTGATACGACAGGTACATTCTTAGGTGTTGCTTCACAAGCGGGATTATTAAATAAGAAGGATGAGAAACGTACTGGTCGTGCGATGTTATCTGATTCTCTTGGTACAACAATTGGTGCAATGTTCGGTACTTCACCAACAACTGCTTATATCGAATCTACAGCTGGTGTTGCAGCTGGAGGGAGAACAGGTTTAACAGCACTTGTAGTTGCATTACTATTCGTTTTTGCAGCATTCTTTAGCCCACTTGTTAATTCAATTTCTGATGTTGCAGCAATTACATCACCATCACTAATCGTAGTAGGTTGCTTAATGATGGGTAGCGTTCGTCATATTGAGTGGGATAACTTTGAGGAGGCATTCCCAGCATTCCTAGTAATTCTCTCAATGCCACTTACTTCAAGTATTGCAACAGGTATTGCTCTTGGATTTATTACGTATCCACTATTAAAAATTGTTAAAGGGAAAGCAAAAAAAGTTAAACCAGTTATTTATATATTTGGAATTTTATTCTTAATCCAATTAGCTTTCTTCCAACACTAATTTCAAATCATTCAAAGCACATAATCTTTAAAAGATTAATGTGCTTTTTTATTTTTTATTTAGGTACTAGCCTTTCCTCGATAGGACATCTATGCATACCTTGTATATGTAGATTAATCAAGGAGGTGTTCTACGATGTGGAACAACCAAGACCAAGTCAACATGAACTCAAGCAGATGTCGTAATCGTTGTGATTGCGATGATTGTCATCGTGATCGTTGCGATTGCCATAACCATGATAACCACTGTGGATGCAGATGCTGTTGCTTCAGAAGAAGAAGTAACTGTGGATGTATGAATCCATGTTTAGGTGTCGATATGGTAATGTTTGAAATGATGATGAAAAACATGATGAACAATAATAACAAAAACAACAACAATAATAAGGATTAATTATTCTTCTCTCTTCCCCCTATATTAGCGGCCTAAATTATAGGTCGATCACACTGTTGACGAACGCTCGAATTTCTCCGCTGTTTCATTAGTATCAAATTAACCAATAAGCAAATCTACATCTCATAATGTTTCACGCCTTGGAAGACAAGCGTTTTTAATCAGTCTGTATTGCTTTTCAATAGATAAAAAAAACGACCTGCATTTTAACAGGTCGTTTTTGCGTAAGAAATAAATTCTTGGATTTGTTCACTAAGACGTTTTGCATCTTCATAGCCCTCTTTATATAACTCTAAAAGCCGAGCTTTGTTTCGTTCGATTCGCCCAACCTTTAACTTGTTTAAAGGACGAATAACTAAAATATTTCCAGCCTTCTCTTGCTCCTCAATATAATCAAGTTGTTTATTATAATGCTCATATCGATTTAAAACCGCCTGAATAAGTCCTGGATACTCTTTATATTTTTTCTGCAAATACCAAGTTCCTTTTGAAGGCTTTTTACGATATCCAGCATTTCGGGTTAAAACTACTATATTTTTCTTATTTCCATCAGCTTCTGACTTACGAATAGGAATCGGATCAGCAATGCCACCATCCATTAAGAAATGCCCATTAAACTCAATAATCGGAGCCATTAAAGGTAGCGAGCTTGAAGCCCGAATAATATTTAACATATCAGTTGGATCTACAATTTCATCTTTATCAAAATAAACGGGTTCTCCCGTAACACAATCAGTCGTACCAACCACAAATTTTTGCTCAGCATTATAAAATGAATCAAAATCAAATGGATCTAATTCATTTGGAATAATATCAAATAATAAGTCCATACCAAAAAGCTGCTTATTACGAATTAAATTTTTAAAAGATATATAATCTGGATGCTGTAAAAATTCCGTATTCACTCGTTTATTACGTCCGTGTTGTTTCGAAAGATAAGAAGTTCCCATACAAGCACCTGCAGAAACACCTATTACATAAGGAGCTTCAATATTTTGTTCTAAAAAATAATCAAGAACCCCAGCAGTATAAATCCCTCTCATTCCGCCACCTTCGAGAACTAAGCCCATTCCATCCATTAATTACAGCCCCCCTTTTTTCAAATTGATTTAAATAATCTACTTAAATATTTTAGTATATGGCGTGAGGAAAGGGAAGAAATTCGTGTTGAGATACTGGTCGTGTTTCTGTGGTATTATGAACTGCAAATAAAATCAGCAAAAGTGCAATTAAACTGAAATTAACATAACGTTTTTCTCTCAAACATCACCATATTAACTGATTTCCACCCAAATCTAATCAATTACATAATTAATTGACAATATTTCCTAAAAAATCGCCCAGTTCCACCTATTTACCTTACCTCTTGCAAAAAAAAAAACAGACCTCCACGAGGTCTGTCCACAACTTCTTTTACTTTTTCCCAGGTTCCAAAACCTCTTTCACACCGTCAACATTTTTCAACGAAGTAGTATGATAAGTTCCGTTTGCCCAATCTTCCATTTGGTCGCTATACCATTTGCTTCCGAGGTTGCCAGATTGTCCGGGACCAACTATGTTTGTTGATTTACTTAAGTCTGCGAAGTCTACTACAGTTCTCCAAGACGCACCGTGGTCTACTATTCCTTGGTCGTCATACCCTGCAGCTTTAACGGTTGTTGCACTACCACCTACCGGGATTGGGTTTTTTGCGTTAAAGAAATAGCTTAAAATTTTTATGCTTGATAGTGGGTGTTCAAACGCAACTTTATGGTGATCTCCCCAGTTCCAATTGGATACTTTTTTACCATCTTCTTTACTAATATTTTTAATTGTTGTTTTGAATGTTTTTAATAAAAATTTGTCAATTCCGCCTTGTTCATCAATCCAGATTACTTTTTTACCGCTTAAACTGTCGCGTAATAGTTGATCAACCACGACTTTTTGATCCCCAAATAAATCCATCATGTCTTTTGAGATTTGTTTATCGAATAGTGCTTTATTAATTTCTGTCATCCACATTTGGAATATAAGGGGTGATGCTTCATCTTTATCATCTACAAAATTCCATTTATCGAGATCTTTTAAAGCTGCCTTTTCTACAGATGTTAGTTGGTTTTCATTTTGTTTTAGTGATTTTATAAACTTCGGCGCGTGCTCTTTTGCTTGTAAGTTCATTTCATCCATTTGCAGGTTTTGCATATCTTTTACGGTCAGTTTATCATTTGATTTTAATACTTCTTGAATGCGTAATTGACGATAAGGTTGTGCCCATGAATTTGAGATGTGGTATGGATACGAATCATCTACTACTTTATTATTAGCAGATGAAATAAATCCTTCTTTTGGATTTACGGTCGTTGGTAAATTATCGTATGGAATATATCCTTTCCAACCGTAATCACTAGTCCAACCTGGCACCGGCATTAGACCATTACCTTTTTTACGAATTGGAATTTTTCCGTTTGCTCGGTATGCAATTGTGCCGTCATCTGAGGCAAAGACGAAATTTTGTGCAGGTGCTTCAAATAAAGCTAACCCTTCTTTAAAGGTATTCCAATCCTTTGCAACATCAAACTTTAACACTGCTTCGAGCTCAGTTGTTGGTTGTAGCGCTGTCCATTGTAATGAAAATACAGTTTTCTTTCCAGCATCGCTTGCAAATTCTGAAATCACTGGTCCATGTCTAGTGATCATGACAGGTAAAACTTTACTCTTTTTACCTTTAATTTTGATAGTTTCATTTATGACCTGTGCTTTTTCCCATTTACCGTCATACAAAAATTCGTCTGACTTGCTAGGATTTCGTTTTTCAATATATAAATCCTGTACATCTGGGCCAACATTCGTTACTCCCCAGGCAATATGTTCATTATGACCGACGATAATACCTGGCACTCCTGCAAAAATTACACCGCTAACATTCATATCACCAGATTTTAATTGCGTTTCATACCAAACAGCTGGCGTTGCTAATCCTAGATGTGGGTCATCTGCCAATATTGGTTTGCCGGACTTAGTTTTAGAGCCGCTGACTACCCAATCATTACTTCCGTTCCAAATAGGAGGAATGATTGCGCTCGCAAAGCTTTTTTCAACATCTACTTTTGCAGTATCACTTGGAATAATATACGGGTCTAAATCATTATTAGCTGGGAATAGCTCTAAAGCCTTGTCTTTTGGGAATTTATTCATAGCATAATATCGAAATGCTTGCTCATTCCAATGCCCGCCTAAATCGAACGCCATATATTTACCAATTACGAGCGAATCAATTGCCGACCATTTAGTTGGTTTATATTTTAAAATTTTAAATTCGATCGGTAGTTTATTTTCCTTATTTGCATAGTTAATGTACGCATTCACTCCTTCTGCGTACCAATTTAAAACATTTTGAGCATTTTTATCGTATTTACTATACGAAGCTTCTGCAGCTCTTCTTAAGCCAAGGGTTCGAAAATATGAGTCACGATCTACTGTTGCGTCGCCGATTACTTCACTTAATTGCCCCGATGCTTGTCTCCTGCTTAAGTCCATTTGAAATAAACGATCCTGTGCAGTTACATATCCCTGTGCCACATATAAATCATGCAAATTTTTAGCACTTATATGAGGTACTCCTTTAACATCCCGAGCGACCTCTACTTTATGATTCAATAGATTAATCGTTAGATCTCCATTAATACTTGGTAATGATTTTTTTGTTAAGTAAAGACCTGTTCCCGCAACGATCAAGATGATAACAATTAAGACTGCGGATGTAATTTTAATCCACTTCGGTAAGCGCTTTCGATTATTAGATATCTCAATTGGCGTACTCATTTTTCTCCCTCCTGCTAAAACTGCATATAAAATATATACTGTATATACATTCTTCAATACTTATTACATTCCTTCTTATTACGAATACGGTATAATACTATTTATCAACTATAAAGGAGTGTTTACAATGGCGTTAAATACTTGGTTCGAAAAAGGAATGACTTTTCAAGAATATGTAGAAGCAATGAATGTAAACAAGGAAGAACTCTTACAAATCTATAATGAGGTTACAATTCCTGAAAATACACAATTAAAACTTGAGCAACTTAAAAATCGTCATTGGAAAGTTGTAACTTTAACAGCAGATTGGTGTGGCGATGCATTACTTAATGTACCAGTTATTCAAAAAATGATGGAAATAGCAAATGTAGATACTAGATTCCTAATTCGAGATGAAAACTTAGAATTAATGGATCAGTATTTAACAAATGGGAAATCTCGTTCAATTCCAATATTTGTTTTTATGGATGAGCAAGGAAAAGAAGTAAATGTATGGGGTCCACGTTCTGCAGAGATTGAAGAAATTGTAATTGAAATGAAAAAAGAATTACCAGATAAAGAAGATCCAAATTTCCAAGAAAAACAAACTGCAGTATTTAAAGCCATCAGAACAAACTTTGTAGAAGATAAAAAATACTGGGATTCAGTTATTAGTAGTGTAGAAGATAAATTATTTTCATAATTAAATAAGTAGGGGTTATTTAGTTGAGGGACATTTCAATTAAATAGCCTTTTTTTCATTCATCCAAAAATTGAAAGATAAATTTCTAATAGTTTTTCGCTATAAAAGTAACTAACGATTCCTCCTGCTGCAATGAATGGTCCAAAAGGAATTGGACTTCGTTTCTTTGATCGATCCTTCATTATTAGAAGTATTCCGAACATACTGCCTAAGAAGCATGAAAGCATAAATGTAATGAGCGTTAATTTCCACCCTAAAATAATTCCAAGCACACCAAATAATTTTATATCTCCCCCTCCCATTCCACCTTTACTAATGATAGAAATAAGAAGCAAAACTATGAAAGCTCCTACCGCTCCAATAACACTACTCCACCATGAATCCAACGGAATAAAAATTCGTTCAAGTATAAAAAGAAACAAAAAGAATAGTAGAATCCGATTTGGGATCATCATAAACCTACTATCTGATACTACAATAATCATCAATAAAGCAATTAAAGACAATGAAATTATTAATTCTTTATGAAAGCCGACTTCATGGATTGCTAATACGAATAAGGAGCCTGTTAGTAGTTCAATTAAAATATACATCCTGGAAATTGGTAGCTTACAACTTTTACACCTCCCTCTTTGGAATAGAAAAAAAAGTACAGGTATTAACTCTACAGCACCTAGTTTATGAGAACAATTTGGGCAAGATGAACCTGGTGAGATCATTGATTTCCCCAATGGAACTCTTACTCCTACCACATTAAAAAAAGAACCAAACACAAGTCCTAGTAGAAAAAAAGATAGGTAGTTTATGGATATGTTTACCATCTCCTTCAAAATTTAATTAAATGTTGAATGAATCTCATTATAACATTCGGGGATCTTCTACCAGTTTCATAAAATGGAACATTCTATGAAATATAAAAAAAGCAATCTACATTTCTTAAGAAAAGTAAATTGCTCTATTATTATGTTAGTTTATTTAATTACACTACCTGAGCCCGCGAATTTTGGTTTCCAATATGAATTAGAAAGACTTACAACAGCTACTCCCTTACTTGAAGTCGCTGAAATAAAATTGTTATTTCCCATGAAAATTCCTACGTGGCTAATACCTTTTTTATATGTATTTTTGAAAAAAACTAAATCTCCAGGAACTGGTTTTTTAACAATCGAACTAACAGTATACATTGACGAAGCAGTACGAGGTAATTTAGTCCCTACTTTGTTAAACACATACCCTACGTAACCTGAACAGTCAAAACCTTTAGTACTTGTACCACCAAAACGATAAGGTACTCCAGTATACTTTTTAGCGATTACCGTTACCTGATTTTTCTTTGAGTACGGGTTATATGTAGATGCTGCTTGTGATTTAGTCGTAAAAAATACCATGCTCAGTAAGCATACGAAAGCTATCATTAATTGCTTTTTCATCACTTTCTCCCCCTTCATTGATAATGTAAGTCTAGCAAAATACGATATTGAAAGCCATTACAGGATTGTTACAAATTGTCGAAGTGTTTGTAATACTATAAAACAATGTAGTTTTTTGCCAAAGAGTGCAACAAAAAACAACTGCCATTCGACAGTCATTTTTCAGAGTGATGAAGTGTAGCACTATGCATGTGGGGAATGCGAACACTAAGTGAACTTTATTGATATAGTTGTGAACTTTGTTGATATAACGAGGGTTTTTGTTGATATAACGAGGATTTTTGTTGATATAACGAGGATATTTGTTGCTAAGGTGATCTGACCCTTCTTTGAATGCGTATTTCAGTGTGGGAATTTATAGATTTAATGGAGCTTCTTTAGTTTTTATTGTTTCCCCTTCTATTTTTTGATGATTTCATTCTATTTCTTTATGATTCTTGCCCTTATTTGCAGTTATACTGATTTTAATTACAGTTTCACCTTTTTCATTTGCACTTCCCCTGATTTTAATTTCAGTTTCAGCCTTTTTATTTGCACTCCCTCTGATTACTTTTTTATTCGAGCTCTTTTACCATGCAATATTAATTAGCAATCTCATTTTTCAGCCATAAAAAAAAACTGTCATATGACAGTTTTTTAAGTCTACTCTATTTCAGCATTAGAATTATACTAATCGATAAACTCTTGCTTCAAAAGGTTTAAATTCCATTTTTTCAACTAATTTCTGATTTGCTTGATTGATATTCGATAAACATAATTCGGTAGTCTTGTTCGTAAGTTCTTTTGGTAATACAAATCTTTGTTTTTCTGATGATAAGTTAGAGATTACTAAGAATGTTTCATTTTCTCCATTACGAGTGTAAGCATAAATAGGTTCGTTTTTTACATCTAGGTATTCGTATGGCGCATGAACTAATGTCTTATTTTGCTTACGTAATGTAATCATCTTTTTATAGAATGATAAAATTGAGTCAGCATCTTTTAGTTGAGTTTCAACATTAATCTCTTTAAAGTTCTCATTCGTTTTAAGCCAAGGTTTACCAGTTGTAAATCCGGCGTTTTCTTCGCTATTCCATTGCATAGGTGTACGGGAGTTATCACGGCCCGTTTTCCATAGGATGTCTAAAACAGCTTGTTCTGTTGAACCATTTTCAATCATTGAATTGTACATATTTTTTGCACTTACATCATTATAGTCGTTGATTGATGTGTAATGTACATTTGTCATTCCGATTTCTTGCCCTTGGTAAATGAATGGTGTTCCTTGCATAAAGAAATACATTAATCCAATTGCTTTAGCGGAATTTTTCCAATAAGCCTCGTCATCATTTCCTAATGTGCTTACTGCTCTTGGTATATCATGGTTTTCTATAAATAACGCATTCCATCCGAAACCTTCTAGCCCAGTTTGCCATTTTGTAAGCACTTCTTTTAAGTCAGCAATTGACGTTTCAGAATCGTCAGTTTTCTTCCAAAGGTCTAAGCTTTCGAATTGGAAAATCATATTGAACTTACCTTCTTTTTCTCCAACCCATAGGTGAGCATCTTTCGTCGTTACACCGTTTGCTTCACCAACTGTCATTATGTCATATTTATCAAAGGTTTCACGCTTTAATTCGTCTAAATATTTGTGAATTCCTTCTTGGTTCATATGCATATCGAAGCTTGCGACATATTTTTCTTTCTTAGCATTTGGCATATCGGGAAAACCTGGTCTTTTCTTAATATGACTTATTGCATCCACACGGAAACCGTCTATTCCTTTATCTAACCACCAGTTAATCATGTCATATATTTTTTGTCTTACTTCTTTGTTTTCCCAATTTAAATCAGGTTGCTTTTTTGAAAATAAATGTAGGAAGTATTCATCTGTATTTTCATCGAACTCCCATGCAGATCCACCAAAAATACTTTCCCAGTTATTAGGCTCTTGATCTGATTTATTTCCTTCTCTCCAGATATAGTAGTCTCTGTAAGGATTATCCTTAGACTTTTTAGATTCCAAGAACCAAGGATGCTCATCACTTGTGTGATTGACGACTAAATCTAAAATGAGCTTCATTCCTCTTTGATGAACGCCTTCTAATAGCTCATCAAAATCAGCCATTGTTCCGAATTCATCCATAATGTCCTGATAGTCTGAGATATCATAACCATTATCATCATTTGGTGATTTATAAAATGGACAAATCCATATAACATCTATTCCTAATTCTTTTAAATAATCTAATTTTGAAATTACCCCTCTTAAGTCACCGATTCCATCATTGTTTGAATCCATGAAACTACGTGGATAAATTTGGTAGGCAACCGCTTCCTTCCACCAACTTTGATTCGTCATAATCTCTCTCCTCCAAATACATAAAAGCGTTTTCAATATTAGTCACAATAATAAATACCTTAAAAAAGATGATTACTAATTTCATTGCAATCGTTTGCACAATAATATCTTAACATTCTACTAGTTATAGTTCAATAACTGAAATCGACGCCAGCTTGCACATAATAGAAAAAAGCGGCTAGAAATTACCCAAGCCGCTTTTCGTCTACTTATATTTATTGTTCTAATTTTTTTACATCGTTTACTTTTGCAGAAGGATGTATTTGCACATCTTCTGTATATTCAACAAGTTCAATTACACATTTTGGTCCAATCGTTACAGCATCGCCTCTTACGACACTCGCTGTCGTATAATCAATCTTTACAGCACTACCCTCAATCACGTCTGCTTTAAAATTCAACCGATTATTAAAAAGTTTAGAAAAAAGTCGTGAAAATATATTGTTATCATCGAATCGACTAATTTCAATTGTTTCTCCACCAATTTCAGGAATATAGCTAAATCCATTGTGAGGTAAATAGCCAAATCCACCATGTGTAATTTTTACGTTTTCAGCATTTAATAAGCCATTCATTGATAAGTGACCTTTAGCTGTAAATACTTCACATTCAGATCCTTTTTCCGTTGAAAGCGATCCTTTTACAGTAATTACTTCTGCCTTTACTATACCTGTCGTTTTCATTGAACCTGATACATTAATACTTTTAACGTTTAAGTCACCTTTTGTTTTGAAGCTTCCACTAACATTGACATCTCCACCTGAAACTTTACCATCAATCGAAGCCGAGCCACTGACACTGATTTTTTTCGCATCAACGTCACTTAAACATTTAGCGCTTCCGCTACAATTAAAATATTCAGTTTCAACTTTTCCATTGAATTTAGCTGAACCACTTACTTTCACTTCATGACAAAAAATATCTCCAAGTATTCGTCCGCTTCCACTAATCCTAACGTCATCATATTTACCAGTACCGATTGTTCCTGAACCATTTATAACCGCATCTTGCCTTGATTGCACGCTCACTATAATCTCTCCTCCATTATTTATTTAACCGATTTATTTAAATAGCTTGAAAGAGCAACATTGATTATGATCGAGTCCTTTTGATCAACAAATGTTTCATGTCGATTACCAATTATCCAATTGCCCATGCCAAATTTTCGAATATAAATTACAATCGCTTCATCTAACTTAATTTCTTTTTTATGTGTTTCTACTAAATTTAAAAATTGTGTTGCTTCATCAATCGTTAAAGTTCCTTTGGAAAGCCAGTCGTTCACGCAAAGTAACGAACTTAGTTGAACCGTACCTAAATGCTCTAACTTATTATTTGGAAAAAGTGTTTGATATATTTGTAGGACTTGCTGAGGGACTTGCTCCAAAGATAAAGTAGCATGCCCGCGATCAGAAACGATTTCTTCATTGATTGAAAACACTCTCGCAATATCATCTAATGATTGATCATCCTTCAACTCTTTTATTTTTTCAATCCGATCCAAAATTTGCTTCTTCGGAAAAAACGTTTCCTGTCCAGTAAAGCTTGATTTTTTCATAAACCACTCTTCAGGAATGATGTTTTTTCTTTTCCATCTATAAAGCTGTCCGTACGATATGCCTGTAAGTTGTAGTAAATCTTTTTTTGAAATTAATTCTTCACTCATATGACATTCCTCCTGACACGAGTATAACAAAACAATGTTTTATTGTAAAGTATTCACACAAAACACAATTGACACTAACTTTTCTCTTTTTACAACAATATTATGCGTAACAATGTTCTAATTATAGTCTTTTTGATAAAAAAAATACCCAAAATCCATTAATCTGTGAATTTTGAGTAGTACTTCATTTCAATTTTTACGATATTAAATTATATTTGTTGCTTCTACTAAATTAAGTCGACATCTTCCTTTTCAAGAACAAGAGCCACTTGATAAACATTTAAATCAATTGTTTTCTCATCTATAAATTTAACCCCTTCGTTTTGTAAGAGCTCCTTTTGCTTTAGTGCTCCAACTTCATCTTGAATTCCAATTTTCCCTTTCGAATTCAATACCCTATGCCATGGCAATTGATATTTTTGCGTCATTGAATGTAAGATTCTCACAATTTGTCTAGCGCCTCTTGGACTTCCGGCTAATTTGGCAACTTGACCATAAGTCATTACTTTACCTGCTGGGATATTTTTAATAATCTCAATTGCTCTACTTGTAAAAGATTCCATAGTTTCACCTGATTGCTTTATTTTATATTAATTTTACCATAATTACTGACACTTATATTTTATGAAAACTGTGTCCGATTCTACTAATTAAGAATAATCTAGTTAGCAGGTTTAAATATATGAAGGGGATGGTAGTAATTTGAATGCTAATTTTTTTATAGCCTTGCGAGAAGGTCTAGAAGTATCCTTAGTAATTGGATTTTTACTCATTGCTTTAATTCAGAGTAAAAAGCAGCATTTAATTAAGTCAGTAGTTTACGGGACGATTTTAGGTGTGATCATTAGTATTTTTGCCGGATATTTCTTATTTACAGCATTCGGTGATTTGAAGCCAAATGTTGAGCATAATATTGAAGGTGTAATTCAATTAATTGCAGCAATGTTAATCTTCTATTTTATCTATTGGTTAAGTAATCAAAGTAGTATTAATATATCAGAAAAAATGAAATCAGAATTTAAAATAAAAGATAATAACTTTTCATTATTTTTAATGGCTAGCGTGTTTGTGATCCGTGAAGGCTTAGAGCTTGTATTGTTTGTTTTATCAAACGCACAAACAATTGCATTTGCAGGAATGATTTCTATTTTACTAGGTATTATCGCGGCTGTTTTAATTGCGTATATCTTTATCAAAACAACGGTTAATTTAAATATAAAAATCATCTTTACTCTACTAGGTATTCTTTTAATTTTCTTTGGAGGGAAAGTATTCACTGAAGGACTTTTCTCCTTTGTCGATACTACACCACTCATCGAAAAATTCGCATATTATGGATTCGTCGTCATTTCACTATTTGTTTTATTTAAAAACAACTTACTAGCATACTTCAAAAAGTAGAATAGCATGAGGAATACCCACGGAATACTCTATTACCTCGTGGGTTTTCTTTTTCATATAATATCCTTTCCTTCATCACTTTTCTGTATAGTTTTTCACATTCATACTATAATACTTTTATAAGATATTGAAAGGACGGTTGAAATGAAAATTACAATTACTGATGACGCAATAAAATGGTTCCAAGATGAGATGAATGTGAAAGAAGGAGATACAGTTCGTTTTTTCGCAAGATATGGTGGAAATAGTACAATACATAAAGGTTATTCTTTAGGCGTAACAATAGAACAGCCTGTTAATATTGGAGAATCTATTACGATTAATAATGTTGTTTATTTTATTAATGAAACTGATTTATGGTATTTCAAAGACTATAATTTGAATGTAATTATAGACGATCAAAAAGAATTACACTTTAGTTATGAACCTAAATAAAAAATGAGCTTAGGTAACACCTATCCCATTTTTTGTTTCAATTGAAAAGAGTGCCTCACAATTTATGTGAGACACTCTTTTTGTTTATTCTTCTATTTTTTTCTTTTTACTTACTAATTTGTAGATAACTGGAATGATGATTAATGTTAAGAATGTTGAAGTTGTTAAACCACCGATTACAGTTACTGCTAGGCCTTTCGAAATTAAACCAGATGTTGAATTTGAAAGTGCCATTGGAACTAATGCAAGGATTGTTGCTAATGCTGTCATTAGGATTGGGCGTAATCTTGTTTTTGAAGCTTCGATTAATGCGTCAGTTACTTCTAATCCTTTTTTACGGTTGTGTTCAACACGGTCTAATAATACAACTGCATTTGTTACAACGATACCAATCAACATTAATAATCCGATCATTGCACTCATTGATAGTGTTTGCTTTCCGATATAAAGTGCTAAGAAAGCTCCTACTGGTACGAAGATTAATGACGATAAAATGACAAACGGTGTTCTTAAGCCACCAAATGTCATGCTCATGATTAGGAATACTAATCCAACAGCAACTACCATTGCAATACCAAGGCTGCTGAATCCATCTGTAATCATATCTAGCCCGCCGCCAATTTTCATATCGACACTATTAGGTAGATCAATTTTCTTTAATTGTTTTGTTACGTCTTTTGTAATTGCTGCAGTGTCTTTACCTTTTACTTCAGCACTTACTGATGCATACATTTTTCCATCATCATGGTTGATTGAAACCGGTGCATCCTTTTGAGAAATTGTTACATAGTCTTTTATTTCTTTTGGACCTGTAGCAGTCATAATTTTGATGTTTTCAAGGTCTTCTTTTGTACTTGCTTTATCTTTATAACCAACAGTTAGTTTATTTGTTTCACCGTTTAAATCATAATCGCCGATTTCAACGTCGTTAATTTTTTCGTTAATTGCTCCCATTACTTGGAACATTGAAATATTTTCATCACGTGCTTTATCGTTTAATGTTATTTCTAATTTTGGTTGTACATCTTTTAAATTATTCGTAACATTTTTTAAACGATCATCATTATTTAATTCTTTCTCAATTTTTGATGCTGCATCTTTTAACTCAGTAAAGTTAGCAGAGTATAGATTTACATCAATATTGTTTCCTGTTGGAGGACCATTTTGAGAAAGCTCTTTTGCTACAATTGTTGTACCTTTAACTTTCGCATCGACAATTGAAGGAACTTCTTTTGTGATTTTTGAAAGTTCTTTATCCATATTCTTTCCATTTTTTAGATTAACTTGGAAGACCGCTTTATTTTTACCGCCATCCATATTCATCATAAAATCACGTTTACCACCGACAGTAGCTTGTACACTATCAATTAAGTCAGAATCAGCAAAGTATTTTTCGATTTCTTTTGCAACTAAATTAGATTGTGCAACTGTACTATTTGATGGAAGAGTAGCTGTAACTTGAAGTGTTTTATTTACACTTCCAGGTAAGAATGAGAATCCTAATAAAGGAATCATCGATAATGAACCTGCTAATAAAACGATTGATAATAAAAGAACAATCCATTTACGTTTTAATGCAGAACGAAGTATTTTTTCGTATCTTCTCATAAAACGTGTATCATTACTATGCTCTTTTAATGGTTTAGATAAGAATTTTGCTCCTAAAGTTGGAATTAGAATAATCGCAACGATTAAAGAAGTTAAAATTGAAACTACTACTGAAATCGCAAACGGTCTAAAGAATTCTCCAATAATTCCACTTACAAATGCTAACGGTAAAAATACTACTACTGTTGCAAATGTAGAAGAGGCAATTGCTCCGATAACTTCTTTTGTTGCAAATAGAGCCAATTCTTTTTTCTTAAATTGATTAGCTTTTTGTTGCTTCCATCTGTATATATTTTCAATTACAACGATACTATCATCAACGATACGTCCAATTGCAACAACTAGACCACCTAAAGTCATGATATTTAAAGTATAGCCTAATGAGTTTAATACTGAGATCGTTGCAAAGATTGAGATTGGTAAAGATAAAATTGAAATTAAAGTCGCTCTAATATTTCTTAAGAATAACAGAATAACAACGACTGTAAATAAAGCTCCAAGTAGACCTTCTTTAATTAAAGAACTAACGGATTTTTCAATTTCTTTACCGTTATCCATAATTACATGTGTTTCTACACTATTATCCTTCTTAAATGATTTAATTTCTTTCTTAACAGCTGTTGCAACGTCTGCTGTATTTGAATCTTGTGTTTGAGAAACTGATAAAATATAACTTTCTTTTCTGTTATATCTTGAAATTTGATCTTGAACTGAAACCACTTTTACATCTGCAATATCAGCAACTGTTACATTTTTTGGCACTAAGTTTTGAGCTTGTCCTGCACCTCTACCTAATTGTGCACTACCGGCCGTAGCTCCCATTTGTGCACTTTGGCTAGCAGAACTAGATAAAACTGTTTTTTTGATTTGATCGATTGAGTTTAACGTACCTTTCATTCGAACAGATACAGTTTTACCATTATTTTCAACAGAACCTAGTGGTACTGCGTAATCAAGGCCTTGAATTGCTGTTTTAATTGTATCTAAAGAGATTCCTTTTTCTTCTGCCTTTTTGTTATCTACAACGATTTGAATTTCTTCTTCTTTTGTTCCTTGAAGACTTACATCACTAACACCAGTGATTTTTTTAATTTGAGGAAGTAAATCATTTTCTATTGATTGCTGTAAATTTTTAGCTTGACCATTATTTGCAATCGCTACTTGATAAATTGGAGCAGAGTCCATCGCAATTCGTTGAACTGTTGCTTCAGCTTTGTCAGGTAATTTCGTTTTGTTGATTACGTTATCTACGTCTTTTTCAATTTTATCCATATCCGTTCCAAAAGGATAAATTAAAAAGATTGAAGCCATATTTTCACTCGAAGTACTAGTTAACTGATCATAGTTCTCAAGCTTCATTAAACCAGATTCGATTGGCTTTGTGACCTCTGACTCTATATCCTCAGATGAT
Organism: Gottfriedia sp. NPDC056225; assembly: GCF_042267765.1. NCBI lineage: Bacteria > Bacillati > Bacillota > Bacilli > Caryophanales > Bacillaceae > Gottfriedia > Gottfriedia sp. NPDC056225. Next base: position 221,569 of record NZ_JBHJTJ010000003.1, on the reverse strand, counting down.
GCCCCAGGATATACTACCTGAACTGCAACTGCTGGGAATGAAACATCTGGAAATGTTTCAATTTGTATTTTTTGGGCTGAATAAATTCCGCCAACTAAAACAAGAACACTTAATATAATCACTGAGATCGTATTCTTTAAACTTAATTTCGTTAAGCCTGCAAACATATTGTATTTATTTCTCCTTCCATTAGTTACATTTCTAATACTTGATTATTTTATCAAAACTATATGAACAGAATATGAACAATTAGGAACATATTATGAACTTTTAAATTTACCTTAAATTGAAAAAAATGGTATAAAGTTAAATGGATTTAGGTAGCTTGATCATAAAGCTAGTCCCTATACCAGCAGCACTTTCAACTTCAATTTTGCCATGATGCATTTCTACTATTTTTTGGACAATCGAAAGACCAAGCCCAGTTCCTTTTTTATTTCTAGAACGATCTGCCTGATAAAAGCGTTCAAATATCCGCTCTACATCTTCCTTACTAATGCCTAATCCATTATCGCTAATGGTAACTTGAATATCTCGTTCAAAAGTCATTATATCAACCTTAATGTAACCAGCTATATTCGAAAACTTAATCGCGTTTTGTAGTAAATTAATCCATACTTGTTCAAGCAGTAAGCGATCAGCTAAAATTTCTGTCTCCGGCAAATTCAACACTAATTGAAGCTTTTTACTTTCCCAATGAGGCTCTAGTGCCAATATAATTTTTCGAATTTGTTCGTCTAATTTATATGTCATAGGCTGGAATGGGTGTTGTTCAGAATCTAAAGAAGCTAATTTTAAAAGTCGTTCACTCATAATTGAAAGTCGTTCACTTTCTGCCTCTATGATAGATAAATAATGATCTTGTTTTTCTTCAATTAACTCTTTGTTTCTTAGTACCTTTGCAAATCCTTTAATAGATGTTAAAGGAGATTGAATTTCATGAGATACATTTGAAACAAATTCACTTCTCATCTCTTCTAGCTTATTTAATTTATTCGTCATTAAATTAAAGTTTGAAGCAAGCAAACCAATTTCATCTTTACGTTTAATAGTTACTTGAACATCATAATTTCCCTTTGCTAATTCCTTTGTAGCACGAATTAGCTCTTTTACAGGTTTTACTAATAATTTTGCAACGAATAAAAAAGTGAGTGATCCGATTATTAAAGTCGTGAGTAAACTAAAAAAAAGTACTCTCCTCATTTTAAAGAACCCTCGATCAATATTCGGTTGAATAAATAAAGCGTATTTATGCCCATCTTTTTCAAAAGGCAGACCTACAAGATTAGAATTATTTCTTAATTGGACATTATTGTTGTTCAGTGTTTTAATTACTTGTTTCTTTTTTATATTTTTCTTTTTAGGTGTTGTATTTTTCAAAATAATTTTACCGGACTCATTATACATCGTTATATAGTAATTTTTACTAAGAATGTTCAAAGTAGAATTAACTTCGTATTGATCATCATGCGTTAAGTATACGGCAATAAAATTTTCTCCAACGTCTTTTAAATCTCTTTGCACTTCTGTTTCAACATGTTTAATAAAGTATTTTGATGCAATAAAAAAAGTTATAACTAAACTCAGTAAAATGACTGATATGAAAATCAAGACGAGTCTTGTATACATACTTTTCATGTATTATTTTCCTCTAACTTGTAACCTAATCCTCTGATTGTAACGATTTCAACAGTAGCCTTTAACTCTCTAAGACGTTCTCTTACTCTTTTAATATGTACATCAACTGTACGCTCATCCCCCTCATAATCAAGGCCCCAAATTTGTTCAATTAAGTCGTTTCTCGTAAAAATTCTTCCAGATTGACTAGCAAGCTTAAACAGTAACTCGAATTCCTTTAAAGGGAGTGTAATCGATTGCTCATGAACAGCAATTTCATATTTTATTTGATTAATCGCTAAATTTCCTAAAAGGATATTTTTATCAGAAATTAATTGAAACCTTCTTAAAAGAGCTTTAACACGAGCAACAATTTCTAACGGATCAAACGGCTTCACTACATAATCATCTACCCCAAGATCAAAGCCTTTAAGTTTATCCTGTGATTCACCTTTAGCAGTAACCATTAAAATCGGAATATCATAATACTTTTTAATTTCTTTTGTAAGTTCATATCCATCTATTTCAGGCATCATCACATCAACTACTGCGATTTGAATACTGTTTTTTTCTAAAAGCATTAATGCTTCTTCTCCGTTTTCAGCCTCAATTACTGAGTAACCTTCAGCATTTAAAAAAATAGAGATCAACTCTCGAATATTTGCGTCATCATCAACAACTAAAACTTTTACATGATTCAAAAAAGCCACCTTCTTACATTTACAATTAATTATATTCCTATTATATAAATTCATTATGAACTAAATATGAATTATGAAACCAAAACTTAAAATGAGTAAGAAAACTCACCGATTGGTCTACTTTGTTTTTTTATGCGAAAAAAGAGAGTGGTCTGATTGACCACCCTCCTATAGAAGGTTATATGTATCAAATTAATTATTTAAACTCGGTATTCCCTACTACTTTACCAGCTTTTCGTTCCCTTGCTATTCTAATCCTATTAGCTCTTTTCTTACTATACTCACTATTACCAGAATCTTTACGAGTAAAATAAACTGCTGTTAACATTGTTATAATAAGAATTCCGCCAAACGTATACATATCTAACACGTCATTTCCCCCGTTTTATAAATTGTTTTTTCAAAAAATGGATGCAAAAAGACACTGGAAGAATCTCCAGTGCCTAAAAATCCACGTGGAAACCTTCTCCTTACACGCCTACGAGGTTAGCTGTCGGATTCGGACCTAAAAAGTAGCCCTACCTAAAAAGGATTCACCCCAAAGTGCAATTGCACAAAAATCGGTTCCCCCGCTTCAATGTTGAAAAAACATTCCGATAAAATAGTAAGGAAGGTCTTCAACAGAACTCAGCGATCAACGGTCATTTATTTATTTATATTACTTAAATTACAATTCAACTACTAAATTGTATACTATTTTGTTACATTTTGAAACTCTAAAGCTTTGATAAAGGGTAAAGGTAAGCGAAATATGTTCAAAAAATGGAAAAATCCATCTCAATTGGAACAACTCAGGAGGATTTTTAAAATTTTTTTTGATTTTTCCCTCTATCTCCTAGTTGCCACATTTAAGGTCTCCCGATGAGAAATACGATAATCCTTAACACTCATCTCGCCCCTATGAAATGCGAGTACATATAGTGCAATCAATGTACTTCCATTTCAGAAATTAGGTCACTAAAACCAATCTTAAAGTTAAAATCTAATTAACTTTTTTTCTTCATAATAATAAGTTATTAAATTTTCTACTTCTTGTTCATATTCTTCTTGTTATATAGTGGAATAATATGGAATACTAAAGCTAAGTATTATTATTTATTTTGTTAATTTTATAACTTCAGGAGTGTCTTATGAATAAGATTCGGATTAGTAAAGTAGGTTTGTTTAAACTATTTTTCATTTCAATATTACTAGTTACATTCATCTTTGTTGGAAAAAACGTACTTTTAAATTTCGACTTTCAAATGTTCTTTAACTATATGGAGTCTCTTACATTAATACAATATTTTCTAATTTTTGCATTAGGTATTATTGCTGTTTCTCCAATGTTTTTATATGATTTCGTCCTTGTTAGACTATTAAAATTAGATTTCAGTTTTCGTAAAATTTTAATGGTAGCTTGGCTAGCAAACACTTCCTCTAACTTGATTGGACTCGGTGGTGTGGCAGGTACTACTATTCGTACTCTTTTTTATCGACAAGAGCGCACTGGACCAGAAATTGTTAAAGCGGTGAGTAGTGTAACAATCTTCTTACTTTCTGGATTATCGATATTGAGTTTAGTTTTATTTACAGGGATCTTTGATTTATCATTTTTAAATGAATATAAGTACTTATATGTCGCAATCGTCATTGCCATTTGTTATTTCCCGTTAATGTTTTTAGTTGTTTATATGAAGCGAAATTTTTTCTCGGAAAACTTTTCCGCAAAATATATGATCTCATTGGTTACCATTTCCTTATGTGAATGGTCCTTTATATTTTTATTTATTTACTTTATTTGTTTATTTTTAAATATTGATATTTCGATTATTGAAGTTTTGCCCGTTTTTTTAGTGGCCTCTGTAGCAGCACTGTTAAGTATGATCCCTGGCGGATTAGGTTCATTTGATTTTATTTTTCTATTAGGGTTCACATATTTTGGGATTGATAAAGAAACAACACTACTAGTTTTATTAATCTATCGTTTCAGTTATTTCTTCTTCCCATTTGCTTGTGGTATTGTTTTAGCACTCAAACTCTTATGGAACAAAATCAATCAATCATTTAATAATATTCCAAACCAAATATCAACATATTTGGGCCATAAGATTTTAACAATTTTAATTTTCTTGTCTGGGGTAATTCTCTTAGTTTCCGCAGCAGTACCAAGCATGCTTTTAAGAATTAGTCTTTTAAATTTAATTTTACCTTCAACAATTATTAATCTTTCACATTTAATTTCTGTCACAACAGGCTTTACATTATTAGGGCTTTCGCGAGGAATTGATTATAAAGTGAAAAGAGCGTGGTATATTACTTTATTCATGCTAATTGTTGGAGCAATTACAACTTATTCAAAAGGATTAGATTATGAAGAAGCACTTTTTGTACTAGCAGTAGCATTTATATTATTTGCTTCAAAGAAACAATTTTATAGAGAAAGCTTTGTTTTAACTTGGGGAAAGCTGATCGTTGATAATTTTATATTGTTTTTCTTTTTAGGTAGCTATTTACTAATTGCTTATATTAATCTTCCACATACAAATGTGCGAATCCCTGCCAAATATTTGCCTTATATCCTTGTCAATTCGAGGGATATCGTAATAAGTGCAGTGCTTGGCTTTGTAGCTGCTTTTCTATTTTTTTATATCGCTTTTTTCAAAGTTAAAAGAAAAGAATTTAATTTTATAGGCACAAAAAATGAAGAAGAAAAAATAAGAGACCATTTAAATACATATGGTGGAACTGAACTTTCCCATTTAGTTTTTTTACATGATAAATATGTATTTTGGGCTCAGGATGAAACAGTATTATTTATTTTCCAACCATATGCAGACAAACTAGTTATTTTAGGCGACCCAATTGGGGAAAAGTCCCGTATCTATCCTGCAATTGAAGAATTATTAAATTATGCTGATCAATTTGGATATACTCTCGTCTTCTATCAAGTTAACTCAAATTCTTTAGCGTACTTACATGAAAATGGATTTGATTTCTTTAAACTTGGTGAAGAAGGGTTTACGGATATTTCAGCGTTCTCTTTATCTGGAAAACGTAATAAAGGTATTCGCGCCCTTTACAATAAGTTTGAACGTGAAGAATATAGTTTTGAAATGATTGAACCTCCGTTCTCAAATGAGTTCTTTTCAGATTTACAGAATTTATCTACTGAGTGGCTAAAAGGTAGAAAAGAAAAAGGTTTTTCACTTGGCTATTTTGATGAAGATTATATCAAACTTGCACCTGTAGCTGTTATTAAAAATAATGAAAATAAGTTAATTGCTTTCGCGTCTATTATGCCTAACTATAATGACCATACAATTTCGATTGATTTAATGCGCCATAAAATAGATGCACCAAAGGGAATTATGGATTATATGTTTATTAATTTAATTGAATCATTTAGATTGAAAGATTTTCACTACTTTAATATCGGCATGACACCTTTAGCAAATGTTGGACTTTCTAAATATTCATTTACTAGTGAAAAAATTGCAGCACAGATTTATGAATATGGACAGTTCTTGTATCATTTTCAAGGTTTAAGAAGCTTTAAAGAAAAATACGTAGATTCTTGGACACCGAAGTTTTTGGCATATCATAAAAAAACTTCTTTACCGATTACTATGTTACAAATTACTTCATTAATTTCTAAAACTAGAAAGCCGTAAATTAGAAGTCAGTTAATGTACTTATCACATTAACTGACTTTTTTAGTCCGAAAAAATTTATCAATTTTTCAATGTAAAAAAAGCGATATGATGTTAATTTCCACTACAGGATTCTCGCTTTCCATGGGGCGAGACCTGAGCCTCCTTTCGTTCCAATCAACTTCTTCTAATTAAAGAAGCATACAAAAAAAAATCATTAATCATTTTCATAATTTTAAATTTCTAATCAAAATATAAAAATTGGTAAAAAATAATAATCATTATCGCTTGCAAAATTATTTCCTATCAACTATGATTGTGTCATATTAAATTGTGCACAACTAATATATAAGGATGTTGACATATGAATAAAGAAAACCAGCTTTTGCTTGAAAATCAATTATGCTTTTCGATTTATGCTTGCTCTCGAGAAATTACGAAATTATATCGCCCAATATTAGATGAAATTGGCATTACTTACCCACAATACCTGGCACTACTTTCTCTTTGGGAAAAAGACCAACAAACTGTAAAAGAGCTTGGTGGAACTCTTTTTCTTGATTCAGGTACACTTACACCAATGCTAAAGCGCATGGAATCTGCCGGATTAATTTATCGCAAACGTGATTCAAGCGATGAGAGAAAAGTATTTATTACATTAACTGAAGATGGAAAAGCATTAAAAGAAAAAGCTTATTGTATTCCAGAGAAGTTTTTTAATGAAAGTGACACTACTCAAGAGGAATTTTTGACAATATTAAGTCAAATAAAGGCATTATTACAGAAAGTTCAATCTGCAAATGAAAATTAATAAGTTATATAAAGGAGAAATTTAAAATGGAAAAATTATATACTGCTACAGCAACTGCAACGGGTGGACGTGACGGAAGAGTAATTTCATCAGATGATTTTATTAATTTAGCGCTTAAACCACCAGTAGAATTAGGTGGTCCTGGTGGTGCAACAAATCCTGAACAACTTTTCGCAGCTGGTTATTCAGCTTGCTTCGATAGTGCCTTAAACTTAGTAGCTCGTCAGAAAAGTATTAAATTAGAAGCTACATCTGTAACCGCAAACATAACAATTGGTAAAGATCCCGCTGACGGAGGGTTTAAATTAGCTGCTCAACTTGATGTAAAAGTGCAAGGAGTACCAACAGAAGTAGCAGTAGAACTAGTAAAGGCAGCACACGGTGTATGTCCATACTCTAAAGCGACTAGAGGAAACATGGACGTTCAATTGAGAGTTATTGGATAAGAGTTAATGTTAAAGGTAAAAAAGGGAATAGGCAAAAAATTAACCTATTCCCTTCTTCTACCCCTCTAGTATCGTTTCGTATTTTAATGAGTCGTCTTTTGTAAAGAACTTTCGATAAGATAGAAGTGTTGAGGAAAATACGCTTATTGCAATTGCTCCGATTAAGATGCATTCAATTAATAATTGATATTTAATTGCATATAAGGGACTAATGCCTGCAAAAATCATACCAGTCATTGAACCTGGCAATGTAACGATTCCAACTGTTTTAGCACGATCAATTGATGGAATTAATGCTGCTTTAATTGAATTTTTTATGACATGATTTGATGCTTGCTTAGTTGTTGCACCTAAGCATAGTGCAGCTTCAATTTGATTTTTATTCGCTTGAATTTCAGCTCTAAGTCTAGTTAGTGCTAAACTATTTGCGTTCATTGATGTACTAATAATCATACTTGAAATTGGAATAACATATTGAGCTTTTAACGAAATTTTATTTGCTACCAGTACAATTCCTAAAGAAATCATAACGCCTAGAAAAATACTAATAAATGAAATAAAAAATGCTCCTTCAATATGATGCGACCGTTTACTTGAAGTATGAGCACCAAATAAAATCATACAAAATAAAATAATGATGACAATGAAAAAATGTTCAATTTTAAGGATGTATTCAAGTACATAACCCATTATCATTAATTGAATTACTGTCCTAACAGAAGAAACACCAATATCTTTTTCAACGCCAAGTTTTTGATAATATGATAATGCAATCGCAATAATAATTAATAGAAATGTTAGCGATACACCTGTTATATGCAAATTGCCTTCCATCATTCCACCCTCTTTAAGCAATTGTAGAAAGGAAATTCTTCCCTAATTCAGTGCTTGGATTGTTAAAAAACTCATTAACTGTACTTACTTCTACTAATTTACCATCAATTAATAACCCTACTCGATCTGCAATTTGTTGAACTAAATCCATATTATGGGTGACAAGAATAATGGACATATTTTCCTCTACTTTTAAGTTTACTAGAAGATCCTGAATATGTAGGGTAGATTGTGGATCTAAAGCCGAAGTAATTTCATCACATAATAATATATTTGGTTTCATTGCTAGTGCTCTTGCGATTGATACTCTTTGCTGTTGCCCAATCGATAGGGATAAAGAATTTCGATTAAATAAATCAGCTTCTAGTCCAACTTTTTCTAATAAAGTCTTCGCAACTAAAACGGAATCATTCTTACTATAGTTACCATTTAATTTTAGCCCATACAAAATATTATCCTCTACGGTTCCTTCAAATAGAGATGGAGTTTGTAAGATCATGACCGCACTTTTTCGTAGATTTTGAGGCGTCATTTTATGAATTGATTGCCCATCTATATGGATTTCACCTTTACTAATCGTTTGTAGTCGATTTAGTGCACGAAGTAAAGTCGATTTTCCAGCTCCTGAAGTTCCTATTAAACAAAAGATTTCGCCTTTTTTAGCCACAAAACTGATATTTTTAAGGATTGAACTACCGTTAATGTCTACGCATACTTCGTTGATTAATAATGTCATTTTAACCTCACCTCTTACTAAGCCTTAAAAACTAAGGTGCCCTTAATAGGACACCTTTTTAGTAAATAATTAGATTATTTTTCTTCCGCGGCCGTGTGGGATGCAAAGTGGTGTTCCAAACAATGGGTCCTTTACAATATCACAGTTCATACAAAAAACATCGCAAATTAAATCTTGGTTTATGATTTTCTCTGGGTCCCCTTCTGCATAAACTTCTCCACCTGAAATCGCAACTACATTATGTGCATAACGACATGCTAAATTAATATCATGTAGTACCATAACAATTGTACGTTGCTCTTTTTCATTTAATTCATAAAGTAAGTCTAAAATCTCAATTTGATGTGTTAAATCTAAATATGTTGTTGGTTCATCCAATAGAATTGTATCTGTGTCTTGAGCCAAAGTCATCGCAATCCAAGCACGTTGGCGTTGCCCTCCAGATAGCGAATCTACTAATTGATCTTTCAAATCGTACATATTTGTTATTTTTAAAGCATTATTTACTTTTTCTTCATCTTCTTTAGACCACTGTTTTAACCAAGTTTGATACGGGTATCTCCCTTGTTTCACTAATTGAAATACTGTTAAACCTTCAGGTGCAATGGGACTTTGTGGTAGGATAGAAAGATTTCGAGCAATTTCCTTTGTAGGCCTTTTACTTATTTCTTTTCCATCAAGTAAAATCGTTCCACTTTTTGGTTGTAGTAATCTTGCAAGGGATCGAAGTAAAGTTGATTTTCCACAACCATTTGCTCCAATTAAAACCGTAATCTTCCCTTTTGGAACTTGAAAGTTTAATTCATTTATAATTGTACGATCATCATACGATAACGTTAATTTTTCTGTTTCTATTGCGCTCGTTGACATCTTATCACCTTTTTCCAGTCTTAAATAATAAATAGATAAAATATGGTGCGCCAATTACGGCCGTAAAAACACCAGCAGGGATTTGAATCGGACTAAACGCTGTTCTTCCGATTGTATCAGCCGCTAATACCATAATTGCCCCAATGATTCCAGATAAAGGAATTAATACACCGTAAGAAGCACCAACTAATTTGCGAGCAATATGCGGCGCAATTAATCCAACAAATGCGATTGCTCCTGCAAATGCAACTGCACCTGCTACTAATGCTGTACTAATAAATAATAAAATTAAACGATTCTTCTCTACTTGAACTCCTAAACTTGTTGAAACATCGTCTCCAAGTTGTTGTGTATTTATATGTCTAATAAACAATAAAGCTAGCACAATAAAAATGAAAGTCCAGACTGATATGATTTTAACTTGTTCCCAGTTTGCTCCGTATACGCTCCCTGTTAACCACATATTTGCTTCAGTCGCTCTAAAAATTGGTCCGATGATCATAAAGAATGAAGTTGTTGCTTGAGCTAATGCAGAAAATCCAACGCCAACCAAAACTAATCTTAATGGCCTTAACTCTCCATTCTTATAAGCAAAACCATAGACAAATAGTAAACTGATAATGGCACCAATAAACGCTGCTAAAGGTAACCATTTTATGCTTACTGTTAATTGATTCGTACGGTCATTACTAAAAATCGCTAAAAATAAAACAACGGCAGCTCCTGCCCCTCCTGTAATCCCTAAAATATCCGGAGAAGCAAGTGGATTTCTTACTAAGCCTTGAAGAATAGCTCCTGCAATTGCTAAAGATATTCCAGCAAAAATGGCAATGATTATTCGAGGCATTCGAAACGCTTGAATGAATAATTCATCTATTTTTTCACCTTCACCAAAAATAACAGATAATACTTTTGGAATTGAGATGTATCGGTCTCCTAACGTTAAACTCACTACAAATGAACTGATCAGTAAAATAAGTGCAATCGTTAAAACGAAAATTGAATGTTTATTAAATAGTAATGAAAAATACTTGTTTCGTATTTTGAGCATGTTCATTTTACTGTACCGCCTTTTCTTGCTAAATAAATAAAAAATGGTGCACCGATTACTGCGGTCATAATTCCAACTGGAGTCTCTTCTGGCATTAATATATAACGAGAAGCTACGTCTGCTAATAGTAATAAAATTGCCCCGAAAATACCGCAAAATGGAATCATCCATCGGTAATCATTTTTAACGAACATTCTAACTATTTGTGGAACAATTATTCCGACCAAACCTATTGGTCCTGAAATACTGACAGCACCACCTGCTAGTATAATAACTAATACTACTAATGTAACTTTTAAGAGAGCCGTATTTTGACCTAAAGCTTTCGATACATCGTCTCCAAGCATGAATGTGTTAATTTTCCCACCAATTGCAAGTGAAATAACCCAAGCGATCACAATATAAGGTAACACCATATGTAAAGAATCGAGTGAACGACCTTGAACTGAGCCTGCTAACCAAAAAAGGACTTGCTCTAATGCTACTTCATTTGTTACTAGTAAGCCTTGGGTAATCGAGCTAAACATAGCGGCAATTGAAACCCCAGCTAAAGTAATCTTTATTGGAGTCGCACCATCTTTTCCTAAAGAACTTAATCCAAATACGAATACTGCTGATATTGTAGCACCTAAAAATGCTAGCCAAATAGTAGCATTAGGTGACTGTAAATGAAAAAATGTAATACTAAGAACGATCAACATTGAAGCACCAGCATTTATCCCTAAAACGCTCGGCGATGCTAAAGGATTCTTTGTTAAAACTTGCATGAATAAACCAGCAATCGCTAAGCTTGCACCTACTATCGATGCAATGATTGCTCTTGGAATACGAACATTTTGAATAACTAAATGTTCATTAGATCCATTAAATTGTGTAAATGAATGAACTAGGCTTGAAAAACTAGTATTTGTGTATCCTAGTAAAATACTAGAAAAAAAACAAATGACTAATAATAAAACACAAGCGATAAATACGATAATTCTTGATCTTGGGTGAATAAGCATTATTATTTCTCCTAATATTCTATTCTCTTTTTTTAGTCTAAATGATATGAATTATCAAGTCAATGAGAATGATAATCAATTTCTTGTTGACTTCTAATAAAATCTTAATCTATAATACATGTTGTCGAGAGAAATGATAATCATTATCAATATAAAGGGAGAGTAAAGAAATGAGAAAACTAAAATTTTCTTCATTAATTGCACTATTTATTGCAGCAATTATGGTATTAGGTGCTTGTGGCACTAAAAAATCAGATGAAACTTCTGGTAATGAGAGCAAAGATTCAAATACAATTACGATTCAACACGCTATGGGAACAACTAAAGTTCCAGCAAATCCAAAACGCGTTGTTATTTTAACTAACGAAGGAACAGAAGCTTTACTTGCTTTAGGAGTTAAACCAGTAGGTGCTGTTCAATCTTGGACAGGAAACCCTTGGTATGATCATATTGCTAAAGACATGGATGGCGTTCAAGTTGTAGGTTTAGAAAGTGAAGTTAACCTTGAGAAAATCGCTGATTTAAAACCAGACTTAATTATTGGTAATAAAATGCGTCAAGAAAAAGTATATGAGCAATTAAGTGCAATTGCACCAACAGTATTCGCTGAAACACTACGTGGAGACTGGCAAGAGAATTTCAAATTTTACGCAAAAGTTTTAAATAAAGAAGAACAAGGAAACACAGTATTAGCTGATTATACAAAACGTGTAGATGACCTAAAAGCTAAATTAGGCGATAAATTAAATCAAAAAATTTCAATGGTACGTTTCATGGGTGCTGATGTTCGAATCTATCACCAAGATACTTTCTCAGGTGTAATTCTTAAACAATTAGGCTTCCAACGTCCAGAAGAACAAAATGCACCTGATTTTGCTGAGCAGGGTGTTACAAAAGAAAGAATTCCAGCAATGGACGGAGATTACATATTCTACTTCACATATGATAACGGAAAAGAATCTGGTACTGCTCTTGAAAAACAATTTACAGAAGATCCATTATTCAAAAAGTTAAATGCTTATAAAAATGGACATGTTATTAAAGTAAGTGATGTTATTTGGAACACTGCAGGTGGAATCAAAGCTGCTTACTTAATGTTAGATGACATTGAAAAAACTTTTACTAAATAATTAAAACTAAAAAAGGATTACCTTAATTTGATTAAGGTGATCCTTTTTTAGTTCAGGGAGAAGAAATAACTTAAATTTAATTCGCTGCCTCTGCCTTCGACTTAAATTTCGAGAAATATTGTTGAAATATGTCTGTTTAGAAGAACCCTAACCGGTATAGGGATTATCCTACCTAATTTGGGATTCTAAGAAATTTAATTGCAGTTTTGTCCATTTTAATTTCAGTTTTACTGATTTTAATTCAGTATCTCTAACTTCCTACACTTTCCGTCTCTAACATAAGTATCATATGCTCTTGGTCCCAATATTCATTGTCCAACTTCAAACTATTAGGTGTTTTAGCAAATGTTTTGAATCCTAGTTTTTCATACAGTTTTTTTACTGTTTCGTTTCCTTCTATGATATTTAATGTAAGTTGTTCAAGTCCCAGACTTTTCGCTAAATGGATTGCCTCTTCAATTAAAAGATAGCCTGCACCCATTTTTCGAGCTCTAGAAGAAACATAGACAGATTCTATTTTTCCTTTATGCTCTGCTTTAACTTTTTCAAACGTTCTTAAAGTGGCTACTCCAATTAATTCACCTTTGTCCGTAAATGCACCGATCGTATAATTTTTATCTAATATTTCTGCTTTGTATTCAATTGGGTCATCTTGATCAAGTATTTCATCCATAGTAGTACTAAAAACTTCAGGATTCTCTTTTAAACCTTCTAAACGAATATTAAGATAGATTTCTGCATCTTCTTTTGTTAATAAACGTATCTTCATTTCTAAACCTCCGTAGTTATTGCAAAGTATAGTTTATAGAACAAACGGAAAATTTTCAACGCTTACACTAGCCATACTCTTGTAGACTAGCAATGTCATAGACTTGTAAAAAACATACAAAAACGCTTGTATATCAAGCGTTTATATACTTCTCTTATTATAAAATAGTGCTCTTTCTGTTACAGAATTGTTAGGTTTGTCATAGTCATTGAGGAACTTTACTTAGCTTTTGACCAAATAAACTCTTTCTGGTCTTCCAATCGTTCCATACGCTAAATCTGCTGAAACTTTACCTTCCGAAACTAAATATTCTAAATATCTTCGCGCAGTTGTGCGACTAACGCCAATTTCTAGCCCGATATTCTCAGCAGTCATTCCGTTTCGAACTTCTCTTATCGCGAGTAACACCTTATCTAAAGTGAGTTTATCTATTCCTTTAGGGTATAGACTTTGCTCTTCAATTATTGTATTATTCTTTCCTATTAATCCATCGATTTCATCCTGCGTAATATATGCACTTTTTGATTGTAAGCTTTTCACTTTATTAGAATAGTTTACATAGCGAATTAGCGACTTTTTAAAACGATCAAAAATGACTGGCTTTATAATAAAATCAAATACGCCATAATGCAAAGCTTTATTAACTGAATCGATTTCTTTCGATGCAGTGATCATGATGACATCTGCCATAATCGAATGTTTCTTCATCCATTGTAAAAAATCTAAGCCATTCATATCCGGAAAATACACATCTAGCAAAACTAGTTGAGGATTTAAAATTTCAACTAAATCAACTGCTTCTTGATAATTTGTAGCAATACCAATAACCTTAAACCCTTCAATTCTATCAATAAATCGCTGATGGATTTCTGCAATCCTACTATCATCTTCAACAATTAACACTTCTATTAAATTCTTTTTCATCATATCCGTTACTCTCCTTTTGGCGTTTCGGAATTGCAACAATAAATGTAGTTCCCCCATGTTCGTTTGAATGAAAAGTAATTTGTCCGTTTAATTTATGGAGTAGCCTTTGAACAAGGTGAAGTCCAATCCCTGAATTATGAGATTGATCCTTAGACGTAACACCGTATTCAAAAATCTCATCAATTAATTCTTCAGGGATTCCATTTGCATTATCTTCAATTTCAATCACTAAGTCATCACCTAAATCAGTAAGAAACAGTGAAACAATCTTTTCAGACTTATTCGTTTCTAATACTGCATCAAATGCGTTATTTAATAGATTTCCGATAATTGTGATTAAGTCTTCCCGATTTACTTCCTTCGGGACATTAACAAAACTACTATTATAGTCAATGTTAAAATCTACTTTTAGCTCATTAGCTAAACTTATTTTCCCTAGTAGGAGTCCCGCAACGACTGGATCCGAAATTTCTTCCATAATAAAATGGATGATATTTTGAGTTATATTAGATTCCTTTGAAATTAATTCAATCGCTTCTTGATAGGATTCAAGTTGTATTAACCCCAAGATTGTATGTAATTTATTCGAATATTCATGTGCCTGTGCTCGAAGTCCTTCTGAATATGCTTTTATTTGTGATAATTCATTTAGTAATTTATTCAATTCCGATTTTTCCCTAAAAGTCGTTACCGCTCCAACAATTTTAGAATCGACTCCAATTATCGGTATACAATTAATAATCACCATTTTTTCATTAATTAAAAACTCTAAATCATAAATTGGCTCGCCAGTTTCAACTACTTTCTTTAAATGAGAATTATGCAATACTTCTTCTATTTTTAATCCTCTAAGCTTAATATTATTTGGAATAGAAAGTACTTTATGGGCATTTTCATTTACTACAGTAATCTCTCCATATTCATCAATAGCGATGATTCCTTCATGAATTGATTCTAATATGGCGTGTTTTTCTTTGTACATCCTTCCGATTTCTTTCGGTTCCAAACCAAAGATTGATTTTTTAATATTAAACGAAATAAAAAAAGCTGCTCCGATTCCAAGTATTAATATGACAATACTATTTTTTAATAGTTTTTTACTAAAGACTTTTGCCTCATGATCAATATCCTTTATTAAATAGCCTACAGAAACAACTCCAATCACTTTGTCGTTATCATCAAAAATAGGAGTTTTCCCTCTTAAGGAAGGGCCTAGTGTACCAGTGGATTCTGATACGATCTCCTGTCCTTTAAATACTTTATCATTGTCTCCCCCAACCATTTTCTTTCCAATTAATGCTTGATTTGGATGTGAATAACGTACTTCGTTTTTATTCCCAACTACGATAAATTCAGCTCCAACTTTTTTTCGGATATTTTCAACGATTGGCTGAATAGTGTCAGAAGGATTTTCGTTTGAAAATGCTTCACGTATTTCAGGCATATTCGCCACAGTTTGAGAGATAGCTAGAGCCTTTAATCCTTTTTCATGTTTAAGGTTCTTTAGAAACATTTCTTGAGATACTATTTCAAAAACACTACTTATTATTAGAATAAGAACTGATATAAAGATGATTAACTTATAATGTAAACGCATAAAAATTCCCCTTATGTTTTTATAATAATCAAAAAACTCCTTTTGTTAAAGGAGTTTTGTTAGAATTTTTAAGCTTCTACATTTATGACTACTTCTTTTCCTTTCAATTTCATCAAAATTGGAACTAAGATCCAAAGTGCTCCAATTATTAAAAATACTAATGAAATAGGATGTCTAAAGAAAATACTATAATCACCATTTGATACTGTTAATGCTCTTCTTAAATTATTTTCAATCATTGGTCCTAAAACGATTCCTAATACTAATGGTGCGATTGGAAAATCATTTTTTGATAGGAAATATCCAAAAATTCCACATGCAATTAATAGTAGTAAATCATTTACGGATACTTGTACTGCATAAACACCAAATATTGAAATGGCTACTATTAGTGGCAATAAATACTTCTTCGGCGTTTGAATAATCTTTGCAAATATTTTTACTAAAGGCATGTTTAAAATGATAAGCATTACGTTTCCGATAAACATGCTTGCAATTAATCCCCATGCTACGTCAGGATGCTCATCGAATAATAGTGGTCCCGGTTGTATGTTATACATCATTAATGCACCCATTAAGATTGCAGTTGTTCCTGAACTCGGAATTCCTAAAGTTAATAAAGGAATTATCGCTCCTCCAGATGCTGCATTATTTGCAGATTCAGGAGATGCAACCCCTGCAATTGTACCTGTACCAAACTTTTCAGGCGTTTTACTAACTTTCTTTTCTAATATATAGGCAAAGAACGAAGCTAAAATGGCACCTGCTCCAGGTAATAAACCAACGAAAAATCCTAATACTGAGCCCCTAGCAATTGGAGCCACACTTTCCTTTAATTCTGCTTTAGATGGTAATAAATTATTAATTTTGGCCATCTCACCATCTTCAATTTCATTTTCAATAATCGTTTTAAATACTTCTCCTAAAGCAAATAATCCTACCGCTACTGTTAAAAATTCTAATCCTTGATAAAGCCAAGGAATGTCATATGTAAATCGAGAGACACCTGACACAGAATCAATTCCGATCGTAGCGAGTAGTAATCCAAAGATTGTCATAATTAATGCTTTAGTTACCGATTTTCCAGCTAGTCCACTAACAGCGCATAATCCAAGAAGCATTAAAGAAAAGTATTCAGTTGGACCAAACTTAATTGCTAATGCCGATAATGGTTTTGCTAATACAATTAGTGCAATAAGTGTAAAAATCCCTGCTACAAACGAACCAATTGCAGCAATTGATAAAGCACTTCCTGCTCTACCTTTTTTCGCCATTTGATAGCCATCTAAAGTTGTTACTACCGAAGAAGATTCTCCTGGTGTGTTTAATAAAATGGATGTAGTAGAACCACCATACATAGCACCATAGTATACACCGGCTAATAAAATAATTGCACTCCCCGCTGCTTGTTCAGGTCCTAAAAACCCAGTTACAGAAGCAGTTACAGGTATTAATAGTGCAACACCACTCATTGGACCAATACCAGGTAAAACCCCTACTGCCGTACCAATTAATACTCCGGCAAAAGCGAACAATAAGTTATACCATGTAAATGCAGTTTCAAATCCCTGCATTAAATATTGAAAAGTACTCAATTGATAACTCTCCCTTCTTTTCTCCTAAAACATTGACCAGCCAGGTAAAGTACCTTTTAAAACTTCAACAAAAATAACGTAAATGATGACTGAGTAACCTAATGAAATTGAGATTGATTTGACCCAGTTTCCACGCTCCAATGTTTGAATCGAAACAATAAGAAATAAGAATGAGCTGATTATAAAGCCAATTTTTTCAAGTAAAAGTGCATAAAGAATAGCTGAAACTAAGATAATAAAAAACTGTTTATAATTATATTGAACTGCATCCTTTTCTTTTTCTTTGTATGAAAATGTTTCGTAAAATAACCGACAGCTTAATAGAGAAAGTGCACAGCCAAGAATAAATGGAAAAACATTCGGTCCTACTACACTCCCATAAGCAGTGGTTGCAATATTGCGGCTTTCTAAAATAAAAGTAATACCTGTAATAAGAAAAATGATAGCCGCTAATCGATCAAATTTTTTACTCATGTATCTCACCTCTTTATTTTTAGTAGTGAAAAGAGGGAGTGCAATCCCCCTTTTTTAGTTCAATTATTACTTACTCATTCCTAAAGCTTTTAATAAATCATGAACTTGTGTTTCTTGTTCAGTTAAGAACGATTTAAATTCATCACCATTTTTATATTCTGGCTGCCAGCCTTGCTTTTCTACTTCTTCTTTCCATTCATCAGTTTCTACTAATTTTGAAATTGTTTTTTCCCAGTACGCATATGCTTCTTTAGACATTTTTTCAGGTCCAAAAACCCCACGCCAAATAATAAACTCAGCATCAATTCCTTGCTCTTTAGCTGTTGGGAACTCAGATAATACATCTCCTTGTAAACGTTCAGGTGATGTGACTGCCAAAACTTTAACCTTGCCTGATTTTACAAATTCAAGTGTGCTAGAGACATCAGTTGAAATAACATCGGCGTTATTCCCTAATAATGCTGTTATTGCTTCTGATCCACCATCATATGACACATACTTAATTTTTGTAGGATCAATACCATATTTATAAGCCGGTAAAATTCCAACTAAATGATCCATTGAACCTGGTGCAGATCCCCCAGCTAGCGTAATATTTTTAGGATTCTTCTTTATATCATCTAAAAGCGACTTTAAGTCTTTATACTTTGAATCAGCCTTTACAACGATTGCTCCATAATCTTTTGTTAGCTCTGCTAAAGGTGTACTATTTTTATAGCCAAAAGGGCTATTTCCATCTTTTTTCAAATTGTTAATAATAATTGGTGGTGAGTTTACAAATAATTTTTCATTATTTGCTTTATCTTGTGTAGCATACTCAGCCATAAATACTGTTCCGCCACCACCTGGCTTATTTTCTACTGTCATTGGTTCCTTAACGAGCTTTGTTTCACTTAATACTTTAGTGAAGGATCTAGCTGTCAAATCCCACCCACCTCCTGCTCCAGATGGTGCTACAACCGATATTGCCTTATTCGGATAAGAACTTCCTGAAGTTACATTACTCCCTTTACAAGCTACAAGACTTACTGCGACCAAAGACGTCATTATCAACAAACTAGTTTTTTTAACTTTCATTTATACTTCCTCCCCTTCTTTGTAAACGCTTTCTAATACTCGTATTATAATTTAATAATTCTGAAAAAAGTTTTTATGAACGTTAAAGACGTAAAGTCCATTAAAATCATTTTGTTCATAAAAACCACGCAAAAAAACTCGTCGACTGACGAGCTACTTCGAGTACTTCTTGTTACAAAAAAAATACGAGTTTGAAAATATCAAACTCGTATTCTATCAATTTTATTATTTACGAATCCAAACTGCACCAGCAGAATTATCTTTTGCTTCACCAACTACTTGGAATTTTAATCCATAGTTTGGAACTATTCTACTAGCATCAGGAATTAGACCTGTTGGATCTGCATATTTTTTAGAATCGTCAAACGTAGTTACACCAGCTAAACCTTGATAATCAAAGATTCCTCGAGATGGTGAGTTAATATAGAATGCAGGTGACTTATCATAACTAAAAGCAGCATCTGCAACTTGGTAACGTGTACTTTGATCTACAGAAGGTTTACCATTTAGAGTTCCTACGATTGCGTTAGGATGTGCGTCAACTACCCCTAAGAAACCTTCACCAGGATGATCTCCTGTCCAGTTATCTGTATAGCTATCATCACCATACCAAACTACTAAACCAGTATTATATTTCACTCCACGAGCGTATTCTAGTGATTTATCAGCACCAGCATAGTTTCTCCACTCTAAGTAATAAGAGTGGTTATATAAGTCAGTACCGGTAGATACTCTTGCACCACCGTCTAATGTGAATAATGGAGTACCTTCAGCACCATCAGATAATACTGTATTTCCATTTACTGTTACTTTTGCTTCATCAAATCCAAAACCAGCTGGAGATAATCCACCATCCGTAGTGTATTCAAATTGAAGTTGAACTTTTTGCCCTTTAAATGCACTTAAATCATACGATTTATCAACCCATTGACCATTTGTTGTGTCAAATTGAGCGTTCGTTTTTTCATCACCAAATGTATCTAAAGTACCAATAACTTTGCCAGTTAAATCTAATACATTCACATCTAAATAGTCAAAATTATTTTCAATTTCATAGTTTGCTTTAAATGAGAAGTTTGCACTTGTAGCCGCAGTTAAATCGATAACAGGTGAAGTCATAGTTGTGTCTAAATTATCACCTTTTAAACTATGATAATAGTTTTTACCGTATAAAGGCTGAATCTTACTTTTCACTTCTTTTTTCGGTAAGTTTACTTTTACAACACCAGGATTACCTGATTTTGTTACACTTTGATCGATAACAGTTTGCATACCTAAACGATCAATTTCCTTGTAATCTACTTCTGTAATATTAGCCCAGTTTCCACCCATCGTTTTTTGGAAGAATTCTTTATTTTGTGGAGAGAAACTTGATGGTGTTGTACCAGCAATATTCCCGTTCCAACTACCACCACTCATAATTGACCAAGAAGCAATTGGTTCACCACTACCTGAGTAATTAGTGTCATACTCATCTGGTAGGCCTAAATCATGACCAAACTCGTGAGCAAATACGCCTGTTGCACCATCTTCTGGCTCAACTGTATAGTCATATGCTGCCATCTTACCGTGCCAGTAAGGAACAGCTGCATTAGTTCCATCAAATTCAGTTGGTTGTCCTAATGTCCAACGGTGTGACCAAATTGCATCGTCACCTAATTTACCGCCTCCAGCTTCTTCACCAGTTCCAGCATGAATTACCATTAAGTGATCGACTAAACCATCTGGCTCATTAATATTGCCATCTCCGTCTATGTCATATGGATCTAACTTATCAAAATCAGCTAAATTAACACCTGATTTAACAGCAGCTTTTACTGCATCTTTAATAAAATCACGAGGTCCTAATGATCCTCCATTATCAGTACCTGTTTCACTATCAGCACCGTAGTCATCCGCATTTCCAGGAACAGTTAACCAATCTGTAACTGTACCTTTTACAGTGTAGCTTCCACCTGATTGCTCTTCATAAAATTGCTTAAACGTTTTAACTTTAGAGCCATCATATAATTTGAAGTCTTTGTCTCCAAATAACATATTTTCATAGTGTTTCTTGTTAAAATCAGATGCATACATATATCCATCTTGCTTATCAACATTATTATGTTTAAAATCTGCAAATTCAGCTAATATAACTAATACATTATCTTCACGAGTTCCACCATTGTATTTGCCTTGTTTAGCTGGATCTACTTGAACAAAACCATCGGCTTTACCTTTAGCAGCTTTCTCATTCGTATTATTTAATTGTTTTGCTAGCTGTTGTTTTTGTCTTTCGATTGTTTTTCTTTGCTTTTCAGCAATTAAAGAATTATGTACAGAAGCGCTTACTTTTACATTTTCACCTTGCTTTTTATCAAGATAAGCTTGTACCTTTGCTTTAACTGTTTTTGCACTATCAGATTTTTTAATAACACCTCTGTCTGTTAATGCTTGTGCTAATCTGTCTTCATCAACAATGTTTAAATCTAGACTAGGACTTTCTACTAATTGCTTACTTTCACTTTCAGTTGGAATTGCTGCTTTTGTAGTAACTCCAGCTGTAAGAATCGACATACTTAAAGCTGTAACAAGTGAAACACTTGATAAGACTTTCCAATATGATGGTTTTGCCATAATTCTACACCCCTTTTTTCGAATCTTCTAATAACAAATAAATAGTACAGGCTTAAGGGGTATTGTACAATGAGTAATAATGAATAATTTCTAATGTTACAATTAATCTATTTAATCTATTTTTAAAATTTTTTTAACAAACAGAATAGGTAATACAACTTATTATCTCGACAAAATAATGCATTTTCTCTTTTCAACCAACATTTTTTGAGGAGTTTCTTATGAATTCGACATTAAAAAAAGATTTCTTTTTAAAACCTACTTTACAATTAGCCAAGGATCTTTTAGGATGCATCTTAGTTCATAGTGCTGATGAAATGGAAATATCTGGAGTAATTGTAGAGACCGAAGCCTATATGGGACCGGATGATCGAGCTGCACATAGTTTTCAAAACAGACGCACGAAACGAACTGAAATTATGTTCCATGAGCCAGGTTTCATCTATACTTATCAAATGCATACCCATACTTTAATAAATGTTGTTTGCGGGGAAGTTGGTATACCTAATGCTGTATTAATTAGGGCACTAGAGCCTTTGGACGGGATTGAAAAAATGATCGAAAATCGGAAAAATCAGCCGATTACTAATTTAACGAATGGACCAGGAAAGCTTACGAAAGCATTAAATATTACGATGGAGTCTTATGGGAAGCCTTTTTGGTTACCGCCGGTTTATATTACGGAGGGGATTAAGCCAGAGCATATTAGTAGCGGTCCTAGAATTGGGATCGATAATACTGGAGAAGCAAAGGATTATCCGTGGAGATTTTGGATTACGAATAATAAATTTGTTTCAAGATAATCAAAAAAACCCAGACTGATCGCAAATGTTTGCTTCCAATCAGTCTGGGTTTCATTTTAAAATTGCTTTGAACATCATTCATTATGAGCTGTAACTGCATTTTTTATGTGCTCTTCCAATTCCAGACGATATTCTATGATTTGATAGTTGCTCCAACCTAATCTACTTGTCATATAACGAAGGACCTCTTCCTTATATTTATTAACTAAATCAATTTGAAAATATAAAAATCCAGTTCTTCTAATAAAAAAGTCCACTGGTTTTACAACCATTTCGTTCTGAATTCCATATTCCAACTGTAAAAATAGCGGTAATGGTAAACTTGTTTGATTCTTCAAGTTACTAAATGAAATATTCAATAACTGCTCAATATTAGATCCATATTTCCTACTTAATAATTTATACTCCGATTCACTTAAGCCAATCGCGATTCCTGCAGACGAGAATCGCTTTGTAAAGTAATTAATTCCTTTTGAACCACCAACATCTCCACCCGAAATTGGTAAATTTTTAGTTTGGCACTCTTTAAATTTATTTTTATTTTCTTTTAATAGTTTATCTACAATCGTCTCGGCCATTTTACGATATCCTGTTAATTTCCCTCCTGCAATCGTAATCAATCCTGAAGAAGATACCCAGATCTCATCCTTCCTTGATATTTCAGAAGGATCCTTCCCTTTTTCAAAAATTAAAGGACGAATACCAGCCCAGCTCGATTCAACATCGGTATCTTCCAATTTGATTGTCGGAAACATATACTTAATGCAATTTAAAATATACTCTCTATCTTCATTACTTACATATGGATTAGCAGTATCTTGATCATAAAATGTATCAGTCGTACCGACGTAGGTCTTTCCATCTCTTGGAATTGCAAATATCATTCGACCATCTAGCGTATCAAAATAAACAGACTGATTTAAAGGGAACTTCTGATGATCAATCACTAGATGTACCCCTTTAGTTAATCTCAGATTTTTATCACTTTCTAAGCGTTCCATTTCCCTTAACTGATCAACCCATGGTCCTGTTGCGTTAATGATCTTATTTGCTCGAATTGTAAAAGGTACTTTTGTGATTAAATCAATTACATGTACACCTACTATTTTAGTATTTTCATAAATAAAATCTGTAACCTTAACGTAATTGATTGCCTGTGTCCCATGTTCAACTGCCTTTTTTATTACTTCGATTGTTAGGCGAGCATCATCTGTGCGGTACTCGACATAATATCCACCACCTTTAAGTCCCTCTCTTTTAACTAATGGTTCCTTATCAATTGTTTCTTTTTGATTTAATATCTTCCTTCGTTCACTTTTTTTTACAGCAGCTAAGTAATCATATAACCTTAGCCCTAGAGACGTACTAAACTTTCCAAAAGTACCACCTTTGTATATCGGAAGTAACATCCATTCAGGTGTCGTGACATGGGGGCCATTTTCATAAACAATTGCTCGCTCTTTGCCTACATCTGCCACCATTTTAAATTCATATTGTTTTAAATATCGCAAACCACCATGTACAAGCTTAGTAGAACGACTTGATGTACCAGATGCAAAATCCTGCATATCAACTAATGCAGTAGTCATTCCTCTTGTAGATGCATCCAGCGCGATCCCACAACCTGTTATTCCGCCACCAATTATTAATACATCGAACACCTTTTCAGCTAATCTTTCCATGATCTTTTTTCTTTTTAAACTCGAAAATTGTTCATTCATTGTACTACCTCACTTCAACAAATTTTCTAGTTGATATTAAAGACACGGTAAAAGAAATTCTCTTAAAATTAAAAAGGACCACTACAATTACAATTCCATGTAGAATGGTCCTAAAATTTTAGTAAACAATTGAATGTTCTATTTACTTAAATGCAAGTGCTGCATTCACTGCTTTTTTCCAGCCCGAATATAACTCATAGCTTAAATCATTTGACATCGCTTGCTCGAAGCAACGATCCATTTGCCATTGTCCAGCAATTTCCTCTTGGTTTTTCCAAAATCCTACTGCTAATCCAGCTAAATAAGCCGCACCTAATGCAGTGGTTTCATTTATAATCGGACGTTGAACTGGTACATTTAATAAATCACTTTGAAATTGCATTAAGAAATTATTTTTAACTGCTCCACCATCTACTCGCAATGTTTTTAATGAAATGTTGGCATCTGCCTCCATTGCTGTTAATACGTCTTTTGTTTGATATGCGAGCGCTTCTAATGTAGCACGAATAAAATGTTCCTTAGATGTTCCCCTTGTCAAACCAAATACTGCTCCGCGTACTTCACTATCCCAATATGGTGTACCTAATCCTACAAATGCAGGCACAACATAAACTCCATCAGATGAAGTTACTCTAGTAGCATATTTCTCACTATCAGCAGCATTTTTAATAATTCTTAAACCATCACGTAGCCATTGAATAGCAGAGCCAGCAACAAATATACTGCCTTCAAGTGCATATTCAACTTTTCCATCTATCCCCCATGCAATTGTTGTCAGTAGTCCATGATTTGACTTAACTGCATGATTTCCTGTATTCATTAGCATAAAACAACCAGTACCATATGTGTTTTTAGCCATACCTTTTTCAAAACATGCCTGACCAAATAATGCTGCTTGCTGATCACCAGCTATTCCCGCAATTGGAATCTCACTTCCAAAGAAATGATAACTAACCGTATTCGCATAGATTTCTGAAGACGGACGAACAATCGGAAGCATGTTTTCTGGAATATTTAACATATTCAATAAGTCTTGATCCCACTTTAATTCATAAATATTATACATCATCGTTCTAGATGCATTTGAATAATCTGTTACATGCGCTTTGCCACCAGAAAGCTTCCAAACTAACCATGTATCAATTGTGCCAAATAGTAAATCGCCTGCCTCAGCCTTTTTTCTAGCACCTTCTACATGATCAAGAATCCATTTTACTTTAGTACCGGAAAAATAAGCATCAATAAGAAGCCCTGTTTTTTCACGGACTATTGAATCAAAACCACCTTGTTTCAGTTCCTCGCATATTTCAGCCGTTTGTCTTGATTGCCAAACGATCGCATGATAAATTGGGATCCCAGTATGTTTATCCCAAACGACTGTCGTTTCACGTTGGTTTGTAATTCCAATCCCACTAATTTGATCATGACTAATATTCGCTTCCGCAAGACAAGTTGCGATTACAGCAAGAACCGATCCCCAAATTTCATTCGCATTATGCTCTACCCAACCCGGCTTTGGAAAATATTGAGTAAACTCTTTTTGAGCTATATGTACAATTTTACCTTCTTTATTAAACAATATTGCTCTCGAACTAGTCGTCCCTTGGTCAAGTGACAAAATGTATTTTTCCATCTCAAATGACCTCCTTGCTATTATTTTATGTATGTGCACATTAAAAATGCGACTATTTAAGGGCAGGTAAAAGAAGAACAGGATAAAAGGTATCGAAAAAAATTTCGGAGTTTCTTATTTAACTTCTATTTTACAGCTCAACTTTATTTCCCCCGTTTTTTAGAGTAGAATTTCGGCCATTTAAAATCAAGAGATAAGAAAACTTATTCTTATCTCTATAACAATTATTCGGCATTATTAACAAAAAAACCTCGTACTGCTTTGCAAAATAAAAAACGACCCATCAAAAATATAGGTCGCTTTTTTGTCTTATTACGAGAAGTTTAATGTTCTTCTAATAATTTGTAGTTTATCGTTATTTCTTAGGAAATAATGTCGGAAACATCCTAAATAATGGGTAATATTCTTAGATTAAGAAACAAAATGATTAACCTTTTAAAGATGAATGGACTGGCAATGTAATTTCAAAGCTAGTTCCTTCATCTTTTTTACTTTGAACTTTAATTTTCCCACCGTGCTCTTCAACAATCCATTTTGCGATTGATAATCCTAGTCCAATTCCATTTTTAGATGTACGAGATGCGTCTTCTTGGAAGAACCGATCAAATATTCGAGGAAGATTTTCCTCGTTTATTCCAACGCCACTATCTATAACTTTTATTAGAAAATGATTTTTCACTTGTTCACAGCTAATTTCAATCGTGTCATTCTCATTTGTAAACTTCATTGCATTATCGATTAAAATTACAAGTAACTGATGAAGTCTTTCCTGATCACCAAAATGAAAATACGTTCCTTTAATCCTCAACAATAGTTCTTTATTTTGAAATGATATAATCTCAGTGAAATGGGAAGTTACTTCTTCTAACAATTCGTTTAAAGAAAATACTTTTTTATTTAGTTGTATTTGTCCCGAGTCCGATCTAGCTAAAGTTAATAAACTTGCAACTAGTTTAGATAGTCGCCTATTTTCTTTTAACATGATTGAAAAATCTTGTGCTTTTTCCTCAATTGTAGCACTAGGTTCTCTAAGTAATAATTCCAAACGTGACTGAATGACTGTTAAAGGTGTCCGTATTTCATGGGAAGCGTCAGAAACGAATTCCTGTTGCTTCTGCCAAGCATTTGTAATCGGTACAAGTGCACGTCCAGCCAAAATATATCCGGCTACAACTGCCAATGCACTTCCTAATACCCAGCCAACAATTAATATGATGAGCAATGTATCTACTAAATCCTTTTCCGAATCTATATTCCGTAATATTTGTAGTGTAATTTTCCCGCGATTTGTCTCACCTTGAATTGAAATCGTACGATAATTCATATCACCAATTTTAACATTGTATATTTCGTTTATTATTTTAGGATATTTTAATTCATCTTGTAACTCTATTACATTGATACCTGGCATCGGATTTACTACTTTTTTATTTTCATCCCACATAATCATTAATACACGGGGATCCCGATTAGAAATTGGTAAACGATTTGGATTATCACTATTTTGAATCCGATTAATATTCCATAAAAGTGATTGATCAACCTCTTTATACAAACGATTATTTGTGTATGAATAAATAATTAAAGAAAGGATTCCAATTAGTAAAATAAATACTACCGAATTTATAATCGTTAATCGAATTTTAGTTTTCTTAAACATTTCTTCACCTAGTCATCTTTCATAATATATCCGATTCCTCTGACAGTTTTTATTATACTACCGTAATTAAAAGGCTCTAGTTTTTTTCGAAGTTGGTGAACATATACTTCGACAATGGCAACCGTTGTATCCGAATCAAATCCCCAAACTCGATCAAAAATTTGTTCTTTCATTAAAATTTTCCCTTGATTTTGAATGAAGTATTCTAAAAGCTCATATTGTTTAATTGTTAAATGGATTGTTTCATTATTTACTTCGACTGGATGTTCTTTTCCTTTTAAAATAATACCTTGATATTTTAATGAACTATCAATTGTTAGTTTACCACTTCTTCTAAGTAGTGCATAAATTCTCGCTAGTAACTCCGGTCCTTGAAATGGCTTGACTAAATAATCATCAGCACCTAAGTTCAATCCCTCAACACGATCCTCTAGTGAATCTTTTGCTGTCAAAAATAGTACTGGTGTATGAATCCCTTCTTTTCTCAAATCCTTTACGATTTCAAATCCATTTTTTTCTGGTAACATTACATCTAATACAATAACATCATATATGTTTTGCATAGCCATGAAGAAGCCTTCTTCTCCTTCTAATGCCTTATCTACTTTAAAATCATTTGATAATAATTCAACGATTGAATTTAAAACTTCTTTATGATCTTCTACAGCTAAAATTCTCAAAAACTTTACCTCCATTAGACTAAAAAAGAAGCGTCCTTAAACAATGGCAACGCTCCCTTTAAATTATTCAAAATCGCAAATCTTGAATTGTTCTCATTTGGGGATTTGTCCAGTCAACTTCTATCATATCACCAAATGTACTTAGTACGATTTATTCTATTAACTATTTAAAACTTTATTTTATTTAAGAATCGATTTTAGCTCTAATATATTCATAAATCTAATGACTGATATAAATGCTGCATACATTTTTTAGCGATTTCACGATTTCTACTTACATGGTATATTAAACCAATCAAAATTTCGTTATCATATGTAATCTGAAAGATTGTTTAGTCCTTATCATGAAGTTTTTCCAAAATAGCAAAAAATTTTCACTCTTTTTTTGTATAAATTCTTATTAATTGCTGCTACCAGATGCTGGTGGTTGTTGATTAAAATAGCCTCCGCCACCATTTTGTTGAAAGCCTCCTCCATTTCGGAAACCTCTCATCATTTCAGTACGGCTATTATTTTTATAACTTAAATAACCAACTCCGATTAAAGTAAAAACACCAATTACCAAATTTACTATTAGTAAAATTGAAATAACTTTAGGAGAAAATGAACGATTATTTTTCAAATTGGCTTTTTGATTTTTTTCTACTAAATTTGATTCTAAATTTTCCATATTGATCCCCACTCCTTAGAATTGAATAAGAGAATTATGCAATAGAATCCTTAATTTTTTCTTAATAAAATTACTAATATTTCGAATCTATCCTTTGCAAATAAACTCAAATATATGTTCTTTCTAGAATGGAAAGTCAATATAAAAAAGGTGCCTACTAGCTAGATTGCTAATAGACACCAAAAATTTTATAAATTAGTCCAAAAAAATAAATTAAAATATAGTTTTTTCATATGAATTTAAAAAATAGTAGAACAAATGCTTAGGCTAATTTTACCTTTCGAACTACTTGAATTTTGACATGTTTAGGAATATCTCCCTTAATCGTCACCTCACCATTCGATAAAGCGATTTTTGCTCCCCATCCATTTTTAAACTTTTTAATTTTTACTCGAAGTAATCTTATTTCCACCTGACCTAATCCTGATTTGTTTTTTACTTCTAATTCTGGTGTTTTCGCATTACCAATATTATGTAGAAGTAGTTTTACTCTAATCAGAGGTTCTTCAGCGCTTTTTACGATAACGTATGCGTTGCCTTGTTCATCCTCTTTAAATTGGTCGTAAGTTACTGAAAAACCTTTTGTACTTAAGTAAATTTCTCCATCATCATTTACTTTGTAAACTGGTGAAAACATATGTCACTTCTCCTTGCCGTATATTGTTCATATGTAAATAAAGAAAATTTGCCAATTGGCCAGTCTTAGGGCGATGTGAGGGCCGTAGGCGTAGTTGCACTATTACTTTAATTTCTAGAACCGGTTACTACGCAGAGTACTCGTCATCGCTCGCCAATTAAAAACTAAAGTTAAATAAAAAATTGACGATGAAATAATTGAGATTATTTTTACGTCAATTCTAACTTTAGTATGGCTTAACCATTAAAAAATGTTCTTTCCAATATTTAATATGTTTAAATTAGACTTTTATTACAATCAGACAGATTATTCTAGTTTATTAAAAATTAATATAAAATGCAATTTTAAAACTCTGAAATTAATAGCTAATTTTTGGAAATTCCCTTTTAAAATATACCCATTTTTTTACATAAAAACTTGAAACCAAAACATAGAATTCACCGTATAAATATGCTATTGTTCTAATGAATTATTCAAAAATTTGAAATCGATTGTTTTATTTTCATTTTGTACTAAATTAAGAAATATCAAAAAAAGGAAGAAGGAAAGTAAGTTGATTTACAGTAAACAAGACGTACTACACAATGAATACCAGAGTATTAAAAATGGTGCCGCTTCTACAATTGCCATAAGCTTATCAAACAATTACTTTATTTTGTTTGCAATCGCAATTTTAGGTGCTACAAATTATCAAGTAGGTTTAATTTCTTCCTTACCTTCAATTGTCGGTATGGCCGCAATGCTACCCGCTGCTTTTATGGTGAACAAGTTAGAGGAAAAAAGAAAATTCACGGCTTATTCAATTTTTTTCACTCGATTCTTTCTATTAATAATGGTTTTTCTACCATTTATTAAATCAGATCATATCTCATGGTTTTTCGTTATATTAATCGCACTAATGAATTTCCCTGGAACCTTTTTAAATTTAAGCTGGCAAGCTTTTATTGGAGACTTAATTCCAGCAGATCGTCGGAACACTTTTTTTGGTAATCGTAATAGGATTCTTACCTTTACAGGAATGGTTGTAACACTTGTAGCTGGATTTTGTATGAAATCGATAAGTTCCAAAAGCGCTATCCCTTATCAATTACTTTTTTTATTTGCATTTATATTTGGAATGATTGAGTTCTACTATATTTTGAAGCATAAAGAGGAGAAGCAAACAATTGAAACTTCTACTCATTACTCTCCATTTTCAAAACATCTTTTTCAATATAAACCGTATATAACCTTTTTAGTTTGTGCACTTTTTTTTAACTTCGCATGGCAAATGGCTTGGTCTTTATTTTCGATTTATCAAATAAGATATGCCCATGCTACTGCTTTTTGGATTAGTTTATTTACTGTAAGCAACCAACTTTCTCAAATCGTCAGCTTCCGTTGGTGGGCAAAGATGGCGAATCGATATAGTAATACTCAATTATTAATTTGGATTTCAATAGGAATGGCTTCTGCACCTATTTTAAATATTTTATCTACTAATTATATTTACTTATTTTTTGTAAACTTTACATCAGGCTTTTTTGTATCTGGAACTGTTTTAATTTTATTTAATAGCTTATTAGAATCAACAGAAGAAGAACATCGCACTTCTTATATTGCTAATTATAATTTCTTACTATCAATTATAGCCTTTATCGCCCCACAAGTCGGCGTATTTTTGCTTGAATCATTCAGTATGAATACTGCAATGATCATGTCAACGATCTTCAGAGGCTTATCTGGAGTTTTATTTGGTGTAATGGCATATAAAATGTCTCATTCAAATCAATTAGATTACAAGCGTGATAAAATCTCATTTTAAGACGTTCAGGTAAGAAGGACCAAGGAAAACAAAGTTAAAATCATAATTTTAACTTTGTTTTCCTGTCCTTTCTATTCATGTCCAATAATATTCCTATCGTTACCTTTAGGTTTATAATTATGTATTGGATTAGAAAGTCTTTATTTAGAATTCAACAAGATACTATTCAAAATAATGCACAAAAAAAAGAGCCCGTTTTGGACTCTGATTAATTATATTCTTCTGGTAAATGCTCAACTTGAATTTCATAGCAAGTCAGCTGTGAGCCTAACATAATGCTATTCTCTTTAGAAGCCTGTTGCTCAGTGCGTTTTGCATGAGCTCCACGGAATGAATCAGAATTTACCCAGTTATGAAAGTTCTCCATTGACTCCCATGTTGTACATACTCTAATTTCATCATATTCCTTTACATCCATTGTTTTTAAAACTTGCATTCTAACAAAACCTGGAAATTTATGTATCCCTTTAGAAACTCTAAATCGTTCAATTACTTCGTCAGCATGACCTTTTACAACTTTAATTGTATTCGTAGTCATAATCATTTTAAATACCTCCTATTTTCATCTGAACGCGGTGCAAGTTGACTTCCACACACCAAAAGATAATTTCTTTTTTCGCTTAGCTTTTTACAAAACGTACTTTCTCATATTCATTCGTTTTACTTATATTTCTTTTTGGTGTAAAAAACGGTCGGTTACCGTTACTGTATATTTCTACATCTATTTCAAATATGTCATGAAACATTTGTTTACAAATAACACTTTCCGAATTTCCATCGTATTTGATTTGCCCATTTTTCATTACTATTAACCGATCGCTATAACTAGCAGCTTGGTTAATATCATGAAGAACCATTATAACTGTCATACCAAATCGATCATTTAGCATTTGAACTAATTCCATAACTTCCAATTGATGAGCAATATCTAAAAAAGTTGTTGGTTCATCTAATAAAAGTACACTTGGGCGTTGTGCTATTGCCATTGCAATCCAGGCTCTTTGTCTTTCTCCACCAGAGAGTGATTGTAAAAATCGAAACTCAAATGACTGTAAGTTGGTAACTTCTAGCGCCCAATCGATGATTTTTTCGTCTTCATCATCTAACTTTTGAAACCAGCCTTTATGTGGATTTCTGCCAAAGGAAACAAGTTCTCTAATTGTTAGATCAAGTTCACTGTTTTGAATTTGTGGAAGCATCGTTAATTTTTTTGCGATTGCCTGCCTACTTAGATTCTTTATTTCATTTCCATCTAATAATACAGCACCCTCATTAGGCTTTAAGAGATTTGAAATAATTCTTAGCATTGTCGACTTACCTGAGCCATTTGGTCCAATTAGACTAACAATTTCTCCTTTAGTAACTTCCACATTAATATCTTTTAGTGAAAATGTTTCGGAATGTGCAAAAGAAATATCCTTAGTTAAAAGCACGAGTTTTTCCTCCTTTATTTAAAATGTATAGGAAGAACGGTCCACCTAAGAAAGAAAGTAATACACCTACAGGCAATTCAATTGGGTCAAACCAGCTTCGTGCAATTGTGTCTGCAAGTACTAGAAATACTCCCCCACCTAATGCTGATAATGGTAAAACATATCGATAGTCATTTCCAACAATCATTCTCAAAATATGTGGAATAACAAGTCCTATAAAGCCGATTAATCCAGACACACTTACCGCAACACCGGCTAAAAATGTACTAATTACGATTAAAAAGAATCTGCTACGCTCTACATTATGACCAAGGATTTTTGCTACTTCATCACCTAAGTTAAGAATCTTAATATGTTTAATTGCAAAAAGCGATAAGACTAAAGCAGGTACCGCATAAATTGAAACGACCTTTGCTTGGTCCCAAGATGCTCCTGAAATCCCTCCAGCCATCCATGGCAAAACTGCTTGAACTCGGTCGCTAAATAATAACATTAATGCGCTCATCGCAGCTCCAATTACAGAATTTACAGCTACTCCTACTAATATAATTCTTGAAGGAGATGACCCTTTTTGCCACGCTAAACTGTATATCAACATGGCTGTTACAAAACCACCTGAAAAAGCAGCGATTGGTAATAACATGATGAATTGAGGGAGAACAATCATAATAATGACTGCCATTAATGCAGCTCCTGAAGATACACCGATTATTCCAGGATCTGCAAGCGGGTTTTTCATCACACCTTGCATGATTGTACCTGAAACTGCCAAACACATCCCAACTACTAATCCGACAATGATTCGTGGTAATCTTAACTCCCAAACAATTGTATGAAGCATTTCATCCTTTGAATTAAATAAACCTTCCCAAACTTCATGTAGACTAAGCTTAACGCTTCCGGTAATTGTTGAATAAAGTACAACCAGTACAATCGAAATTAATAAAAAGATTAGTGTTGTTACTCGTCTCTTTGTAAACGGATGTACCCTATTTTCTTTAATTGCTATTGGCTCACTCTGTGTTTCAACTACATTAGATTGCCTCTCCATCATATAGTTCCCCCGTATTTCATAAATAGAAAAAATATAAGGTGATATGATAATAGAATTCATATCACCTATTAATCGATTTAATTATTTGTTTTTCTTAGCTTTAACTTTTAATAACTCTTTGTTCATATAATCTAAAGCATTCGTAATTTTCACACCTGGACTAGCTGCAAATAAGTCACTTGGTAAGAAAATAACATTTTTCTTTTTAACTGCTTTTAAATTTTTCCATGAACTTGAAGACATTAGCTTAACCATAGCTGCCTTTGTTTTCTTTTGGTCTGTATGAGTAATCATAAAAATAACATCTGGATTACTTTTAACAATTCTCTCTGTACTTAAGTTTGCATAACCTGGGAAATCTTTAACTTGTGAGAAACTTGAAGCTATATTTACTCCACCTGTTTTCTTTAATACATCTCCTGAGAATGAACTTGGAAGAGCAACTAAAGAATTTGAACCTGAGCCAAACAAAATAACAGCTCTAACATTTGTTTTACTTTTACTAAATTTTTTTATACGGCTATCAATTTTACCTGTTAATACTTTTGCTTTTTTCCCTTTGTTTAACACTTTCCCAAGTAAAGTAATACTTTTTTTAATATCATTAACTGATGCTCCAGAAGTGATAACAACCTTTACTCCAAGCTTTTCTACTTTTTTAATATTTGCTTTAAATGCAGTAGTCGCAATAACAACGTCAGGTTTTACACTAACAATTTTTTCATAGTTTGGTGAATAAACTGTTCCAATTTGAGTAATTTTTTTCAAGTTAGAATCAACTGGTGTAACTGTCGTTGGACGGCCGACAATTTTAGAACCTAATGCTTTAACTGTGCTTAGATCACCAGCACTTAATATCGCTACTCGTGTTGGAGCTTTCTTAAATGTCACTGTTCTATTTGCAAAATCCTTTACAGTGATTTTTTTTGTTGCTGCTTCAGAAACCGAAGTATTAAATGCTAGTAAGCTAAAAGTTACTAAAACCGATAACATGCTTAATAAAAACTTTTTCATAGATAACTCCTCATGTTTAGTTATTAATGATTATCATTATCAATTACACCCTTCGAATTGATAATAATTTACACTGAGAATAATTGTCAATTAGATTTTTCAATTTTTTTAATCTTTTTCTAATTTGGAATCAATTTATTCCGCTCCATCTCTGTCATGAAGAAAAATTATAAAAAAGGTTTCCACCATTCCCCTCCCCTTATGTTCCCGTCGCAAATTCTCTACACTAAGAAAAAAACTATTTAATTACAGAATAATATGGAATTTCATATTGCAATTGATAATGATAATTGTTATCATCTAGAATAGCTTATAATCTACATATAATTTTAGAAGCTAAAAACATCTTTCTGGAGGCTTTCTATGCAAAAACAACCATCGATTGAAACAATCAAACAGAAATATATCGAATTTGTTAACGAATCAAAAACTTTTTCCATTAGTACGCTAGATCAAAATGGCAATCCTTTTATTAGTTACGCACCTTTTGTTAAGCATGAGGGAAAACTATATATTTTTATAAGTGGTATTACAGAGCACTATAAATTTATTGAGGAGAATGAATTGATTCATATCATGATGATTGCCGATGACTCTAAATCACCTAATCTATTTGCAAGAGAACGTGTTCGTTTTCAATGCACGTCTGAAAACATTGGGAATGATCATAAAGAAGAAATTTTTTCCAAGTTCGAGGAAATTCATGGAGCATCAATGATAAAACTACTTCGAGGACTAGCTGATATGTCATTATTTGAACTTACTCCTATCCATGGGAGATATGTCGTTGGATTTGGATCTGCGTACGACGTCGATCTTTCTGGAAATAAATTTGAACATGTTATAGTTGATAAAAATAAATAATTACTCTATCCACTTTCACCATAAATCGATTAATTATGTGAAAGTGGTTTTTATTTCTCCACACTCTAAAGCTTTTAAAGAAAACAGAGTCGTTGTTACACTTATAAGTATTATCTAAAAATGAAAACCACTTCTATTTTTTCTCCGCTACCAATTACTATTTTCTTAATGTATAAAAAAAAATAATTGACATTAGTTCTCAATAGCGTATATGATTTTAATGAAAATGATAATCATTATTAATTAAACTTTACACCTTCACCTATTTTTACAAAGTTTTGTATTTTATTTATCATTTTCTGATAGGAGATCTAACGAATGAAAATTAAATCAATTATTAATATGGCAGCAGTTGGTGCTATTATTGCAAGTTCCGTTGTATTAACTAAACCTACTTCCACTGGCGCAACAGTTTACGTTGGTAAAATAGTTAACGAATCAAAAGCTCAAATGAAAAAAGCATATAACTCGTATTACATCCCAGTTCAAAAGACTGGTAAATTAGCTAATAAAGCTACTGTTGTAGCTGAATATAACAAAGCAAAAAAACAATATAATTATTCAAAACAAACGATCAATAAATATTCCAAGAAGGCAAAGAAAAAATATTTAACGGACCTTAATAACACATATAAAATGTATATTACGAAACGTGTTGAACCTTATCTAAAAGCAACGACATCTTTAGATAACTCTGTAAAGGTTGAATCTGAACTTCAAACTGCAGTTTTAGATGAAGATTTAGATGCTGTGATCGTTGCACATAGTAAACTAGGAAAATATGTATCATCGAAGCAATTATCTCTTTATAATCACGTTTATGATGCAAAAACAAGAAAAATTTTCTTGAATGAGTATAAAGATCAATCTTCTAAATATAAACAGTATCGATATGACGTTACAATTTCTAAAAAGTTGGATCAAACTGCTGATCTACTGGAATATGGCAAATTAGCAAAAGCGAATACGATCTTGAAATCTGTTAAGCCTATATTAAATCGCACATCAGCAACATTTAAAGAAGATCTAACAAACGAATATAATGATTTATTAGAAGTATATACTGATGCAATTAAACCTCCTACTGCTGAACTCGATTATATTGATGCGACAAATGGAAAATTAACACTTGAATTTGATATGGGTGTTTCTACATTATCAATTAAAGATTTAAAAGTATCAGTAAGTATAAATGGCGGTACCGAGCAAACAATCACGCCTACTAGCATCACGCTTAGTGCTGACAAATCAACTGCATTCATTATTGTAGATCAAATTAAAGCAACTTCTACAGTACAAAGTGTAGAATACTCCGTCGTATATAAAGGTGATAAAACAACTGCAGATCCATTTGAAGTAAGTGCTTTACAATCTAATTAATCGAAAAAGATAATTTTAAAAGGCCGACCTAAAAGTCAGAGTACCTGATTATAGGAGGCCTCTTTTTAACTTTCGAGATCTGTCGGGGGATATTCGCTTGATTTTCTTGTTAGATTTGATTTTATGTTCATCATTTACAAATATTTAGTAAATTTCTTCACTTTTTTTAAAGAAATAGAGCAATTTTATTAATTTCCACTATTGAGTATCTACTTCTTAGCAATAATTAAGCTGGGATACCCTAACCCGTATAGGTAATATCTTATCTAATTTGGGATTCTAGAGAATTTAATTGCAGATTCTCTATTTTTATTTGCACTTCGTCTTTTATTTTCAGTTTTTGTATTCTTATTTGCACATTTCAACACTCGTATTTACACTACGACATTTATTCAAATTACTCTTCTTTTGATACCCCCTTATTCACAGCGTTAAAATATGACTTATCTATTAAATAAGTAATCTATAGATTGAATCCATTTCACTTTACGTGCGTTTTGCTGCAGTCTGAATTCAATGTTATAGGCAACAGAACGACTATAAAATCATACTGTAATTAATGTGATATTTATTTTTCGCCTAATAAATGTTAAATAGTGCATTTTAATAAAAATTTCTAACCTTACTGATTTAAATTTGTTACGATTAAACTAGTATGATTTAAGAAAGGATTGTAATATGACAATAACTTATCGTTTTTATGAGAGTCCTTCAGATCTTGATTTACAGTATGATTTTTGGAATAAAATAACGAATTCTTTAAGGTATGCCTGGAAAGCAACATTGTCTCCTAAACTATTTGAAAATCAGTCGGAATTTAATGAGAAATCTAGATGCTTTGCATTTGATGGGGATGAACTTGTAGGATATATGAGTTTCTCCGGAAAGGGAGAATTTGTATCGTTAGGCTATCCATGGGTATTACCAGAGTATGAGGATACTGTACGAGATGAACTATTTGAAAGAGTTTACCAATTTGCTATAAGTGAAGAATATGGCGGAAAATTACTTGCACAGCGATTTAGAGGTCAATGGTCAAAACAAATAGATTATTTCGTATCTAAAGGTTTCAATATTACAAGTCGTTCACAAATTGTTGGGGCACATTATCCACTACTTATTAAAACTATACAAAATATCCCTGGATTTACTTTCGAAATAAAAGATCAATTTCAATTTAATGTTTGGAAAGATTTAAAAATGAAACAACAAATTCTTACTAATGAACAAGTTGCTATGATGAATGAATATTATAACTCTATAGAATTTGACTATGCAGTTGAATGTAAATTGGAAAATCAAACTATCGCCTATTGCGGAATTACAATACGTCCTGACACCAAGTATTCTGAAATTTTAGCTGTAGCATATACAGATGCAGCTATTCCATATTTTTATGATATTATGTCAGTCATCCATAATGAGAACATTAATCGAAAAGTAACAACTGTTACAATAACTAAGTCTCAAATTCCTAAAGTAGTCCTACAGGAAAAACTTGGTTTTACTCCTTTAACAGAAGATGTGATGATGCATAAGAGATAGTTGGCACACAAATAGTGAAAACCCGCACGGAATTACGAATTTCTAGCGGGTTTTTTGTGCTTTTACTTGAAATTGCGTCGGTAACTATTGCATAACTTACCATAAATCGGTTTCAAGCAATTTTATGCACAAAAACACTCTTGTTATGCACGAAAAATGGGTAAATTATGATCAAAGTTCACAACTTTATAAACAAAATACATAATTTGTTCCATAATATAAAGGGAACTGTCTCAAAGTAGATCGACTTGAGACAGTTCCTTTTTCAATTCTACTCTACAATAAAGTCACAACTTCCACATACCGCGCCGTTAATCAGCAGGCTGATCGTGTGTTGGCCAGGGTAGTGCTTTCTTGTTGATAAGTTTTTGAATGAGTGAGATTTGTTATATGATAATGTTTTGTTTTTCTCGATTGTGTTTTCGGATATTTTGAAGATTTTTTTTGTGCGGTTTCCTTTTGCTTTTACGTAATCAATTGCAAATTCGATTCTAATTTTTGTAGGGGTCGGTTCGTCACTATGAATCTTAAATGAAAAGTTTAGGTCCTCACCGATTTCTATTTTGTCTGATTGCAATTGGAAATTTTCAATATTGATTGCATTTGTCGTTTGGAATCCGAAAATCGTTAAAGCTTCTATATTCCCCTTTTTAAGAAGAGTTCTACATGCATGCTTAATAATCCAATTTGTATTTGGATCTTTTCCATACCATTCTTTTGCAATCTTTAATACTAGATTAGGATGGTCTTTTGAAATGTCATTTAAATTATTCGCTACGCTTTTACGAACATATAATGACTCGTCTTCTTTTAAGTTTTCTAAAATTGGAAGAATCGGAGTTGGATCTATTTTCAAGCTTTTTAGAACCATCCCCCACGGTAATTTCGGACGACATCCTTCACTTGCAAGTCTTCTTACATGTTCATTATGATGAGTAGACCATTTTAGCATTTGAGCCATCATTCGTTCTTGGTCTTGAACGATAAACGGCCTAACCGCAAATTCAGAAGTTGAGTGCTGTGTAAATAATTCTAGCGCTTCCATCGATTGATCCCAATTTTCTAAACCGTATACCTCTACAAAATCAGGAAAAATAATACTACTTAGTTGATTTGTTGGAAACTTATTTAATATACTCCTTAAAATCTCAATCGATATTTCATAATTACTAGGTAATAACTCCCCTAAACAAATCGTAATATGTCTCATTCTCTCCTTTAAAGTTTTATCTTCCCACTCTTCATCGAAGATTTTATCGATAAAAGTATCGCGATTAAAATCTTTATATACATTCTTGATCTCATTTGCAATTTTTAATATTAAATTATAGTTATATATATCCTTTAAAGCTTCTGCCATCTTTATTCTCCAATAACATTATTTAATTTCACCTAATAAAGTGAGTGGCTGTGGGATTAATCTTTTTAATTCTTCAATAGAATCCTTTTTAATAATTGCTAGTGCACATGTCGCTGGTCCAGCTGATTTATGTAACTGGATGCTAGTTTGATTTAAATATTTGATCTCTTTATTATGTGTTTCCATCAATTGATTTAATTCAAATAGCACACCTTTTGAACCGATTGGTAAAACATCAGAAACATCTTTGTTACTAGTTAACTGCTTTAATGAATTAAAATTAATGATTTCATTTTTATTTTCATTCAAATCTTCTACTACTTCTTGTCCTACTTTTGGATAACCAATCAATATGACCACGTCACCCGAATTTACTTCTTTTCTATTAAATGGATTATAGATTTCACCCATTAAAGTGATTCCTAAACCCGTTTGTTTTGTTGGTATGTTTTCTTCAGTACTTCCAGTAATATTTATATTTAAATCATCTTCGTAAAAATTTGCTTCATTATATTCTTTTATCGCTTTTTCAATACCGTTTATAATTCGTTTCCCTCTACCGTCCATTTCTACACATAATGTATTAATTAACACTTTAGGCTTCGAACGAAAAGCTAGCGTTTCAACTAAACATAATTTTGCAGTTAAATAACCAACTATTTCTTCATCAACTCTTATGTAATCAAGCTCACTCATCCCTATTCCACCGCAGCTATCACATGCTATTGTAAAATATCGATTTGAATCTATTTGCATTAAAGTTAAATCCCTAAATTTTGAAGTTTGCACGTTTCATCACCTTTTGAAGTATATATGCTAATACAATATTTACCGCTGATGCTAAAGTTAATGGCAGAACCATCAAGATAAAAAAACTACTCACAGTCTTAAATGTAAATGAATGATTTAAATAAGCAATTAATAGACCGCTTAATATTGTTGCAACTGGACCATTTAAAATAATTGCGACGATCATCGCAATGTATTTGTTTATTTTTTTAAATAATACGCCATAAATCCAAACGATCACAAGCATTTGAATTGCAATAAATAAATGCACTGGTACTGTAAATGGAAAACCAGATGTAAGTGCTGTAAGAAGATGACCAAGCGCTCCTACAACCCCGCCGGCAATTGGAGATAATAAGATTGCAGCAAGAAAAGCCGGCAATGAATCAAATGCAATTGAATAAATAATTTTTATATTAGACAAAATTGCACTTAATGCGATAAACAATGAAAGTAAAACTATTCTTTTTGTGTTCAATTTCCTCATCCTCTTAATTAAGTTGAATAATATTTTTCAAAAATCCAAAGTCATCATTATATTCAATTTCAATAATACATCCATTACTTGTATAAAACTTCCAAAATTGGCTTAAATCTAAATGGAGGAAATTTAAGAGTAGGAGCTTCATAATGCCTCCATGCGTAACAACGATTATGTCTTCATTCAATGCAATCATCTCACGTACAAATTCATTCACTCGATCTGCACACTGCTTTAGGCTTTCTCCATTCGGAATTTGAAAATTTATTAAATCTTTGTTCCACTTTTCAACAATTTCAGGTACTTCTTTTAAAAGTTCAGCATATGATTTCCCTTCGAATAATCCAAAATTTGTTTCATGTATTCGGCTATCAATTTTTTGGGATACACCTGTTAACATTTCAATCTCTTCACTTAATGCCTTACATCTGCGAAGCGGGCTTGAATACAAAGTGTAGTTTGACGTCGAATCAATCATTTTGGATAACTGAGAAACGACTTTTTTCATTTGAAGTAAGCCAGCTTCCGTTAGATCAAAATCCGTCTTCCCTGCATAAACCTTCTGTTTGTTTCCAATGCTCTCTGTATGCCTAATTAAAATTATTCTCATATTAATCTCTCACCAATAACAGCAAAAATTAAAAAGCATAATTGAGACACTTCAATCGTAAATCCAATGACATCCCCAGTAATTCCATCAATTTTTTGATTGATCCTCTTCGTTACAAATCCGACGAAAATAAATGTCACAAAGATTGCCATAATAATCCCCATTTCGTTTAGTAAGACACTGCCTAAACAAATGAGTAACATATATAAAATTAATACAATGACAGAACTATTTTTTTTTGCTTCTATAATAAACTGACTACCAAATCCTTCATTTCTAGCATAAGTACTTAATCGACAAACAAACAGAGCTATACATCTTCCTACAATCGGAAACAAAAAAATCACAAACGCCGTACTCTTCGTAAGAAATAACCAGTCTCCTAAAAATAGAATGATTAAAGAAATAACGCCAAAAGCACCAATACGACTATCTTTCATAATTTCGAGTATTCTTTCTTTTGAACGATGACTAAATATTCCATCTGATGTATCTGCAACTCCATCAAAATGCAATCCACCTGTTAAAAGTAAATATAATAGTAAAATAAGAAAAGCTACCGCATCTTTGTCCAAAATGAACGATATTCCACTTTCCAAACTAACAAGAATAATACCAAATAATACTCCTACTAAAGGAACCAATCTTATTCCTTTTCCTAGTTCAGCTTCTATAAACTCATAGTTTTTAACTGGTATTGTTGAAAAAAAACTGAGTACCATTTTAAATCGATTCATATCGCTACTCCTACTTTATTCTTAGTGGTATACCAGCTGTGACGAGGATCACTTCTTCAGCTCTAGATGCAATTTTTTGATTTATTCGCCCAGCAATATCTCTAAAAATCCTGCCAAGCCTATAAGCTGGAACTAGTCCATATCCTACTTCATTCGATACAATTAATAATGACTTTTCAAGTTGTTTACAAACATCAATCAGTTCATTCACTTCTTTTTCTATAAATAATTCTAACTCGTTAATTTGTTCATTATTTATCGTTTCAAAATCAATATCGGTATATCGTTCGAACATTAAATTAGTAATCATAACCGTCATGCAATCTACTATTACATACTTCGCTTGTAAAAATTTTCCTTCCATTTTTAACTTGTTAAATTGTTTATATTGCTCAACAGTATGCCAATCACTTGAACGTTCTTCTTGATGTCTTTTTATTCTTTCATTCATGTCTCCATCTGTTGGAATAGCTGTAGCAATATAAACAACATCATTTTGATTTGATTGTAATTCTTTTATTCTTCTTTCTGCGTAAGAACTCTTTCCACTTCGAGCTCCTCCAATCACAAAAATCAAATTCTTCACCCCCACAATAAAAAACTTACTTTGTTCTTATCTATCATAATTCATTTTCGATAAAAATGAGCAAAAAAAAGAAGGTAGAATTTTAAAAATTACCTTCTTTTTATGCTTCTTCTCTTTTCGTTACATTTTTATCTTTTATAAACTTTACTGCCTAAAATATCAACATCAACTTTAATATCTTTTATTAACTTAATATCGATTTCATTTAACGTTTTTATATCCCATTCTTTACGATCGTACCGATAAGGCTTTTCTGAAATATTGAGCAGGTCTGCATGAAGCTCTTCTCCTTTTTTAATTGTTTTTAAAATCTCTTTTTTTATTCTCCTACTAATTTTTGCAGAAATTTTCTTCTTACTTAGATGATGCTCATTTTGCACGATCGCTACTTTTGTTTTTACTTTAATAATATACTTTGGCTTTTTACCACCTTTTACGACTTTAACTGATCCTCTGGAACTTCTAACTACTAAATTTAAATTACCTGAATCAAGTGTAAGTGGTAAGGTATAATTTTTTTGTTCAATAAAATC
Organism: Gottfriedia sp. NPDC056225; assembly: GCF_042267765.1. Classification (NCBI taxonomy): domain Bacteria; kingdom Bacillati; phylum Bacillota; class Bacilli; order Caryophanales; family Bacillaceae; genus Gottfriedia; species Gottfriedia sp. NPDC056225. The sequence goes on along the minus strand of NZ_JBHJTJ010000003.1, from coordinate 177,688 downwards.
TAATGCTTTTAAATCCTTTACACTTACTTGCCCTTTATATTTTTGTTGAGAAACAGCGTAAGCACCATTAATATAAGCTACTTTATCTAAATTTTTTTCTTCAAATTTCTTATCTTCGATCCCTAATGAAGGAATTAACAAAGTCCCAACAGGTTGGCTGTATCTCGAAATATATTGATGGAATTGCATGCTTAAAACGATTAAGTCCCCTCTACTTTTATCATTAGGATTCGTTACTACTGTATATAAAAAAGGTAAATTAAAGAAACTTTGACTCAATAGGATTTCTTTGATATCCCGATCCGTACCATAAATCCACATTGTATATCTTAATAATGGTCTTCCGCTTATAAATGAATTAACTTCCTTTAATTTACTTTCGATGACTGATTTACTCAAAATGACACTGTTTATATGTCCGTAATATAAAGGAATTGGTGAATTTGATTCTAATTTAGTAAACGCCTCCTGTATACTTTTACCTTTTGCTTGACCAATTAACGGTGGAGCAGGTATTTGTAATGCACCGCTCTCTTGTTTAGCGATATTCGAAAAATTAAGAGCTTGAATCGTTACAACAAACTGATCGTCTTTAAAATCAATTCCAAAACTTGTGACTAATGTTTGATCAATAATCGTTCGCTCTCCCCAACAACCGGTTAAAACGAATAATTGAAATACCATCAACGTAATAATTAGTAATTTTTTCATCTAATTTCTCACTCCTTCTGACGGTCTTCATCAACAGGATGGAGTGATTGATTTCTTTTCACTTTAAATCTTTGTGGCAACTTTATAACAACATTTAAAAAGTCTGATTTACTTGGAACTGATAATAATGATATATAAGGTTGACCGAAGCTTTCTAATGAAACGACCATTGTTCCTAATAGAAAAAAGCCAGTAAAAAATCCAATTAAACCTAGACCAGATGATAAAAATAAAACTAAAAAGCGGAGAATGACAATATTTCCTGAGATATTCTGATTAATTAATGTATAGCCTGAAATAACAGTTACAGCTACTACAACAAGCATAGATGGTGAGGTTAAACCTGCTCGTATAGCAGCATCACCAATAAATAGCCCTCCTAAAACAGCTACAGTTTGTCCTACTGCTTTTGGTAAACGAATCCCCGCTTCTTTGAATAATTCAAAAAAACCTAACATTAAAGTCGCCTCTAGTGGTGCTGAAAATGGCAACCCATTTCTTGACATACCAATTGTCGCAAGGAATGGATATGGTACTTGATCTAAATGATACGTTATCAATGCAATATAAAAACCAGGTAGAAAAATCGTTGTGATGATTGCCATTATTCTTAAGTACCTTACGACATTCACATAATAAAAACTGGCATGTATATCCTCTGGAGAATATACGAGCTGATTTAAATTTGTTGGACCAATTAGACAAGTAGGATTTCCATCAACAATTACCGCAAATCTCCCTTGATTCAATGACTGTACAATGAAATCTGGCCTACCTATATTATCTAGAAGAGGAAATATTGAGAAAGGTTTATCATATAAAGCTTCCTCAATTTCATAGCTACTTAATACCACATCTTTTTTAATTAAACTTAGACGTTGTTTCACATCTGAAAGAATTGAAGGATTAATAATATCCTCAATGTAAACTAATAAAACCTTCGTTCGACTTCGTTCACCGATTGTATACTCGACACTTTTTAATGTTGATGTCTTAAGTCTTTGACGAATTAATGCCATATTATCTGAAATATTTTCAACGAATCCATCTCTTGGCCCACGAATAGAATTTTCTAAATTAGACTCTTCAGGACTTCGTTTAGGAGGATTGGCAACTGAAATAAAGAAGACATCATTTAAGTAGGAACTAAATATGACTAAATCCCCCGAAAATAAATTTTCTTCAACTTCTTTTTTAAGATTAGATTCTTTCTTCAATCTTTTAACTTCCACTATATTTCTTAATAACTCAAAATTAAATTTCTCTTCTTTTTGGACTATATTAAAAATGTCATTGATAATTTGATTACTAAATTGCATATCAATTAAGTTTGGACAAAACATAATGATCACAAAATGCGAGTCTTCACCTTCTTGATATGATTTCGTTCTAAAATCGATATCTGACGAGTGATTAAATGACTCCATAAATTCTAGTAAGTTTAGAGTTCTCGGTTCTTTTGTCATGCTGAATCACCTTTTAATTTTGAGATAAATAAAAAGATTACCATTAAACATATTAAAAAACATAAATTGATTGGAAAGTAATAGTACTGTAAAAAGTTATAAAAAGACGACGCATTCCAAGGAACCATAACTGCCACTAATAGTGAAATTGATAATACTGGTAAACTCCATTTCTTTCGTCCGCCATAATTGATAATGTAATTTGCGATAAACAAGTTTAAACTAATCCGAATAAAAGCGCCTGACAACCATTGATAAATTGATAAAAAATCCAATCTAGTAATATTCTGTCCTAGCGTTAAAAGTTTCCATTGCTCATAAACTGGATTTCTCATTTTCTCTGCTTCAACAGGTCCAAATTCCATTATTGCCCCTGTCAATGGTCCCAAAATTAACATTAATAATATAAAACTTACTATAATAAGCCATTTTATTTTTACTTTATCTTTTAAAAATGAATTTAAAAATAATATAAAAATCAACTCAAAAAATCCAGAACAAGTATAAATAAACCCATGGAAAAAATCATGATACCCATTTTCAAATACAGGAAATAGTAATCCATAGTCTTTGTTTTTAACATTGCCAACGCCTACTAAAAATCCAAAAAAAACGACCGGCGGTAAAATTAAAAATGCAACCGTACTGATTGTATGAATCCCTTTGTAAACTGCATAAAAGCAAATAAATACAATTAATAACACAACAATAAAATCTGGAATATCCTGCGTATAATTTATATTTGCCCATATAAATGTAAATCGAAAAGTAACGAATGCTGCTAATAAAAAATAAGCTACCAAAATAGCTGATAAAACGTAAGCGATTGGTTTATAAAAAACTTTGAACATTAAAGATAAAATATCTTCATTCTTCAGTTTTTTATAAATATAAAAAACTAACAATGTCCAAATCACAAAAGGAAGAATGCTAGCAACAACCGTAATCCACGAATCTCGATGAGTTGATGTCAAAACACTTGGAACAATAAAAACATGTAACATAAAACCGGTAGACATAATAACTAAAATATAAATATGAGCTGAATAAATAAACTTCTTATTCATGAAAAAGTCTCCCTAAACATCCTTTATTCCTTTAAGTTAACCCGATTTGAATCTCTTTATGTGTATAGAGTAAGGTTTTGGAAGAATAGACGTTGAAAGAAGATGTGAAATCTGTTTGGGGGAATGTTGATTTTCTTATACAGACACTAAAAGACTAGAAGATTTATTAGTCACTTTTTCAATTAAAAAGCCTTCTCCCAAAAATCATCGGGAGAAGGCTGCCTTTGAATTTCCAGTACTTCTTGTTTTCCTGTTTTTTTCCGGCCCTTAATTATTCAATCCTAATTCTGCTAAGATACTATCTAATGTAGCACCTTTATATGATTTTTTAGCTTTAGGCGGATTTGGAACAGTTGAATTTTGTAATCCGAAATTCTTAATTACATAATCCATATCTTTTGCATCAACTACTTTATCAAAGTTAAAGTCAGCTGATGCTTTGTTTGTGCCCCAGTATGTTTGTACGGCTAATGCGTCTAAAACGTCGATTACATCGTCTTTATTTGCATCTCCAGCTGGTGCAACATCTAATAAGTAGCGTAATTGTTTACCGATTAAATCACCGCGGATTTTATCAAATAATGTATCCATTTTTTGATTCATAGTAAAGTGACCTGGTACATCTACTGATAAAGTATAAGGTTTGCTGTCTAGTTTAACACCATCAAACGCATAGTCACCTTGTTTTGATGTAATTGGTGCTTGTAATACTGTTTTACCATCATAAGAATTTAGTGTAATTTTTGCACCTAATTTACTTTGATCAATCGCATAGTTTGTTTCACCTGTTTCAGGGTCTTTTGCACCTTCTACTTGAAGTGTTCCTGTTAGTTTTGAAACAGTTGGTTTAACATTGTAGCCTTCAATATAAGTGTATACATTTTTCGTTTCTACATTTGATGTATCAACTGTTGATGCACCATTACCAGAGAAGTTTATTGCAGAACCTGTTGTAAATGATTTATCAAGTGTTTTAATATCAAAATTAAACAATTGAGTATCTTCAGGTAGCTTAGCTGAACCTGAGTAAGTAAAAGTAAAGTCGTATTGCGTAATATAGTCCCAAGTTGTAGGAGATGTTTTTACTGTAACTTGTGCGTCGCCATATTTTTTAACTTCATCATTCACTTTAATATTATCAATTGTGCCTTGACTATTGTTCAGTTGAATTGTTAATTTAGTTGTTTTTAAATTACTGATATTATTTGCTTTTACAGAGTAATTTACAGTATCACCAGGTACAATGTTTTGCTTATTCGCTTTTAAGTAATAATACGGAGTTGTATTTTTTACGAAAGCGATTCTAATTTGAGCAGTTGGATTTAACGCTGCATCCATACCATAGAATGTTAGAGGTAGTACTGGATATTGGCTATCAACTAATATTTGATCCTTATAGTCCCCATTTTTATCTACATTGATTGGTAACGATGGGAAGAATGAGTTATAAGTATAAACAATCGTATTATCTGATTGATTAGCTTTAATACCATATTTATTAGCTTCATCAATTTCTGGGTCATTTACGTTTATATTGAAGTCATACAACATTTGACCATTTTCATCTAGTTGACTATCACTGTATTCGATAACCTTTTGATCTAGTTTATCAAAGCTTGATGTCATATTAGGAACACCATATTCCAACATAAAGTCCCTTGCTTCAGCAAACGTTTTTCCGCTATCACTTACACCTACAAGTCTTAGTTTGTAGTGCCCTGGTTTAATTGTTTCGTATTTACTACTTATTGGATTTTTCGCATCTCCAGTGAATGGATAGTAAACTGCTCCAACAAGTCTACCAATACTGTAAACTACATCTTCTTTCATTACTGATGTATTAAATGAACCAATCAATCCTAAATCTTCCCCTGTTGTTGGGTCTTGGATCACAACATCTAATGTTTTCATATTAGTTTTTAATGCTACACTTCCATCCATAAACGGATATGCATAAGTTGGGTTTGTTATTTTATTAGAATAAAGCGGATTGTATAAATCAAATGACTTAATTCCTTCTTCTACAACACGAACACCAAATGGGATTTGATATTGTTCAGTTGGATCTGCTGTATTCGTAAATGTAACATATCCTTCATAAGTCCCTTTTTCTGCTGTTTTAGGAATATTTAAGTTAAACTTAATTGATTTTGAACTAATTCCATTTAACTTAACTGATGTAGGGCCTGAAAGTGTTACTTTATTTGATGCTGCGTCCTTTGATCCTCTTAATCCAGTTTGATATTTCACGTCTACTTTAAATGTCTTTGCTTTTTCACTACGATTTTTTAAAGTAACGTTTCGTGAATCTGCAATATCATTATCATCGAATCCAAATGAACCAAAGCTCATCCCACCAGTTAACTCATTAATCAATTTTTCTTTGCCATTTACTATTGTAGGTGTTTTGTCGACTACTTCTAATTCTACGTTTGAGTGAATTGCTTCATAAGCATCTACGCGTCCACTACCTACTTCAAATACGCTATATGCTTGTGATAAAGGATCAGCTGTATTCATTAAGATAGATTTAATATCTTCAGGTTGCAAGTCTTTATTTGACTGAAGTAATAATGCTGATACACCAGCTACATACGGTGTTGCCATTGAAGTACCAGACATACGCTCATAAGCATATTTATAATCTTCTGGTTTTGTGCCATCACCTGTTTTATTATTTACATAAAACGGTACACTTGAAAGAATCGAAACACCTGGAGCTGTCACTTCTGGTTTAATATCATAATTTACTCGTGAAGGACCTCTTGAACTAAACGTAGCTAATTCATCAGACGCTGTTTGTAGCTTAGAATAATCACCAAAAGCAACTTCATTTCTACCTGCTTTAACTGCTTCTGTAATTTTCAATCCATCTTCATATGATACTGAGAATGAAGGAATTGCATCTACCGACTCGCCTAAGAATGCTTGAATCGCACCCTCACTTTTATTATCTACATTATTTGCCATTAAGACGCCTACAGCACCGGCAGCTTTTGCATTTTTGATTTTATCAATTAATGCGATGTCGCCGCGTTGAATATACGCTATTTTTCCTTTTAAATCTTTACCTGTAAAGTCCTCCGGATAGCCTAATCCTACATCGACTAACTGATTTTTAGTCCCTTTTAAAGCTGTTATATCGTCTGAATAGTTTTGAGCTAATTGTCTAAAGTCATATTTGTTTCCATCTTGTGTGCCGTTATATTGATAAAGATCAATCGCTACTGATGAAGCTCCGACCGTTAATGCTAAAGCTGCTGCTCCAGGAGATCCTAAAGTGTCCATTTGGTCTCCATCATTTCCTGCAGCTACAACAGTCGTTACACCACTTAATACGGCATTGTTAACCGCTATGGAAGTTGCATAAAGTGGATCATTTAATGATGCACCTAATGACATATTAATAACATCCATACCATCTTTTATTGCTTTATCGATACCAGCGATAATCGCTTCACTTGTCCCAACACCACCAGGACCTAGTACACGATAAGAGTAAATATCAGATTCAGGTGCTGCTCCAACTTGTTTGTACTCGCTATTTGCTGCACCTCGTCCACCAATGATACCTGCTACGTGAGTACCATGCTCAGTATAATAGTCAGCTCCATCTGCCGAACCTGGCTTACCAGCTTTTACCCAATCCTGATATGTAGTTTCCATTGGATCATTATCATTATCGACAAAGTCATATCCACCTTTGAAAGCATCTTTTAAATCAGGATGGTTATAATCGATACCAGTATCAAGAATACCAACTTTAATACCTTTACCCGTGTAACCTTCAGCATGTAACTTATCCAATCCATCATACGGAGTGTAGTTCGCTACTTTTGACTCGTCTGCTTTTAACTCACTATTCTTATCTGATTCCTTCGGAGGATCAATTGAAAACTTCTCATTACTCCATACTGTTTTAACAGCTTTTGATTTTAGTAGGTTCTTAATTTGGTTTGCTGGTAGACTCATTGACACACCGTTAAAAGCGTTCTTATAAGAGCGTTTAATTTTAAAGTTTACCTTTTTATTATTTTCGTCCTTAAGAACTTGGCCAACTTCATCATTAAATGTTGCATGATCTTGATCCACTAATTTCGCCGCTTGCGACTCGGATAATGATTTACCATCTACTTGAGCTTCAATTTGAGCAACTTTAGCTGGCTTATTAGCAAACTCTACAATAACAGAAGTTTGGTTTGAAGTAGTTTGATCAACATTCTTTGAGATTTGAAGTCCTGTCGCTTCATTTGTTGAAATTTGTTTTAAAGCAGCTCGTTGCTGGGAAGTTAAACTTGCTAGTATTGTTTCTGTTTTTGTTTTCCCTGCTGCTTTTGAAACATTTGTTACATGTGCAATCGGTGCTATAACAACACTAGATGATAGAGCTAATACGGTAAAGCCTGATACAAACTTACTTTTCTTTACTCTTTTCCCCATTTTCCTTCCTCCTGGCTTCTCTTTATCTAAAGTAAAATTAAGCGAAGTTATATGATTTATAAAATAGTAAGCTACTTTTTTTCGTCATATTCTAACTATCCTGCATCAAATTTACTTTCTATATTTATTATTGTTTTTTTTCAATTTTCGGTCAATTGGGTTATCCTTCCCCCTAATTAACCAATAAATAGAAACCTCCCTCTCTACTTTCGACAAAATTCTCCCTTGAAAAAAATAGAAATAACCCAATTTTTGTATTATTTTAGTGGAAAGCAGCACTACTTGAAATTGCTCATCCTATTTTAATTAAACGTTAATTATTCTTTTTCCCTTTAAATAAATGCTTATTTTATAAGCAAATCTCAATAATTATTCCCGTTCAAACTCTTTTAAAATACTTTTTTTCATCACTTATTAGGTCTCAACTTTTATTTGCAGATTTGACCTTTTTATTTGCACTTCACTTCTTTACTATTTCACCGATAGCAATGCAACATCAAAAAGGAAGCCAAATTTTCTGGCTTCCCTTTTGCAAACTTATTATTGATCTAAACCTAAATCTTTTAAAATACTATCTAAAGTTGCACCTTTGTAAGTAGTTTTTGGTTTTGGTGCTTTATCAACAGTAGGATTTTGTAATCCATAGTTTCTAACGACAAAGTCCATATCCTTTTTATCTACTACTTTATCAAAGTTAAAGTCGGCTGTAGCCTTATTTGTACCCCAATATGTTTGTACAGCTAATGCATCTAAAACATCAATTACATCATCTTTATTAACATCTCCAGCTGCAGCTGTTAATAAGCTTACATTATACCTCTTTCCTAAATTCTCACCACGCACTTCATCTGATAAAAGTACTTGTCTATTCATTGTAAAATGTCCAGGAACATCAACTTTATAAGTATAAGGTTTTGGCTCTGCTTTCAGTCCTTCTGCGCTAAATTGTCCGCTTTTATTGATTGTAGGTTGTACAATTGTTTTACCATCATAAGAAGTAACTGTTACTTTTGCACCGATTACACTTTGATCAAGCGCATAATTCGGCTGACCGTTTGCTGGATTAATTGTTCCTTCTAATTTTAATGATCCATCTATCTTTGAGTATGTGTTCTTAATTTTATAAGATTCCATGTACGCATACACATTGCTTGTCTCAACATTTGATTGGTCAATTGTAGACGCCGTCATTGTATACCAATCATTTGGCACACTTCTTGTATATTTCTCTGCTGTTTTCATGTCGAAATTAAACAATTGTAGGTCTTCTGGTAAAGCTTTTGTTCCATTATAAGTAAATGTAAATGTATAAAGCTGACTTGTTCCAAAAGGTACTGAAGTTACTGAAACTTGTGCATCTCCATATTGTTTTACTGCATCATTTACAACAACATTTTTGATTGTTGCTAAGTTCGGATCAACCTTAAAATTAATTTTAGTTGTTTTTAAGGTTTTAATATTATTTGAACGCACACTGTAATTTACAGTATCGCCTGTTGTTACTGTTTGTTTATTTGCCTTCAAATAGTAATATGGGAAATTTTGATCCACAAATACAATTCTTAAGTTGTTTGTAGCATTGCTAGTAAAGTTTTTTGCTGCATCCATACCATAGAAGGAAACTTGTAGTGGTGTAGAACGTTTTTTAACAACAATCTTGTCAGTATAGTTACCGTTCTGATCTGTTTTAATTGGATTAGCTGGGAACGGACTATCGTAGAACGATACAACTGAATTAGTTGACTGATCTACCGGCAGACCCAAACGACTTGCTTCAGCAGTTTCAGGGTCATTTAGATTAATGTTAAAGTCATATAGGTATTGTCCATTTGAATCAAATTGACTATCTTTGTATTCAATTACTTTTTGATCTAGAGAATCAAAGCTTGAAGTCATATTCGGTGCTGCGACATCGTAAACGAAATCTGCAGTTCTTACAAATGACTTACCTTTTTCATTCGTACCAACTAGCTTTAATTTGTATTTCCCTGCTTTTGCTATTACCGGATCATAACTAATTGGATTTTTTGCATCTCCAGTAAATGGATAGTAAATTGAACTGAATCCTCTTCCAATAAAGTAATCTTGATTTTCATTCAATGTGATTGGTGTAAATGAACCAACTAAGCCAAGATCCTCACCTGTTGTAGCATCTTGTAGTAATACATCCAATGTTTTCATATGTGACTTCAATGAAAGATCAAATGATAAAAATGGGAAAGCATTTGCTGGCCAGCTTGTATCCGTACCGAACATTGGGTTGTCAATTTTAAAATAATCAATTCCTTCATCAACTACACGACCACCAAATGGAATCTGATAAGTTTCTGTTGGATCTGCTGTGTTTGTAAATGTAATAAATCCTTCGTATGTTCCTTTTTCTGCTGTTTTTGGAATGTTTAAGTTAAACTTAATATTCTTTTGGCTAATTCCATTTAATTTTACAGATGTAGGCCCTGTTAATGTTACATTATTTTGTGCTGCATCTTTAGAGCCTCTTAAACCACTTTGGAATTTCACATCTACTTTAAATGTTTTCGCTTTTTCACTACGGTTTTTTAATGTGATATTACGAGAATCTGCAATGTCTTTATCATCGAAACCGTATGATCCAAAGCTAATTCCACCAGATAATTCTTTAATAGATTTTTCTTTTCCATTAATAACTGTTGGTGTTTGATCCACTACTTCTAATTCTACATTTGAATGAATTGCTTCATATGGGTCAACACGTCCACTACCTGCTTCAAATACGCTATAAGATTTTGATAATGGATCAGCAGTGTTCATTAAAATCGATTTGATATCTTCTGGTTGTAGGTCTTTATTTGATTGAAGTAATAATGCTGACACACCGGCTACATAAGGTGTTGCCATTGACGTTCCTGATAAGCGCTCATATGCATATTTATAATCTTCAGGTTTTGATCCATCACCTGTTTTATTATTTACATAGAATGGCACAGTTGAAAGAATCGCCACACCTGGAGCTGTTACTTCTGGTTTGATGTCATAGTTTACTCTTGAAGGGCCTCTTGAACTAAATCCTGCTAATTCATCTGACGCTGTTTGTACCTTTTTAAAGTCTCCAAATGCGAAATTTGTGTTACCTGCTTTTATAGCATCTGAAATAGCTAAACCTTCTTCATTTGAAACAGAGAATGCTGGAATTGCATCGACTGATTCACCAAGGAATGATTGGATCGCACCCTCAGCTTTATTTGTTTCATCGTTATACATTAAAACGCCAACTGCACCTTTTGCTTTTGCATTTTTAATTTTATCGATTAGCGCAATCGTTCCACGTTTAATAAAAGCGATTTTTCCGTTTACATCTTTACCATTGAAATCAGCGGGATTACCTAAACCAACATCAACTAATTGATATGTTTTTCCTTTTAATGCTGTTAAGTCGTCTGAATAATTTCTAGCTAATTGTCTTACTGAATAATTCTTTCCATTATTAACGCCTTCGTATTGGTAAACATCTAATGCGATAGATGAAGCACCAACTGTTAAAGCTAATGCAGCAGCACCAGGTGAACCAAGGGTATACATTTGATCTCCACTATTTCCGGCTGCTACTACAGTTGTAACTCCATTTAATACTGCATTGTTTACTGCAATTGAAGTAGCGTAAAGTGGATCGTTTAGCGTTGCACCTAGTGACATGTTAATGACATCCATACCGTCTTGTACAGCACGATCGATCCCAGCAATAATATCTTCCTCAGTTCCTGATCCATAAGGTCCTAACACTCGGTAAGAATAAAGGTCAGCATCTGGTGCTGCACCAATCGTTTTATACTCACTATTTGCTACACCTCGTCCACCAATAATACCAGCTACATGTGTACCATGCTCCGTGTAATAAGTTGATGTGCCACTAACTTCAGGTTGGCCTGATTTTTTCCAATCTGAATAAGTTGTTTCCATCGGATCATTATCGTTATCAACGAAATCATATCCACCTTTATATGCATCCTTCAAGTCTGGGTGGTGATAATCCATCCCTGTATCTAAAATCCCTATTTTAATTCCTTTACCTGTAAATCCTTCTGCATGTAGGCGGTCTAGCGCATCATAAGGAGTATAATTTGCAACGTTTGATTCATCTGCTTTTAATTGATCAGTTTCTTTCGGTGGATCAATTGAAAATGTTTGGTTACTCCACACCTTTTTTACAGCTTTTGATTTTAGGAGATTCTTTATTTGATTTGCTGGTAGGGTCATGGAAACACCATTGAATGCATGTTTATAAGAATGGTTAATTTTATAATCTACCTTTTTACTTTTACCATTTGTCAAAACTTTGCTAACATCTTTCGTAAAAGTATCATGGTCTTGATCAATTAAGTCTTGAGCGTCTGATTTTGTTAAAGTCTTACCTTCCACACTTGCTTCAATTTGCGCAACTTTAGCAGGTTTATTAGCAAATTCTACAATGACCTTAGTTGGTTCAGAAGAGTCTAGATTAATCTCAGAGGAAATTTGCAACCCAGTATCTTCACTAGTTGAAAGCTGATTAAGAGCTGCTCTTTGCTCTGAAGTTAATTTTGCTAAAAGATCTTCCACTTTACTTGGACTTGCTGCTTGTGAAACATTAGTTGCATGTCCTAAAGAACCTAGAATAAAACTTGATGATAAAGCTAAAACCGTAAAACTTTTTAAAACTTTACTTTTTTCTCTCTTTTCCCCCATTTTTCTTCCTCCAGTTCATTTACTTAATAATAATTGCAGTTAATTACTAGAAAACTACTTTTTTGACAACTTTCTCTAGTAATCAACAAAATATAATGAACATTTGTCGTTCATTCCTTCTAATTCCATTATTGTGAATATTCTTTTTTTAATCAATTGGGTTATAGAAAGCCCTGATTTATCAGTGTTTTTACATTTCACATTAAAACAAACGACAAATTACAACATATTTCCCTATGCGAATAAACCAATTTTAGTTAATTTCGAACAATTTACTTACTACAATTAATTAATTCATTACAAAAAAAAATACATAGACACGTTAATTAACGTTGTCTATGTATTTTTTTATAAGCTAACAAATGTATGTTCAATTGATTCATATAATTCAGCAGCTTTTTGAAAATCTTTAATTTCTATATAGTATTTATATAATTTCTTACCAAATTGTTCGATATAGAATTTATTATTAGTAGAATAAAAGAATGGAAGTGCCTCATCCGATAGATATTGATAAAACTTTTCTCGAGCACCCTCAGCCTTCAGCTTAAATAATTTAATAAGGGTAATATGTACTGGGCTTTTTAACAATTTTGCTAGTGCAAGTGCTCTTTTCATCACACCAAGAAGTATCTCTTTTTCTAATAATGTCCCTTCAGTACATGTCTCTAAATAATTGCACAAACGTCTTAAATAATTGATGGATTTTTTATTTTCGGTTTCATTAATACTTTCTTCAAAATAATATAATGCAGTTTCATATTCTTCTCGCTTAAAATACTTAACGCCAAGATTATTTAATAATATAGCCTTACGTTCTCGGTCCCCTAATACTTCACAGTTATGAATTAAATCCTTGTAGCGTCCTACAACTTCATTAAAATTCATCTCTAACTCACTACCGTACTGCAATAACATAAGCGTTTCAGAACTAATCGCAAATAAGTAATTATTCGTTCTCTGAAAATATTTAAGAGCCATTTCAGCATATTTATAAGCCAATATTTTTGAGCTTCCATAATGATAGGCAATTGCAAGATGATGATAGTATTCTTCATTTCGATACTCATCGATATTAATCATCTTTAATACTTTAATTGCTTTTTGATGGTCTTCACTACTTAGGCTAGTATAATTTGATATATAAAACATACCTTGAAGATGATAAAATAGATTTTTCTCGAAAGGAGATAATTCAGGGAATTCTTTTTTCACATATGTAAGTATTTGCTTAACCATATCTAAATTTTGATAATGAAAATAATACCTTGCTCTTAGTAAATTATAGTGGGCTGCGTATTGTGAATATTCAATAAAGGGCATTTGATCAAGTTCTGCTTTACATTCTTCTATTTGTGCTTCTTTTTTCATTATTAATGCATCATGCCAAAGATGTAATTTTTTCTCTAAATTATAAAACGATTGGACTTCATGATTAATATTTATTCCTAAACGATCTGAAAATAAAGCGATAATATCAGGTGAGTATGCCGTCTTGCCTCTTTCAATTTTACTAACATGAGTAGTTGTACATATACCTTCTCCAAGCATAGCTTGAGTTAACCCCATTTTTTCACGATAAAACTTTATGATTTCCCCCTCAATCATATGCACCCTCCTCTATCTCTATAACCATATTTATCTAAATATTCTTTACTAAATTTTAATATCCTTTTAAGGAAAATACAATTAATGATTTTTACCTAAAACTAGTTAATTTCACTCTAAATCCAATTCAATATAACTAAAAAAAAGATAGCGTTCCAAAATAAAATCCTACCTTAAAGACTATTTTATTATTTTTTTGACATTACTTAAGAACTATTCGTCAAATAGATTTAATTTTTAAAATTTCGAATTCAAACAAACTAAACGATCCTTTTCACCAGTTTAAATCACTTAATCCATTTATTTTGGAAATTAGCAAACCTCTCATATTCCTCGTTTAACTTTCTAGATAAACTAATATTAATGTCTCTATAAATTTCAACGTTTTCTTTTATTGGTTTATGACTATATGTTTTGCCAACAGGTTTATATGTACGATTTACTACTCACTTAATCCTTAAATTTGTATTCTTAGAAAACTTTCCTTACTATACTACATATATGGAAAAATTGTATTATAAATAGATTGAGTGAAAAAAATTTTTTCGTTAATACTGATAATATGCAAAATAATTTTCACAAGAAAGGGTTTTCATATTATTATTAAAAAAACCTCTTTTTTCCTATATAATAATAATTAAGTAAACTATACTACTTTTCAAAACATTTAAAATATATACATTATTATTTAAAAAACTATATTAATATTCATTCTAAAAAACTATTCCCTAAGAAGGTGTAAAGAACATGGAACAAACGAATAGCTTAGGTAAAATTCGTTCTTATTATGCACGACTAAGTGATAAAGAAAAGAAGATTGCTGACTATATATTACAAAATCCAAAGCATATTATTCATAGTACAATTACAGAAGTTGCTGAAGACTTGAACGTTGCTGACGCTACTGTTTTTAGATTTTGTAAGCGCATCGGATTTAAAGGCTATCAGGCCCTTAAGATTGCACTAGCAACGGAAATTATGACGCCAATACAGCAAATCCATGAGGAAATTAACGAAAAAGATGATGAAATAACAATCGCAAATAAAGTATTTCAATCTAATATCCGAACACTTGAAAATACTGCCCAAATTCTAGATAGTGCATCGATTAAAAAAGCAGTAAATCTGATCTTAAAAGCAAATAAAGTTGAATTATATGGAGTAGGCGGTTCTTCAATAATTGCAATGGATGCTTTTCATAAATTTATTCGTACAGGAATTAAAGCAAATTCATACACGGATTCACATTTTCAATTAATGTCAGCTTCTCAACTCACAAAGGATGATGTAGCCATCGTGATCTCACATTCTGGCTCCAATAAAGATATCTTGCGTATTTTACAAGTATTAAATGAAAACGGTGTCAAAACAATTGGCATTACAGGTTTCCCGAAATCTGCCTTAAGTCAAAATGTTACTGTTTCCCTGTACACATCATCTGAGGAAACAGAATATCGACCAGAGGCTCTAGCTTCAAGGATTGCTCAATTAAGTATCATTGATGCATTATATGTAAATTTAATGATCTTAAATTCTCATAAAGCTAAAACATCATTTGAAAAAGTAAGAACAGCTATATCAGAAACTAGATCTTAAATGAAGTGTTTAGAAAAAACAGGGACTAAAAGGGTGTAGATAAACTCTTTTAGTCCCTGTTTTATTTAACGATTTGACTAACAAATTGCTTCATAAATTTTAATAATTTCATATGCATAATACCCATTTCTTCTGAAGAAATCGGTTCATCCTTATCTAACCATTGCTCCATAAGACCAAAAAAAGCTGAAGAAATAAACGCAGTTGTGTATTCATGAGGAAGATCAATCATATATTCCTCCTCAATCATATTGATTATTTTTTCATAAATTGCTTCCTTAATATACTGCTTCATTTTTTTTGGAAAAGCTGGGTCACCTTTTGTACTAATTAAAATTTTAATAAATCTTTGATTATCTTTTAAATAATGAAATACATTTAAAATTGGTGGGTAGACCATGTCATTTGAATAAAACTCATTCAATTCTCTTGGCTTTATATACATTAGTCGATTTTGTAATTCTTCTAATATTTCATTTTGACTTTTTTCCATTAAATCGTATTTATCTCTATAATGTAGATAAAACGTACCTCTATTTAATCCAGCCTTTAATGTAATATCTCTTACTGATATCGCTTCGAATCCTTTTTCTTCAATTAAATCTAATAATGTCTCTTTTATTAATTCCTTCGTTTTTGCAACCTTCATTTCTCTCAATGATTGAGTCACTTTATATCATCCTTTAAATTATAGTTTTTAATAAACACATAATATAAATCTGTTTAGCAATGAACACATTTATGTTATTTGCTTATTGTGATTTATTAAAACTCATTGTAATATCAACACATAAGATTAGTCAACACGTTGTTCAGTAATTCCGTGACATAGGATATAGGAGGTATTCAAATGAACTTATTTAAACAAAAACAAGCTATAATAGCGCCAATACTAGTATTAGTTGTTGCAATAATTTTTTCTCTTACATTAGCATCATCTGTTAATCCAACACCTAAAAATCTTCCAATTGCAATCGTAAACGAAGATCAAGGTATCCAAGTCCCTTCAAAAGGAAATATTAATATAGGCAAAATGATGGTTTCTAAAATAACTGAGTTGTCCAAAACGACTAATGGTGAAAAGCCAGCAATTAAATGGATTCAAGTTTCAAGTGAAGAAAAAGTACGTAAAGGTCTAGATGATCAAAAATATTACGGTGCTCTTATTCTTCCAAGTGATTTAAGTAAAAATCAAGCTTCACTAAAAACAGCAAATCCTTCACCAATAGCGATTAAAATTTTAGTAAACCAAGGTAAAAATACAACGGGCTCAACGATGGCTAGTCAAATGCTAACTCATATTGTAGAAAATCTTAGCCTAAATATTCATACCGAGATTTTTAATGAATTAAAGAAAAATGTGAACTCGATTTCAGTAAAACAAGCTGAAATATTAGCGAATCCAATCATAGCAAAGATTGAAAATGTAAATGCAATCGGAACACATACGTCAAATGGAAACGCACCTGTTGTTTTAATAACACCACTGTGGATGTCTAGTTTAATCGGGGCAGTTATTGTCTTTTTAGCGAAAAAGAAAACTCTAACATCAAATAAAGTTGGGAAACTAAAAGTTATTTTTGAACAATTATTTTTAGGAGTTATCTTATCATTCCTAATCGGTTTTGGAATAACATTAATGGCAAAGTGGATGGGAATCACACTTCCAAACTTCTTAGATGTGGCACTCTATTTAACGATTGCTTATTTCTGTTTCCATATTCTAATTTCTGCTGTACTATCATGGATAGGTTTCGGCGGAGTTGGTATCTTTGCCCTAATCTTCTTCTTCTCTGGTTCTTTAATTGGTATGCCAAAAGAGCTTTTACCAGCTTTTTCAAAAGACTGGATTTACTCTTGGGTTCCAATGCGCTTTGGAGCTGACGGATTAAGAGAAATATTCTATTTTGACAAAGGCTTATCAGTGAGTCATCCAATGACGATCATCATTTGGATCGGTATTATTTCTGTACTAGTCTTATTCTTATCTGCTGTTAAGCCGAATAAAGAAGTACTAAGTCAAACAGAAGTAGTTACAATGAAATAAATTGCACAACAAAAAGGGAAACCAACTCAGTTGGTTTCCCTTTTTGTTATTACTGATCTAATCCTAAATCTTTTAAGATGTCTTCTAAAGTCTTGCCTTTATAAGTGGTTTTTGGTTTCGGCGCATTATTAACTGTAGAATTTTGTAATCCAAAGTTTTTCTCAATAAAATACATGTCTTTTTCATCTACTACTTTGTCAAAGTTAAAGTCTGTTGTATTTTTATTTGTACCCCAATATGTTTGTACAGCAATTGCGTCTAAAATGTCGATTACATTATCTTTGTTGACATCACCAGCCGCTCCACTTGTTAAATTCCAAAGCATTCTCTTTCCTACATATTCACCGCGTACATTATCTGATAGATTCATTTTTCTATACATCGTAAAATGACCAGGCACATCGATTTTTACAGTATAAGGTTTTGGATCAGCCTTCATACCTTCAGCAATATATTGACCAGCACTGTTATAGATTGGAGCATCTACAATCGTTTTTCCGTCATATGAAGTAACGGTTACTTTTGCACCGATTTTACTTGCATCAATTGCATAATTCTTTTGACCAGTAGCTGGATCATATAACCCTTCTGATAATAAAGCTCCATCTATTCTTGAATTAGTTATCTTTTTATTATAAGTTTCCATATAAGTGTAGACATTATTTGTTTCTACATTTGATTGGTCTATCGTTGAAGTTGTCATTGTATACCAATCAAAAGGCAATCCTTTAATCCACTTGCTTGCTGTTTTCAAATCAAAATTAAAAAGCTGTAAGTCTTCTGGCAATGCTTTTGTTCCATTATAAGTAAATGTAAATGTATAAAGAAGTGTACCTGCTGCAGCTGGTTCTGAAGATACAGTTACATTCGCATCTCCAAATTGTTTTACTGCATCATTTACTACTACATTTTGAATTGTTGCAAGATTTGGATCTACTTTTAAATTTATTTTAGTAGTTTTTAAATTTTTCACATTATTTGAACGAACACTGTAATTGACAGTATCGCCTGTTATAACGGTTTTTTTACTTGCTTTTAAATAGTAATAAGGTAAATTTTCGCTTACGAATGTTACTTCTAACATATTTGATGCATTTGCTGTAAAGTTTCTAGCTGCATCAAAACCATAAAATGAAACATTTAACGGAGTAGAGCTTTTCTTAACTAAAATTTTGTCAGTATAGTTACCGTTTTTATCTGTATACTTTGGCTTTGCAGGAAACGGACTATTGTAAAACGATACAACTGCATTGCTTGATTGATCTACTGGTATACCTAATTTATTTGCTTCTGCAGTTTCTGGATCATTTAAGTTAATATTAAAATCATATAAAAACTGTCCATTCGAATCAAATTGACTATCTTTATATTCAATTACTTTTTGATCTAAATTGTCAAAGCTAGACGTCATAGTTGGTTCTCCAGCGTCAATAAAGAAATCAGCTGCTTTAGTGAATACTTTACCTTTTTCATTTGTTCCAATCATTTTTAATCGATATTTACCTGCTGTTGCATTAATCGGCTCACTACTAATTGGATTTTTCGCATCACCAGTAAATGGATAGTAAATTGAATTAAATCCCCTTCCAATCGTATAAGATTGATTTTCATTCAATGTAATTGGTGTAAAAGAACCGACTAAACCTAGATCCTCACCAGTTTCAGCATCTTGTAACACTACCTCTAATGTTTTCATATGTGATTTTAATGAGTAAGTAAAGCTTAAATACGGATTCGCATTTTCTGGCCAGTCCGTATTAGTACCAAACATTGGATTGCTGATTTTAAAAGTATCAATTCCTTCATCAACAACTCGCCCACCGAATGGAATTTGATATTCTTCAGTTGAATCTGCTGTATTTGTAAAGGTAATATATCCTTCATAGGTCCCTGTTTCAGCTGTTTTTGGAATGTTTAAGTTAAACTTAACATTCTTCTGGCTAATTCCATTTAATTTTACAGATGTAGGTCCTGTTAATGTTACATTATTCCCGACCGCGTCTTTAGATCCTCTTAATCCAGTTTGGAATTTCACGTCTACTTTAAATGTTTTCGCTTTTTCACTACGATTCTTTAACGTAATATTACGGGAATCTGTAATATCTTTGTCATCAGATCCATAAGAACCGAAACTAATACCACCAGTTAGTTCTTTAATAGATTTTTCTTTACCATTAATAATTGTTGGCGTTTGATCCACAACTTCTAATTCTACATTAGAGTGAATTGCTTCGTATGCATCTACTCGACCACTACCTACTTCAAAAACACTATACGCTTTCGATAATGGATCAGCTGTGTTCATTAAGATTGATTTAACATCCTCAGGTTGTAAATCTTTATTTGATTGAAGTAATAATGCTGATACACCTGCTACATACGGTGTTGCCATAGATGTTCCCGATAAGCGCGCATAAGCATATCGATAGTCTTCAGGTTTTGATCCATCATCTGTCTTATTATTTATATAAAATGGTACAGTTGAAAGAATGGCTACACCTGGAGCAGTCACTTCTGGTTTAATATCGTAGTTAATGCGTGATGGACCTCTTGAACTAAATCCTGCTAATTCATCTGATGCTGTTTGTATCTTTTTAAAATCGCCAAAAGTGAAATCTGATGCACCA
The DNA here is from genome assembly GCF_042267765.1 of Gottfriedia sp. NPDC056225. NCBI lineage: Bacteria > Bacillati > Bacillota > Bacilli > Caryophanales > Bacillaceae > Gottfriedia > Gottfriedia sp. NPDC056225. The sequence goes on along the minus strand of NZ_JBHJTJ010000003.1, from coordinate 157,425 downwards.
GCTTTGATTGCAGCCGAAATTTCTAAACCTTGTTCATTTGAAACAGAAAATGCAGGAATTGCGTCCACTGATTCACCAAGGAATGCTTGAATTGGACCTTCAGCTTTATTTGTTTCATCATTATACATTAATACGCCTACAGCACCGTTTACTTTTGCGTTTTTAATTTTATCAATTAATGCAATCGTACCACGTTTAATAAAGGCAATTTTTCCTTTTACATCTTTACCGGTAAAATCTGCTGGGTTTCCAAGACCAACATCAACTAATTGATAAGTTTTTCCTTTTAGTGATGTCATATTATCTGAATAATTTTGAGCTAATTGTATTGCTGAATAGTTCTTTCCATTATTTACTCCTGCGTATTGGTACACATCTAAAGCGACTGACGATGCACCAACTGTTAACGCTAATGCCGCAGCTCCAGGTGAACCAAGTGTATACATTTGATCACCAGTATTTCCTGCTGCAACGACTGTTGTAATACCACTTAATACAGCGTTGTTTACTGCAATTGAAGTTGCAGCCAGTGGATCATTTAAAGCTGCACCAAGTGACATATTGATAACGTCCATACCGTCTTGAACTGCACGGTCGATCCCTGCAATAATGGCATCCGTTGTTCCACTTCCATATGGTCCAAGCACACGGTAAGAGTATAAATCCGATTCCGGTGCTGCACCTAACGTTTTATACTCACTATTTGCTTTACCACGTCCACCTATAATTCCAGCTACATGCGTACCATGCTCAGTATAATAAGTTTCTGAATTACTAATTTCAGGTTTACCTGATTTCTTCCAATCAGCGTATGTTGTTTCCATAGGATCATTATCGTTATCTACGAAATCGTATCCACCTTTATAAGCAGACTTCAAATCTGGGTGGTTATAATCCATACCCGTATCTAAAATCCCAACTTTAATTCCTTTACCAGTAAAGCCTTCAGCATGTAAACGATCTAACGCATCATATGGAGTATAGTTTCCAACATTTGCTTCATCCGCTTTTAGTTGTTCATTTTCTTTTGGTGGATCAATTGAAAATGTTTGGTTACTCCAAACTGTTTTAACTGCTTTGGATGTTAATAGATTCTTAATTTGATTTGCTGGTATTGTCATGGATACACCATTAAAAGCATTTTTGTATGAACGATTTATTTTATAATCCACTTTTTTACTTTTTTCACTTTTCAATACTTGAGCAATATCTTTCGTAAAAGTATCATGGTCTTGATCAATTCGTGCCTCAGCGTCTGATTTTGTTAAACTTTTACCTTCTACACTCGCCTCAATTTGTGCTACTTTAACAGGCTGATTTACAAATTCAACAATGACACTTGTTTGCTCTGTAGAGTTCAAATCAATATCTGAAGAAATTTGAAGCCCTGATTCTTCATTCGTTGAAAGCTCTTTAAGAGCCGCTCTTTGCTGTGCAGTTAGGTTAGCAAGAATATCTTCTGCTTTACTTGGACTAGCAGCATTTGATATATTTGATGTTTGTCCAAGTGAACCTAATATAAAACTAGATGTTAAAGCTACTATTGTAAAACCTTTAAAAACTACTTTGCCCTTCTCTCTCTTTTCCCCCATATTGCTTCCTCCAGTTCATTCATACAATTAATTACAAAAAACTTCTTTTTCTGACAAAATTCACTATAATTACTCATTTAAAACAAATAATTTTCGTGCATTTATCTTAATTAAATTATCGTGAATATTCTGTTTTTAATCAACCGGGTTATTATAAACCTTTATGTATCAACGTTTCTCTTAATCATTATGAAAAACGACAAAATTCTACAAAGGTTTTATCTCAAATTAACCCGTCTTTTAATGGTGTTGGAGGCTTGTTTTATATTTTAATTAACTTATAAAGAAATTTTTAATGTTATTTTTAGATAAGGGCTCTGTATTTGATCTTTCAAATAAAAAAAGGTTGCCAAGTTAGACAACCTTTGGAGTTCTTATTGAACGAATGCAGTGCGTTAGTTGAATTGTTTCTTATTACGGTTCCTTTTTACAACATAGTCCCAAATTGAATAGACAGCGCTTTGAGCAAATAGCAAGATAAGTATCCAAACACTAATATTTTGCAAATTCGATTTTGTGATTAGGATAACAATAGGTACGAAGATTATGCTTATAACTAAAAATTTTATCATTTTATCCCCTCTGGCCACTTTTTTATAATTCCAATATTTTACAACTAATTTGACTATATTAATAATTCTAGATTAAAGTTAATTGTCCTTTTAGGAATATAGTGCCATTTAGTTACTTAAAAAAAATCAACAATCTGCTTTATCGTATGCTTGTTTTTAGTTTTTTTACTTAAATGCGGGAAGAACAAAAAAAGACCAAAAATTGGTCCTTTCCAGTCTATTAAGTATCAAATAATGTCCCTTCCAATGCTTCTATATATCTATTAGCTGAATTATGAATGACGAGTTTTCCATTTTCTTTTACAATCCCATGAAATGCATTATAAATCCTATCAAACTTTAACGTTTCTACAACCTCTGATATTTCTTTAACTTTTTTTGCAGGTAATGGGATTAGATTAGGGTAGCTGTACATAAAACTTACCCACTTTGGATCTGCGACTACTTGAATTATATCTCCTGTTAACAGTACTCCTTTTTGCTCATTTCCAGTTTGCCATTCTAATACAGACCCACCTTTATAGTGTCCACCTAGCCGGCGAATGTTAACTCCATTATCTAGCTCTAACGATTCACCCGACCAAAAAATAATCTTATCGCTTTGTCTCGTAACCCACTCTTGATCATCCTCGTGTATGTATACTGGTACATCAAATTCTTCTGCCCATTCAATTTTACTAGAGTAGTAGTGTGGATGTGATATTGCAATTGCATCGAGTCCCCCTAAGCGCTTTATTTCTTCAATAGTTTTCTCATCTATATAGGACACACAATCCCATAATAAATTAAACCCTTTATTCTTAACGAGATAGGCGGTTTGCCCAATACCAAACTTCGGACTAGTCTGTATACTAAATAGGTTCTCTTCTTCAAAACGTATAATGTTTTGAAAGTTTTTTTCCTTCATCAATTGTAATGTTGTCCAACTTTGTCCATTAGGGTTGATGTATTGTCTTTCTTCAGAACAAATTGTGCAGTACATAGGAGGATAATTAGATTTGTTATACTGTACGCCACATGTCGTACACATAAAATTTAACATCTACTCATTCATCTCACTTTCCCTCGAATTTACTCTGAACATTTTCTTGAAGGTAAAAATTCCCAATAAAATAAAGACACATTTAAGTATAGTAAATCAAAAACTGATTTATTACACTTGAATGTGCCTAAACGATTAAAGTCATGTATTCTATTATTTAATTTTTACAACCTTACCTTTTGTCATTTCAATCAGTTCTGTTGGTGTTAACTGAAAAATTGCTTTTGGATGGCCTGCTGCAGCCCATACTTCACTATACTGTAATAGATCTTCATCAATAAAGGTAATTATTGGGTTTTTGTGACCAATTGGTGCTACTCCTCCAATTACAAATCCTGTTTGTTCACGAACGAAGTCGGCATCTGCTTTCCCTAATTGATCATTTAGAGCTTGCTCTATTTGTTTCTCATTCACTCGATTTATACCACTTGCTACTACTAATACAGGGCTATTTGAGCTTTCTATTTTAAATATAATAGACTTAGCTATTTGAGCCACTTCACAATTTAATGCATCCGCTGCTTCCTTTGCAGTCCTTGCACTATTTGGAAGTTCTATAACTTTATTTGAATAACCTAACTCAAAAATTAAATCTTGAATGATTTGCGCACTTTCTTTTAAAACTTCCACTAGATCACATCCCTTAAAATATATATTGAATTTCAAATTTACTTCCACCAAATAGAATTAGGGAATTCACCTGTGCTTAGATTGATTGTTTCACCAATTTTAGGTGTGGAGTACTTTACTCCATTTTCTTTAGCCGCTTTTACAGCCCGTTCAATCGGATCATTCCAATCATGAAATGCCAATGTAAAAGCACCAAAATGAATTGGTACAAGAACTTCACCTTTTACATCTATAAATGCTTTAACAGTTTCTTCCGGTAACATATGAATTGCAGACCATCGCTTATCGTATTGACCGCACTCCATTAGCGCTAGATCAAACGGACCATATTTTTCACCAATTTCCTTAAAATGAGGTGCATAACCGCTATCTCCACTAAAGTAGATTTTCGTTTTCTCTCCAATGATGACCCATGAACACCACAAAGTACTGTTACGATCCGTCAAACTTCTTCCTGAGAAATGTCTTGCAGGAGTACAAGCTAATGTTAAATGCTCAAACTTAAATTCTTCCCACCAATTATGTTCAGAAATATTCTCTTTAGGGACACCCCAGCTCACTAAGTGACTACCTACCCCTAGAGGAACAATAAATCGATTTACTTTCTGTTTGATTTTTTTTATCGTGCCGTAATCCAAATGGTCATAATGATCATGCGATAAAATGACGGCGTCTATTTTTGGTAATTCACTAATCTCAATCGGCAATCCACCACTATATCTCTTACCGCCAAATTGTGGAAAGGGTGTTGGTGCGTTCCCAAACATCGGATCAACTAAAATCGTTTTTCCTTCGATTTCAATTAATAACGCCGAATGGCCAAACCAAGTAATTTTAGCATCTTTATTTTTTGAATAAAATGCTGAAGCATCGATTTTTTCCATTGGAATACCATTTTTAGGTTTTCGATTTGGGCTTTTCTTAGCAAAATCTCTAAGCATAGAAATATTTGTTTTAAAATCCATACTCATACTCGTTGGAACTTGGTTTATAAATTTACCTTTTTCATAATGATCTAAAGTCTGGAAAGTTTCCATTTGTTCTTTTGAATATCGCTTACCAAAATGCGGATATGTATTTAAAAACATTATGATCATAATAACTAGTAATATTAAAATTAGTAAAAATAACATTTAACGTCTACCTTCAAAAATATTTCTACTAAAATTTACACTACCACAAATTAGGAAGATTAAACAAATATTCAGATTGTTATTTACTAAAAAAAAAACACCTTTTATGTTTTGTTCATAAAAGGTGTTTCATTTTATAATCTAGGGTCGATTTCTTTTGCTTGCTGTTCTTCGAATAACTTATTTGCAATTAATTGTTTATACTGCTCATTATCATTCGAGATTGAAGATAGTGGATATTCTAACATCTTTTGCCCTAAAACATAATCTTTGATTGAGGCATTTATCTTTTTATTGATTCGCTTTTGTTTAATTAACTTCTGATATTTATGTTCTAATTTATAATCATATCCATAAACAAGCGTTAAATAGTCAGCATTTCTAACCTTTAAGAATGGTGCACTATTGAAAGATTTATGGTTAGGTTTTATGACGACCCCTTCCATTTTTCTAGCTGTTGTTAATGTCTCATAATAACGATTAGCTTTTTCAAAGTAATCTTCATCATCTAATGAAAGAACTAAATATTCATCATCTGACACGAGTGAGAAAATTTCAGCAGTACTTAATTTAGGTAATTTTTCTTCTCCATTTTCATAAACCATTTTTAATAGATTAAAAGGCTTATACTCTATTTCTGACTTCGTTCCATATATTGTTAATTGTTTATCGTAAATATCTAGCAACTCTTCATGTTTATTAGTTGGTACGTGAGATTTTAAAGTATCTTTTACTGCACTAAATGTTGAATAATCATTGTGACCATATTTATTTGTTAATACTTGTTTCGAATGATGATTTACTTCATCATGAAAATCTGTTTGTTGATAACGAGAGATTAATTTGTTAAAGTGCTCGTCAAATCCAGTCTCTTGTAATATGTTTAATTCTGATCTTAGTGATTTTGATAAGACGTTGAATTTATTCTCTATTAATCCCTTGCCTAAAACGCTCCAAGGTAATAATTCTCCATCTAGAATTAGCATTTTAATTTTCTCTTTTTCCATAAAACTGCTAAATCGCTCTATTAAACTAGAATAAACTCCTGTAAGATCAACATTTTTCACACGGTATCCATTACGGCTGACTGCGTGACACTCCTCAATTGAACTAGATAAATAAATATTACATCTTGAACCCATGTATTTCGGTTGGAGTACAACTTCCTTAATCTTTTTATCTTTAAAGTATTGTAGACCTTGCTTTAAAGACTCTAAATCATCTACATCTGTATCCTTATCAGCCGGACTCATCGTACCCGAAATATAATTAATCGAGTTCTTTAATACATAATTCAGTCGACGTTTATCCTTTTGATCTAATTCATTTAGATTGAAACTCTTTTCTCTTGTAGTAAATAATTCGGGTAGTTCTTCTTTACTCACAACATCTTCATCAACTGATTTAACACTATATAAATATGGATTATTTGAATAAATTCTAATACTGGTCAGTTGATTACCACTAGCAGCTCCCGTATCAATTCCGTATTTATTCTTAATACGCATTAACTTCTTACTCGCCACATGCCCAAATACATGGTAAGGATGATTTGAAACTGCCTCTTCAGCTAAAAACTGTAGTTGCTCCTGAATCGGTTCAGTACGGTCAATACGGAAGGAACGTTGATGACGTGACGAACTAATGTCCATTTTTCCAATGTATTTCTTTTTACAAGGAGCATGCGTAATATAATATGAAGGAAAATCTTCACCTATATAGTGATAAAACTCCTTACTTTCATTAACCAATTCCAAAAACTTACTTTGAAGCTCTTCATCTTTCTCCAAAGTTTTAATAGAAGTAAAGTAAGATTCTACTAAACTCTGGTCAATAGAAGAATCTTTTAATAGTCCTAATAAATACTTGCTTACAAAATTTTCATGATTACCTTTTATTAAATAAAACCATGATCGATTAGAATAAATAAACTCAATGATTTCTTTTACTTTATTTCCTTTATCAATCCAATCACCTACCAATAAAATACGGTGATTTATACTTTTTTCAGTTTCGATAATTTGATTATTTTCAACCGTGAAACCGGCCTTTACTAATAGCTTTTGAAATGTAAGAACCTGTTCATGTATATCACCTACTATTGTATATTTATATTTTGTAGGTAGCTTACGAGAAAGGTACTCTTCCAAGTTTTCCACTTCAATCTCAAATCCAGTCGGGTTAAGAAAACTCTTCTCACGAATACGATGAACATTTTTATAATTACTTCTTTTTATATTTGGTATAACTTCCGTTCGAAGACGTCTTACATGATTATCAATTAATTTCTTTGATCGATCTGAAGAATAGTACTCGCGAATGTTTTTATAATCAAATAATACTAAATCAACATTATATGAGTTTTCATTTGCAATCTCAACGATTTGATCACGAAATGCTTCTGATAGTCCAGTCGTATCGACAATAATAAATTCTGCATTAATAGGAAATGTTGTAACCATTCTTAATTTAGTAAATAGTAATTCAAATGCCTGTTCACTCGCCTCGAGCATAATCGTACTGTGCTTATCAAAATCTTCCCCTAATATTTCTCGCCTAATGTCATCAGATGATAAATACTGCACGTTCGTTTTATAATTACGTGACTCATCTTTATAAGATAATGATGGAATTAATATATTTTTTGCAAAAGTTGATTTTCCACATTCAGAAGAGCCAACTAAAAGAAATATCGTATGAACATTTGTTGAAATTTTCATTTTTGATGCTCCTTTACTTTTTGCTGCTTTATAACAACTGCCTGAGAAAGTGAAACTCCATCCACACAATCCCCTACACTAGAAAATGTATAAGAGTATTTTGAATTACTTAAGATTGAATCAATCCACTTAACAAACTCTTCTTTTGTCATTTCCCATTTATGATCATCATGTCTAAATCCATCTAATTGGTAAAGACCATTAAATTCTGCATTTGGAGTCGTTATGATGAAATTATCAAAATTAACTTTAGATAGTACGCTCTTTACTAATTTTGTAGCGTCCTTAACGCTCATATGTTCAATAACTTCCGTTAGTAATACATCAACATTTAAATCGTAATCGTAAAATTCTAGAAAATGAGATAGAGATTCATAGATTGCAATATTTTCAATCTCTTTATTATTTATTTTATATTTCAATCTCTCCCTAATTTCAGGATCGATATCAATTGCGAAATAATCGTGCTCATTGATTTTTTTACTATACGGAATTGCATACGCTCCTTCACCACAACCGATATCAAGTATCGCATCTTCAAACTTTAACTGTTCAGAAATCCAGTCCTGGCGTTGCTTTGCTGTATTACCAAATTTAAAATCAATTTCATAATGATTTGTTTTTTCAAGTTCATTTTTAAATGCAAGAAACTTTTTACGGCTATTTAACACATTTCTAGCAAATAAATAACGTATATAGTAAGGTGCATCAATAACTTGCATACTAGTTATATATTTTCTGATCACATCATCAGTAAAATCGATATATTCATCTGAAACGATACTTAAAAATACACATAGCACTGTTGTATAGTGAAGTAGTTCATGAATTGTTTTTGATGTTGTTTGAATACGTAATTGGTATGTTCTACTAGCTAGTTCTTCAAAGCTTAAATCAAATTCGTTTAAATGTCTCTGAAAGTAGTTTAAGTAGCTAACATTCTTTACATGTATAGCGTTAATCAATACACCATGTTTATATTCCCCTAAATCTTTTTCATGAAGCTTTTTTAATGTAGAAGAAAAAAATGAATTGATTGCATTTAAAGGGAAAAGTGTTGAACAATACCTTGTCGTATTTAAGTATTCAAACATTTCCTCTGCTTGTTCTTTATAAGAAATTTCATTATCAGCATCTTTAAAGTACACATTATATGTATCTTCTGTAGAATACCATGCAAATGCGTTTCCCTTTCTAATTGTCTTTATACTCATCCCAGAACCGGGATTTTTTGCAATTATATAGGAAAAATCAGGGTTAGTTGAAGATAATTGAAAAATTGCCATTGTGCGAATCATCCCTTCATTTTGAATTATAATTTTATTTTAACACGTAATTTCGAATGGGTTTGTCAAATATTTGATAAAGAAAACTCGCCGATTGGCAAGCCGTCAGGCGAAGACAGAGGGGTAGTTGCACTTATACTTATACCTAAAATTGGCATCTACGTCGATTTTTCTTCACCGTTGCCAATTTATACTTTCTTAATGTGCAAAAAAAAGAGAGGGAAAATCCCCCTCTCTTTAACTAGTTTCTTCTATTATATATGCTTAGTTAATAGCTCTTAATAAATTTGCCATCTCAATTGCAGAAATACCAGCATCCCAGCCCTTATTACCAGCTTTCGTTCCCGCTCTTTCAATCGCTTGTTCAATATTTTCAGTTGTTAATACGCCAAAAATGACAGGTACTCCAGTTTGTAGTGTAATGGCAGCAACACCTTTTGCTACCTCGTTACATACGTAATCATAGTGAGTAGTTGACCCACGAATAACTGTTCCAAGTGTGATGATTGCATCATATTTTTTTGAATCTGCTAATTTCTTTGCAATTAATGGAATTTCAAATGCTCCTGGCACCCAAATAACATCAACGTCTGATTCTTCTACTCCATGACGGACTAATGCATCTTGTGCACCACCAAGTAATTTAGATGTAATAAATTCATTAAAACGTCCTACTATTACCGCAACTTTAAGTCCAGATCCTACTAAATTTCCTTCAAATTTCATCTTAATCTCTCCCATTTTTAATAGTTTAGTAAATGTCCCATTTTTTCTATTTTTGTATTTAAATATTTTTCGTTTTCCATTTTCATTTCAGTTTGAATTGGTACTCGATGATTTATCTGTATTCCATAAGATACTAGAGCATCTATTTTAACTGGATTATTCGTTATTAAATCAATACTCGATATACCTAAATCTTTAATAATTTGAGCACTTATTGCATAATCCCTTAAATCAGCATCAAATCCTAAGTTCAAATTTGCTTCAACCGTATCAAAGCCTTCTTCCTGTAATTTGTATGCTCGTAACTTATTGAGTAATCCAATCCCTCTACCTTCTTGGCGCATATAAACAATTACGCCTTTTCCAGCCTCTTCAATCATCGATAGTGTGGATTGTAACTGAGGTCCACAATCACAACGACATGATCCGAATACATCGCCCGTTAAACATTCCGAATGAATACGTACAAGTACCGGCTCACCATCGTCAACTTTACCTTTTACAATCGCGATATGTTCCTTACCGTCGATTTCATTTGTATATCCAATCATTTTAAAATCACCAAAATCAGTTGGTAATTTAATTTCAACTTCTCTTTGTACAAGTTGTTCAGTTTCGCGTCTATAATGAATTAAATCTTTAATCGTAATCATTTTTAAATTAAACTTGTTTGCGACTTGAATTAAATCTGGCACTCTTGCCATCGTTCCATCGTCATTCATAATTTCACAAATGACACCAACTTCTTTTGAACCGGCCATTCGAGCTAAATCCACTGCTGCTTCAGTATGTCCTGGTCGCTCAATAACGCCTCCGTTTTTAGCGACAAGTGGAAACATATGCCCAGGTCTTCTAAAATCTGCTCCAGTTGATTCCTCATTTAACATTTGCAAAACAGTATGAGAACGTTCAAATGCCGAAATACCAGTAGTAGAATCAGCATGATCAATACTTACTGTAAAAGCAGTCCCATGAGAATCTGTATTTTTTGCTACCATTTCATATAAATCTAGCTTCTTTGCTATTTTCTCAGAAACCGGCGCACAAATTAATCCACGGCCATATGTAGCCATAAAATTAATATTTTCAGGAGTTGCATATTCTCCTATGACAACAAAATCGCCTTCATTCTCCCTGTCTTCATCATCACAAACAATAATTATTTTTCCATTTTTCAAGTCTTCAATTGCTTCTTCTATTTTAGAGAACATGAGCCTACTCCTTTATATATAACCATTTTGAGATAAAAATGAAGTTGTGATTGAAGAATCCTTTTTCTTCTCAGCCATACCAAGCATTTTCTCGACATACTTACCTAATAAATCAAATTCAATATTAACAACTTCTCCAACTTTTTTACTACCTAAAATTGTATGTGAGCGAGTATGAGGAATTAAAGAAATCATTACAAGATCAGTTTCAACTTCAAATATTGTTAAACTTGTACCGTCAATCGTTATGCTACCTTTTTGAATACAATATTTAGCAAATCGACTCGGAATATTAATTTTATAGACCACAGCATTTTCCATTGAATTAACGGCCACTATTTTACCTGTACCATCAATATGTCCAGATACAATATGCCCACCAAACCTACCATTTGCAGCCATTGCTCGTTCTAAATTTACTTTTTGACCAGATGCCAATGTACTTAGATTAGATGCTTGAAATGTTTCAGGCATAACATCAACAGAAAATTCATTTTTAGTAAAATCGGTAACAGTTAAACAAACACCATTGACAGAGATACTGTCTCCTAGATGAACATCTTCAAGAATTTGTAATGCTCCAACTGTTAACACTAACGTTTTACCTTTTTTCACGATATTTTTTACTGTTCCTATTTCCTCAATGATTCCAGTAAACAAGTTTTGTCACCTCATTCCAAAGAAGCGTATTACACTCAAGCCCAATAAATGACTTTGTAAGATCCATCTCTAATTTCATAACTAGTTGATCCACCTTATCACACCTTCTAATTCAAATTAATTTGAAAAAGTGAAAAAGCCCCTTAGAAAACTCCTAAGGGGCAATAGATGTTTAAGAAAGGAAGCATACTTAAATAAACGTTAGTACAATATGTATCTGTTAAAAGATAGTATTGTAGCACGTCTATTGTTGTACCTACTAATTAAGCACAACAAACTAAGCCTATATGAGTAGTAAATTTGAAAAAAACAAACAACTATCCATATATGCACTCCATCCTTCTCCCATCCAGACTATACTGTCGGCTCTAGATTCTAACTAGATCAGCAACATACAAAAAATCTATATGAAGCTCACGGGCTTAGTATAAAAATATACAACACCGCCGGTTGGGATTTTCACCCGACCCCGAAGGACACACTAATTATCAAATTTGGTTTCATTATAACGAGCAATTTTTTGAATGTAAAGAAATTATGACTTTATTTTTTTTTAAAATTATTTAAAATAAAACAAAATTAAGGCATAAAACCATATAGAATACGGACTTTTCTCGCTCTATTTTTTTTTCGAGTTGTTCCGTTTTTATTGTTTAATTTCTTAAATGATAATTCTATATTTAATTTTTCTAAACGGATTGGAAATAAATAGTAAAAATGTATAAATATAAATTATCAAAAGAAACAATTCAACTTGAAAATGTGATCCAAAGAGTAAAAATATTCTTCTAGAAATGCAACGATTTACCAGTGAATCAGATTTTATTCCCCATAAAGTATATATCCATTTTTTCATTATATTGTTATATTATTATTAACAAGTAGCCAAATAATTTATAGACCATACTCAACCTATACATATGCTAAATCAACCTTTTATAACCAAACTTTTATATAAAAATCCTATATTTGTAAAATTTTAGTTATATATTTTTAAAATACCGTCATATTTACTCATAATATTATAAAAATGAAAAAATCAAATTAATTCTCTAATCTTCACCTCGAAAAATCTATACCATTTTTTAGATAGACCTTTTTTAAAACAAACATAAATATACAATAAAAGGAATTATTATAAATTTGCACCTCAAAAAAAAGCCGTCCCAATAGTCCAGCAGAGGAACTAAAATCATCTTACAAATATCGTAACTGCACCTCCTCATTTCGGTAATACAACACTTGAAACTCGCGATGTAACGGAAGAAATCGTTGCTAAAACATGATTGAGTCAAAAAAATAAGGATTATTTGTGTTTTATTACATTATCCCCTCAAGTTTTCAGTGTATCGCAGAGTTTATGGCTAGTTTTGAAGATAGACTCTCCAATATAAACAATATATCAACCTGTTTGAATAATATATCAACGGAGTTCACAGCTTTATCAATATAGTTCACTTAATGTTCGTGATCTTTATATTATGCTAAACCACACACTCTTTTTGTTTGTCATTCTCTTATATAAAAAGAGGACAACTCATGAGTCATCCTCTCTATTATCCTTTTATTCATTTCCAACCTGTAGAATATGATCATGTTGTTTGGAATCTCTTTTTTGAAGCCAAATAAAGTACAATGAAATTAATGTAATCACTCCAAGAATAATTGGTGAAGAAAACAAGAGTATTCCTAAAAAGCTCACTGCTAATAGTAATGAACCGATTTTAAAAAATACAGAATCAAATAATCGAAAACAAGCTAAAACTCCTAGTAAAGCGTTACATAGAAAGAATGCATTTGCAATTGCTACAAGGGTTTGTATACTAAGAAAACCGTTAAAAAAAAGGATAAATACAATAATGTGAACGCAGAACAAACTAAGCAATGAACGAGTTGCCACATTATTTTTATTTTTAAAAGAAAGCCACGAAGGTAATAAACCATTTTTTGCTTGATCGGCGATTAGTCTTGATACTGCTCCGATTACTAATAGCACTGTACTAATGCAAAGCGCAATTGTAATTGAAGATATAATCGGCGTTGACCAACTTCCGAATAAACTTTGAAGTAACGGTGCTAATGATTGACCCATGCTATTTCCACTTTTAGAGTGAACCCATTGGAAAGCAAATGCGACTGTTAGACTGACAACTGCTATGATAGAAAAACTCAATATTACTGCTCTTGGGATTGTTCGTTCAGGAGTTTTTACTTCTAAAGAATAGCTACCGATTACTTCCCACCCAATTAAAGCCCAAAATAATAAAAGTAAACTCTTCCCAAAATTAGAAACAGTAATGGGACTTTCTAAAGTGAAGCTTCCATCAACTTTAAATAATGTGTGAACACTCCCAACTATCATTGTCACAACTATGAAGCTAGACATGAAAAACGCAAATTTACCAACATCAGCTATACTTCTCGTTAAAATGATGTAAACAAAACATAGTATTCCTAAAGCTAGCCACTTTTCATTGAAAAAACTTTGATTCGTCAGTAGTTGTAAATAATGACCTGCCGTACCTGTAACGGCAATAGGCCCAAAGCAAACTGCTAATAAAAAGAAAATGGCTGAAAGATTTTTTATTTGTGTACCAAATGCACGTTCAACTGCTAATGGCACTCCAGAATCTCCCGGAATCATCAAACTTAATTTACCAAACATTAGTGCAAAAATTAAACTTAATCCAAGCATTAAAATCCATGCAAAAATAGCATAATTCCCAGCAGTCTCATATACTGCGGGTGGTAAAATAATAATTCCCGAACCTAAAATAGGTCCAATCATCAATCCGCTGAGCAACAGAAAACCAATTTTTCGATTCCTCATCATTATCCCTCCAAAAGTTATTGAAACAAATTGTAATCTCGTATACTTTAATTATATGAACCGACTTTTAATCGGTAAAATGAATAGTTACGATATAATCAATCGGAAATTCCGATACATTGGAGGTTTATATGGAAATCCGTCATTTAGTAACCTTTAAGTCAATAGTGGATATGGGTGGATTTTCTAGAGCCGCTATCCATCTCGGATATGCACAATCTACAGTTACCGCACATATTCAAGCACTTGAGCAAGAATTAGGTGTACCTTTATTTGACCGTATTGGCAAAAAAGTTCAACTGACTGACGTCGGTGAAAATTTTCTAGTTCATGCGATTGAAATGATTCAGCTCTATACGAAAGCAAAAGATGTGTTTCAAATGGAAAATGAAGAAGTATCAACATTAAAAATTGGTGCACCTGAATCTTTAACAATTTATCGTCTTCCGCAAATCATTCAAGCATTTCGATCGCAAAATCCCAAAGTAAATATATTAATGAAATCTGGTTCGTGCTGGGAATTACAAGATGAATTACGGCGAGGAGATCTTGATATTGCCTTTTTCCTACAGGCCCCACTAACGGACTCCGATCTATACACGGAAACACTTATCGAAGAACCTCTTGTTATTTTGCTTCCTCCAGAATCTGATACTAGAACACTTTCATCGTTTAAACTAAATACGAATGAAAACATAATTCTCACAGAACAAGGTAGCTATCGCGATTATTTTGAAGCTTTTCTAAGAAGCAAAGGCATCGCAACTGAGTCTGGAATGGAATTTTGGAGTGTAGAGGCAATTAAACAATGTGTAATGTGTGGACTAGGAATTTCGATGCTACCACTCGTAACAGTTCTAAGTGAAATGCAGCAAAACAAACTGAAAATCATAAATTGGGATACAAACTTTGGGAGCGTATCAACAATTATGTCTTGGCATAAAAACAGATGGCAATCACGCGCTGCTCGTACGTTTATGAAAGTTGTAAGAGAGCAGTCTCCTTTATGGAATCATGTTATTAAATAATAAGGCTTGCTGATATTTTGAAAAAGGCGAACACTTAGTGAACTTTGTTGATAAAGATGTGAACTTTGTTGATATCGTGGTTATTTTTGTTGATATAGTAGAGGTTTTTGTTGATATAGTAACGAAATTTGTTGATATGGTAACGAAATTTGTTGATATAGTAACGAAATTTGTTGATAAATAGTGCAGAATGGGCCTAGAGGAGCTCAAATCATAATTTCTACGTTGAATATCGGTCTATTTTATTGTTAATACCCCTACTTTTCTTATTCATTTGCACTATTTCTTGGTGGTTCGCAGTCTTATTTGCACTTTTCCAGATTTTAATTGCAGATTTGATTATTTTATTTGCAGATTTTCCAAATTTAATTGCAGTTTTACCTTTTTTATTTGCACTTCCACAAATTCATTTGCACTTCTTCCGACCGTACTAATAATAAAACAAGCTAGTACCTGACTAGCTTGTTTTATTATACAGTCTGTCGCTCAACTAATTTAATTGCTATCTCTTCTTGTGTTATTTCAGAATTAATTGCTTGATTAAATAGTTTCTTTCCGACTTCGCGTAATGGAATTTCGACTGATGTTAATTTCATTACTTTTGCGATTGGTTGATTATCGAAACCTATAATAGCTAAATCTTCTGGAATAGTTATGCCATGTTCATTGCAGCAAGTTTGTATGCCCGCAGCCACTTGGTCACTTGTAACTAACAGGGCTGTTGGCCTATCTTTTAATTTTAGCAATGCTTGGACAACTCGTTCACCGTCTTCAAAATAATAACAATTATCAAATACTAAGTCGTTATTTATTGGCTCATTATATTTAGAATGAAAATCAATATAGGCTGACTCTCTTTGTTTACTATTCATACCTGTTCTACGACCTATACTATAGCCAATTTTCCGATGCCCTTTATCATATAAATATTCTAGCGCTATCATAAAGCAATTGTATTGATCAATAAAGGTTGAAGAAACTCCAGTGTTTCTAGTATCTTCAAACAATACGATTTGACCATATTGCATATACTCTTCAATCGTTTTTATTGAACAAGTTCTTGAACAAATAATAAGTGAATCAATTTGTTTATGCTGCAACATTTCTAATGCTTCAAATTCTCTCTTTTCTTCATAATTTGTTTGAAATAGCACTAGTTTATTATTATTTTTTATCGCCTCATTCGCAATTCCATCAATTAGCAACCCAAAATATGGATGATGTGAGAACGGAATGACGACTCCAATTAGATTTGTTTTTCCCTTGCTTAAATTAACTGCGTTAAGATTTCTTTGATAATTCGTTAACTCAATTGCCTTCAAAACTGCTTTTCTTTTTTCTTCACTAACATAAGGTTCATTATTTAAAACTCGTGAGACTGTTGTAACCGAGACTCCGGCTATCCTTGCAATATCCTTAATATTAGACATATTGTCACCTTTTCTAAACTTTTTCTTGCTCTGAAACTAGTTCCATACTTTACTCTGTTTTCATAACGAAAAGGAGGAACTAGTATGCAAATACTTTTTGGTTTATTTTGCTTAATTTTTATGTGTAGTTCAATTTTATTTTTAGCTTCTATTGCTATCATACAACAAGATAAGAAACGAGTTAAGAAATGGGATTAAAACTTTTATCTTAATGTTTTTTTGCTATTTAAACAAAAAAATGAGAGGAAATTCCAAAATAGATCTGTATTACATACTACTTTTTAAAAGATCTAAACTCTAATGAATACAATTACTATGCTAAGTAAATGATAATATAGGTTAGTAATTTAAGGAGGTATTATTATGGATACAGAAAGAGCATTAGAAATTGTAGCCGCACCTGGTATGATTAATGTTACTTGCGAAGGGGTACCTGTTTATATTCAGCATGTTAATAAAAATGAAGGCACAGCTAGAATTTATCCCCTTGATCAACCACAAAATGATAAAGAAGTATCATTAAGTCACTTAAGAGAACAATAAATGATAATATAGACCCAAAAATAAACCTCTATAAAGGAGGTTTATTTAATTTTTGAAAAAAATACCAAAAATATAATGATTATGTCTGATTGCACCTTCACCCTTTAGAAATTTAACTCTCTATCGAAGTGACATTACTAATGGCATAAATTCAAACTAGGTTATTTATACCATTCCTTTAGGCATTATGTAATGTGTCTAAATTACTACAAATTTTCTAAAAAATTGAAAAAAAAGTCGAAAAATTCTTTGAATATTTTTATAAGTGTGTTATTATAAAAATCACTTAAGCGACACAGTTATATAACTTTGTAGTTAATTGTCAGAATTTTCTATTTTTTATAGCAAAATTAGAAAACTCTCATCTTAGAAAATTATTAATCTAACAAATATCGTATTAGAGGAGGCTCATATGAATTTATTTCGAAAAAAATCAGCTACAAATAATTCGCCTAGTTCACTTAATCCAGTTCTAGGAGCATTTGATCTTACTATGTTAGGTATTGGTGCTATTATCGGTACAGGTATTTTCGTATTAACTGGTGTAGCGGCAGCCAAATATGCTGGTCCAGCACTTATTATTTCATTTATTATCGCAGGTTTAGCTTGTACATTCGCTGCACTTTGTTACTCTGAATTTGCATCAATGATTCCACAGGCAGGTAGTGCTTATACTTATAGTTATGTTGCTTTTGGTGAAGTCATCGCATGGATATTAGGATGGGACATGGTTCTAGAGTATGGACTAGCATCTTCTGCAGTAGCAAGTGGATGGTCTGGATACTTCCAAAGTTTATTACGTGGTTTTGGAATACACCTCCCTACAGCTGTTACAGGTGCATTCGATCCGTCTAAACATACTTATATTGATTTACCGGCAGTAATCATTGTTTTACTTGTAACGTTTATTCTTACTAGAGGTGTTAAAAAGTCTGCAAAACTTAACACGATCATGGTAATTGTAAAATTAGCAGTAGTTGCACTTTTTATCGCAGTTGGTGTTTGGTACGTTCAACCGCATAACTGGACTCCATTTATGCCAATGGGATTCCATGGTGTAACAGCTGGGGCTGCAGTAGTAGTATTTGCTTACTTTGGATTTGATGCAATATCAACTGCTGCTGAGGAAGTTAAAAATCCTCAACGTAACTTACCAATCGGTATTATATCTGCTTTAACAATTTGTACAGTCTTATATATTGTCGTTTCATTAATTCTTACTGGTATCGTTCCTTTCAATCAATTAGGTGTTAATGACCCTGTTGCTTTTGCACTAGCATTTATTCACCAAGATTGGGCTGCAGGCTTCATTTCACTTGGCGCAATCATCGGTATCACAACTGTATTAATCGTAATGATGTTCGGACAAACTCGTTTATTCTATGCAATCAGTAAAGACGGTTTATTACCAGGTAAATTATCAAAAGTTAACAAGAAAACTCAAGTTCCTGTAACAAGCACTTGGGTAACTGGCGGACTAGTTGCAATATTTGCTGGCCTTATTCCATTAAGTAAATTAGCTGAATTAACAAATATCGGTACTCTATTCGCTTTCTCTGCTGTTTCTCTTGGTGTTCTAGTTTTAAGAAAAACTCGACCAGAATTAAAGCGTGGATTCAAAACTCCTTGGGTACCCGTAGTACCAGTATTAGCTGTTGTATTCTGTGTATATTTAATGTTACAACTTTCAGCATTTACTTGGAAAGGTTTCGCAGTCTGGTTAGTAATCGGATTAGTAATTTACGCAGCATACGGTTATAAAAATAGTAAACTAAACGGAAATAGAAAGTTCGATAAAGATTCAAATCAATCTGCATAAATAAAAAAATTCCACTATAGATTTCTATAGTGGAATTTTTTTATTTTCATTAAGACCTTTCTTTCACGGAGAGGTCTTTTTCCCTTTTAGATATTTAGTGTAATAATTTTCATCAATTTTTCAAAAAAGATTTTAACTCATTTGCGAACTGCTTACCATGCGAGAAAAGTAGAGCATGAGAAGCATTCATAAATGGTACCGCAATTGCTTTTTCGCCAATTGTATCCTTCATATAATGAGCCGTTTTAGGTGAAAATAACGAACCAGGATCCGCATAGAAAAATGCAGATGGCACTTTAATTTTATTTAATGTATTTCTAAAGTCAATAATACCAAGTTCTTTCCATATCGATTTTGTTAGTAATTGTTTTTGAGGGGATTTACCAATTAAGACTCTTGCAAGAACTTTGCTAAGCAGATTAGCCTTCCTACGATACGGGGTATTTGTCTTGTACTTCGTCATATTTCTATATGTAAAATACGATGCAAAATTTAAAAATTTATTATCCAAATCACTTAAATCCTGTTGAAAATCTTTTTCTGTATATTCCCCTCTATATAAGCCCAGTGACCACTCTTGATCACTTATAATTTTCGGGGTAATATCCACAAAAACTAACTTACTTATATTTTCACACCCATACAACTCAATATAATTGAACAACGCAAGTGCACCGGTGGAATATCCAACAATTACTGGATTGATTAATTTGAGATGGTCTATAAGAGCTTTTAGATCAGTTGCGTATTGTGCAATATTGATACCTTGTAACTCTTTAGATTGACCATGTCCTCGCAGATCGAATGAAACGCAACAATATTCCTTTGAAATACTCTTAATCACTTCATTGTAATCTTGAGATTTACCAAATAATCCATGAATAAACACTATGGGCTGACCTTCACCACAAACTTGATAGGGTATAATTGTACCATCCTTTAATTTTAATTCATCGTTCAAAAACTCCTTGACCTCCTCCATAATAATCAACGATTGCTTTTAATTCGGTTAACGTTGAAATTTGAATAACCCAAAACTTCATTAAGTTTAATTCGAATAAACCCTTGTTTACCGCCAAGAACAAATTGATTCATTTTTCTCATCTCTTTCATTAGTTACCATTAAATCAACCGTAGCTTTCAATAGATTTTTAATTTAGCTAATCTGCCATTAAGCTGAATAATAAAAGGCAATAATCTTCTTTCACAATTCTAAATCTCGAATGATTTTGAATCATCGTTTTTTGGGAGTGAAATTGCGGTTTCAATCACGATGTCATTTTTTATTTTAACTGCGATTGTTCCGATCCATTTGTCTGTCGGCTGCATTTGCTCATTACAAGTAAAGTATCGAATATGAATAGCTGACTCTGTATTTTTACTAATGACATGGCAAGCTAACAAATTACTTAACTTTTTAATCGCTGCTTCTCTTTTCGTACCAATGATTTCCTTCTTGATAAATGACTCATAGTAATTCTTTAATGGAAACATTTCATTTCCTCCCATACTATATTACTGCTATTCATAATTGTTTATAGAGTTGTTTCGATTGACCACTTAATTCATTCGAGCAACTTAGAAATTCTAAACAATGCTCTAATCACTTAGCCTCCATTTAATTGAAGTCCACTCTAAGTCTAAACACAAACACCTGTTCGCATTTCATTTTATACATATTATACTATAAGTAAAATCAAAAATGAAAAAAAGAATGGCGCTCCTCCGTCATAATGAGCAAATTAGTCTCTGATTATTATATGTTTAAGCAATGATTTTACTTAAACCAATCCGCCTCCAGAAACTTATATTTAGGTAAATTTTTAAAATGCTTATGTAGTTAATGCAGCAATTTCATTCCTAAAGTAAAGTAAGTACAAAAATCCATATAATTGAACTTTAAAAACTTACTTAATAGGTAAAAGCCTAATTACAATATAGACTAGTTTCATAGTTGGTAAAAAAACATACGATACATTATCCACCTCTCCTAATTGTAATTTTTACAATTGGTTACATGACCCTAAAGGGAGAATACATCCCTTAAATATCTTATGAAGGAGGTCACATGAATGAGTACTGGACATCACCATCTTAACGGTTTTGCTTTGATTGTTGTTTTATTTATCTTATTAATCATTGTTGGAGCAGCTTGCTGGTCAGGATATGACGGATGCGGATATGGGCATCACTGGTAAAAATTAAAAACTATAAAACTCCTGTTAACTATAACAGGAGTTTTTTTATAGTTGCATAAGAAAAACTATAACCTTTAAGCCAATTCACAAATAAACCAAATTTCTCTTTCGTAACTGTAATATTCTTCAAAAATAAATTCTTTTAATCCTTTAATCACCAATCCTTCTGGTAATTCAAGATTCCATTCCGTTGTACAAGCTGGTAGATATAATTAAACCGCGGTTACCTCAGTATTGAAGTATCTTGCAATCTGAACAGCAAAGTGACCGATGCCGCCTGATGCACCATAGCTCAATACCTTTTGACCTTGCGTAATTTGTACTACATCACGCAATGCTTGAAGTGCCGTCTGAGCTGCACATGGTATAGCAGCTGCCTCTTCAAAGGTTGTATTCTTCGGCATAAGACTTATGGTGTTCTCACGTGAGGAAGATGTTCCAATCAATAGTTTGTCGGAGCATTAACTCTAACCTATAAACAAAAACAAACCTCCAAATCGGGGTTTGTCTTTGTTTTATTTATCAAAATTACCAGCACAAACTTTCAATTAAACTGCATTTTAAGCATTCTTGTATCGTATCTTTCTTCTGAAATTCGTGCTCACAATTTGTTTGAATGGTTTTCAGTTCTATTTTTAACTGATTCATATTTTCTTCTAATTGCTTTATTTCTTTTTTGATTCCTTCTACCCTATTCATATAAGGCTCACACCCTTATTGATAGATTTCTCCGCCGTTTTTTCTAAATTCTAATGCTTTTTCTTTCATTCCTTCTTCAATGGTTGATTCATTTTGAAGTTCTTCTTGTTTTACTATATCTCGAATGTCTTGTGAGATTCTCATACTACAGAATTTTGGACCACACATTGAACAAAAATGGGCTGTTTTAGCTCCCTCAGCAGGTAATGTTTCATCGTGGTATTCAATTGCTCTTTCTGGATCAAGAGAAAGATTAAACTGATCACGCCATCTAAATTCAAATCGAGCTTTTGAAAGTGCATCATCTCTTTTTTGTGCTCCAGGATGACCTTTTGCTAAGTCAGCTGCATGTGCTGCTATTTTATATGTGATTACCCCTACTCTAACATCTTCTTTATTTGGAAGACCTAAATGCTCTTTCGGAGTTACATAGCAAAGCATCGCTGTACCAAACCAACCAATCATTGCTGCACCGATTGCTGACGTTATATGATCATAACCAGGCGCAATATCTGTCGTTAGTGGACCTAATGTGTAAAAAGGTGCTTCTTGACAAATTTCTAATTGTTTATCCATATTCTCTTTAATTAAATGCATTGGAACATGTCCCGGTCCTTCAATCATAACTTGAACGTCATGTTTCCAAGCAATTTTTGTTAGCTCTCCAAGTGTTTCTAATTCCGAAAATTGTGCTTCGTCATTTGCATCGGCGATCGAACCTGGGCGCAAGCCATCTCCTAAAGAGAATGTTACGTCATAGCGCTTCATTATTTCACAAATTTCCTCAAAATGGGTATATAAGAAATTCTCTTTATGGTGAGCTAAACACCACTGAGCCAATATAGAACCACCACGAGATACGATTCCTGTCACTCGTTTTGCAGTTAATGGAATGTAACGCAATAGTACACCTGCGTGAATCGTAAAGTAATCTACTCCTTGTTCAGCTTGCTCGATTAGAGTGTCTCTAAACACTTCCCAAGATAAGTCTTCTGCAATTCCATTTACCTTTTCAAGTGCTTGATAAATTGGAACTGTCCCTACTGGTACCGGAGAATTTCGGATAATCCATTCACGTGTTGTGTGAATATTTTTTCCGGTTGAAAGATCCATCATCGTATCGGCTCCCCAGCGAGTAGCCCATGTCATTTTTTCTACTTCTTCTTCAATTGAGGATGTAACGGCTGAGTTACCTATATTGGCGTTTATTTTCACATGAAAATTACGGCCGATAATCATTGGCTCACTTTCCGGATGATTAATATTTGATGGAATGACAGCTCTTCCTCTTGCAACTTCATCTCGAACAAATTCAGCTGTTCTATTTTCTCGAATTGCAATAAATTCCATTTCAGGTGTAATAATACCTTTACGTGCATAATGCAATTGCGTAATATTTCCGTTATCCTTTGCACGCAATGGTTTTCTTTTTAAACCTTTAAAGATTTCAACCTCATGTTTATCTGATTCTTTTTTATATCCATTATCTTCAGGCTTTACTTCACGCCCTACATATTCTTCAACATCATTTCGCTCAATCACCCAGTTTTGTCCGATCGGCTTAAGCCCCTCGCGAATATCAACTGAGGCAGATGAATCTGTGTAAGGTCCACTTGTGTCATATACTCTAACTGGTGCATTTTCTTCTTCGCCAAAAGTACCAGTTGTTGGACTTAATTGAATCTCACGCATCGGCACTTTAATATCAGATCTAGATCCTTCAACATAAACCTTTTTACTACCAGAAAAACTAGACATGATGGAAAAATTCATTTCATTTACAGAATTGTTCATTGATTTCATTCCCCTTTTTAAATGATTAAAAAAGGACGAAATCCAATCCATTTTAAGCATGAAAAAAGCCGGATCTTAAAGTTAAGACCCGGCAAAATGTTAGCAAAACTACATTAACGATTAGACTTCATTAATGAGAAATTTCTAACTTCCCCACGCTGGTATGAACCAGATCAGGTCCTGAGGGTTAAGAAACTTAAATGTGTTTCTCTCTCAGCCCAACTAATTGGACACCCCTAGTCAAACGATTAAATTGTTCACACTAAATATAAACCCACAAGTTTAAAATGTAAATGCTTTTATTTCCTAAATTTTTACAGGAATGTTCATTTCAAAAAATTATTAGCATTTTTAATACTCGCTTAAATACTTGATTTCATTATGCTTCAAGCCCAATTTATGGTAAATATTTTGACTCGTAAAAAAAATTTTAGTATTGAATATTATTTTTTATATGCTATGCTAAGATTAATTTTCATACAGATTCATCACTAGGGGATCCCTTGATAAGGGCTGAGAATAGAGTAGTTACTTTTAAACCCTTAAAACCTGAACAGGCTAGTACCTGCGTAGGAAAGTGGCGCATTCTCTATTTATTTTGTGTGCAATGTAACCACTTTCTTTTTTTAGGAAAGTGGTTTTTTTTGTTTGAAAAAATTTTGTTAATGAAAGAGGCTGGAGCATGGAACTTATTGCAATTACAGATGATCAGCACTCAATCGAAGTACTTGCTTCCAAAATTATTCAAATAATCGATGT
The DNA here is from genome assembly GCF_042267765.1 of Gottfriedia sp. NPDC056225. NCBI lineage: Bacteria > Bacillati > Bacillota > Bacilli > Caryophanales > Bacillaceae > Gottfriedia > Gottfriedia sp. NPDC056225. The sequence goes on along the minus strand of NZ_JBHJTJ010000003.1, from coordinate 132,753 downwards.
AGTTGACTATGTACATATTCGCGAGAAATCAAAAAAAGCGATCGAAATAATCTCACTCTTAAATCTATTAAAAATGAACAAAGTGGATATGAAGAAAATCGTTTTAAATGATCGTTTAGATATTGCTATTTTTGCAAATCTATCAAATATACACTTACCGGGACATGGACTCCCTCTTGTTGATGTAAAAGAATATTTTCCTAACTTACGAGTAGGAAAATCAGTCCACACGCTTACTGAAGCAATCCTAGCTGAAAGTGATCAGGCTGATTATGTCCTTTACGGTCATTGTTTTGAAACAAAGTGTAAAGCCGGTCTAACTCCAAATGGGATTGAAATCATACCCGAAATGAAAAAAACTCTGACTATACCAATCTACGCAGTAGGCGGTATATTGCCTGAGCATATCCAATTTTTGAAGGAGAACAAGATTGATGGGATAGCTGTAATGTCTGGAATCTTCTCTTCTCGAAACCCACTAGATGCTGCGCTGCAATATTTTGAAAGGTGCAAACTGACTTATGAACAAGAGATTTGATGTTATCGTAATTGGGGGTGGCATTATTGGCTGTTCCATTGCTTATTATCTAGCGAAAGAAAACATTAATGTCGCAGTTTTAGAAGGACAGCAAGTTGGTCAGAAAACGACAAAGGCAGCTGCGGGGATGCTCGGTGCCCATTCCGAGTGGGATCAGTCAGAGTCATTTTTTACTTTCGCAAGAAGCAGCCAATTAACTTATTTTCAGCTTCAAGAAGAGTTGAAAGAATTAAGCGGTATTGATATTGAACTTAAAAAAGGTGGCATTTTCAAACTAGCTTATACAGATTTAGAAAAAAACCAATTAACACCACTACTCACTCAAACTTCAGCACATTGGTATAACCATGTGGAGTTAAAAAAACAGATCCCCGGCATCCATCCAAATATAATTGGCGCAGCCTATATTAAAGATGACGTTAATGTATTACCTGTTTCTGTTTGTAATGCATTTTCTAAAAGTGCTCAGATTTTAGGGGCTTCTATTTTCGAATATACTCATGTATTTGGGATTCAAAAAAATGATACACATTATTTACTTAAAACAACAAACGGTGAATTTGAGGCAAAAAACATCGTAGTTGCAAGTGGCGTTTGGAGTAATACCTTGTTTGGACAGCTAGGGTTAGATCATGAAATTATTCCTGTTAAAGGCGAATGCATTTCCGTAAAAAGCGAAAAGGTAGCATTAAAGCATTCTCTTTTTCATGAACAAAACTATATTGTTCCAAGAAATGACGGTCGCCTTGTCATCGGGGCTACGATGGTTGATCACGAATGGGATGAAAATCCTAGCTTAGGTGGCATTGAATCATTAATACAAAGTGCTAAAAAAATGCTTCCCGAAATTGAAGATATGAAAATTGATTCATTTTGGGCGGGACTAAGACCGCGAACACTTGATCATAATCCTTTTATTGGCATGCACCCTGAAGATGATCAAATCCTATTTGCAACCGGCCATTTTCGAAATGGAATATTGCTTGCACCAGCAACTGGAAAATTAATTCGAGATTTGATTCTTAAAAGGAAAGTTGATAGAAACTGGATTGAGGCGTTTAAAGTTAGTCGTTAATTTAAATGTTTGTGAGGTGTATAACACTTGGAAATAAGATTAAACGGAAAGAACTTAGAAGTTTCGAGTAAAACTTTTACAATTCAAGATTTACTTAATGAATACCAGCTAGAAAACCGAATCGTTATTGTCGAGGTTAATGAAGAAATTATTTATAAAGAGCAGTATGCTTTAACTCATCTCTCTAACGGAGATCAGGTAGAATTAATACATTTTGTAGGTGGAGGTTAATCATGTTGAAAATAGGAAATCATTCATTTCATTCAAGATTATTATTAGGCACAGGTAAATACCCTTCTTTTGAAGTACAAAAAGAAGCAGTTGAAGTATCGGAAGCGGAAATACTAACTTTCGCTGTTAGAAGAATGAATATTTTTGAAGAATCACAGCCTAATTTTCTAGAACAATTAAATCTAGCAAAATATAAATTATTACCAAATACTGCTGGTGCGAAAACTGCTGAAGAAGCTGTTAGAATTGCCAGACTAGCAAAAGCTTCAGGCTTATGCGATATGATCAAAGTAGAAGTAATCGGGTGTGACAAATCATTATTGCCTGATCCAATTGAAACATTGAAGGCATCAGAAATGCTATTGAATGAAGGATTTATTGTGTTACCTTATACTTCTGATGATGTTGTTTTAGCAAGAAGACTAGAAGAACTTGGTGTACATGCAATTATGCCAGGAGCATCACCAATTGGTTCTGGAAAAGGAATTATTAATCCTTTAAATCTTAAATTTATTATTGAACAATCAAATATACCTGTCATAGTCGATGCTGGAATCGGTTCGCCAAAGGATGCTGCTTATGCAATGGAGTTAGGTGCTGATGGGGTCCTTTTAAACACTGCGGTTTCTAACGCGAAGGATCCAGTAAAAATGGCGGTTGCAATGAAGCTTGCTATTGAAGCAGGAAGGCTTGGATTTGAAGCGGGAAGAATTGACGAAAAAAATTATGGTGTGGCTAGTAGTCCAATTACAGGGTTGGTGAATTCTTGATAAACCGATATGCAAAACAAGAATTATTCCTAGGAACAGATCATCAATTAAACTTACAAAAAGCCAGTGCCATCATTATTGGTGTTGGTGCACTTGGTTCATCAATTGCAGAAATGCTTGTAAGAGCCGGCATAGAAAATATAACAATTGTTGACCGTGATTATGTTGAATGGAGTAATTTACAAAGGCAATCTCTTTATACCGAAGAAGATGCTAGAAATAAACTACCTAAAGTAATTGCAGCTAAAAACCGACTACAACAGATTAATAGTGAAGTAACAATTAATAGTTTTATAACTGATATTACTAGTCTTAATATTGAAGAACTTATTAAAGATCAAACAATTATTCTAGATGCTACAGATAATTTTGAAACTAGAATGGTTGTTAATGATGCTGCAATTAAGCATGGAATTCCATTTATTTTTGGTGCTTGTGTTGGGAGCTATGGCCTTTCTTTTCCAATTATTCCAGGAAAAACTCCTTGTCTTAACTGTTTATTAAATCATATACCAACATTAAATATGACTTGTGACACAGTCGGAGTCATTAGTCCAATTGTACAAATGATTGCTGCGTACCAAGTCACTTATGCCATGCAATATCTTACAAACTATGAACTTTCACCAATCTTACAATCGATTGATGTTTGGAAGCATGAAAAGTCTGATATAAACATCGAAAGATTAAAGAATCATAATTGTCCAACATGCGGTCCGATCAGAAGCTATCCATATTTAAACGACGATCATCAAATGAAGTCATATGTATTATGTGGAAGAGATGCTGTCCAATTGAGTTTTTCTTCTACTAATGTTCCGTCACTACGAGATCTTTCTGAAAGATTAATAGGATTAGTACATGATTTGATTGTGAACCCGTATTTATTAGCATGTACCTTTGAAAATCACCGAATTGTTTTATTTAAAGACGGTCGTGCAATTATTCACGGTACAAAGGAACCAGCTGTTGCGAAAGAGCTCTATCGTAAAATCATTATATAATAGAAGAAATCCATTTCAGAGACTAATAAATTCTATTTTTATTAGTCTTCGAAATGGATAATTTTAATACTTTAAATTACTTAGACTCTTGTCCTATAGAACCTACTAAAGATAAGCTAGACTCTTCATCAATTGGAAATTCAATAACTGTTCTACCTACATTTACACAGCAACTATCATGGAAGGAATCAAATGCTGAGTTAATATCATCCAACTTGATTCGATCTAAAACTAGATCATCTAGATTAAATTTTCCATCTAAATATAATTTTGAAATGATAGGGAAGTCTCTAAAAGGTTGTGTATCACCGTAAAAACTTCCTTTAAGAACTTTTCCAACGCGATGGAAACCACCAGCTGGTAGGTTAAGAACTTTAGAAGGATTGAAAGCACCAACAACTACTACTGTTCCACCTTTTCTTGTTCCTTTCCAAGCACTTTCAGCTGCATTTGTATTTCCAGTACAATCAATTGCATAGTTAACGCCGAATCCACCTGTTAATTCTTTTAGTTTTTCTTCAGCATTTTCTTCAGCTACATTAACTGTATGTGTTGCTCCAAACTTTTTCGCAATCTCAAGATTAGATTCTTTAACATCACACGCAATAATTTTTGAAGCACCTGCGATTTTAGCTCCTTGAATCGCATTAACTCCTACTCCACCGATTCCGAATACTGCTACAGATGAACCTGGCTTAACACCAGCAGCATTGACTGCTGCACCGTAGCCTGTTGCAACACCACAACCGATTAATGATGCTTGAGCAAGTGGCATTTCATCCGGAATTTTTACACATGACATTTCAGGAACAACAGTATATTCAGCAAAAGTAGATAATAGAGAGTTATGGTAAACTTTTTCCCCATCACAGCTTAAGCGAGTAGTCCCATCAAGCAATGTACCATCGAACATTGGTCCAAATGCTGATTCACATAAATGCACATCTCCCGTTATACAGAACTCGCAAGTTCCACAATATGGAACCCAGCTTAATGCTACTTTATCACCTGGTTTTACATTTTTCACATTTGGACCAACAGCTTCTACAATTCCTGCCCCTTCATGCCCAAGAATAGTCGGAATAGGTGTTGTTGTATCATCTAATGCGTTTAGATCACTATGACAAACACCAGTTGCTGCTATTTTAACAAGTACTTCATTTGCTTTAGGCTCTGCTAGTTCAACATCTTTAATAATAAGTGGTTCACCATGTGCGTTCATTACTGCTGCTTTCATTTTCATCTTTATTTCACCCTTTTATTTTAGTAAGCAAACCAAATTGCTTTTGTTTTTGTGTAAGATTGTAATGAATGAATGGCATATTCCTTACCCCAGCCACTTTGTTTCCATCCACCGAATGGACTAGCAAAGTCATAACATCCATATTTATTAACAAACACCATTCCAGCCTCTAATTTTTTAGCTACGCGATTCGCACGTGATACATCATTCGTCCATAAGCCGGCAGCTAAACCATAAATCGTGTCATTTGCCATTTCAACTACTTCTTCTTCTGTATCGAATGGAATAACGCAAAGAACTGGACCAAAGATTTCTTCTTGTGCAATTGTCATTTTATTATGTACGTCTGCAAAAATAGTTGGACGAACGAAATAGCCATTTGCATTTTCGCCAGTCAGATCCCTTTCTCCACCAGCAGCAAGACGAGCACCTTCTTCAACTCCGCTTTTGATGTAGCCTAAAATACTTTCCATATGCGATTCTGAAATTTGCGCACCTTGATTTGATTCCGGATCAAATTGGTCACCTAATTTATAACTATTAGCATAATCTGCTAAACGATTTACTGTTTTTTCATAAATATCACGTTGAACAAATAATCTTGTTGGTGCAGAGCATTTCTCACCTTTGTGAGTAAATAATCCATAGAAAGAACGTTCAATTGCAGCGTCCACATCTGGAGCGTCACTAAAGATAATGTTTGGCGACTTCCCACCAAGCTCAAGTGTAACTGGTTTTAAATTAGAATCTGCCGAATCGTGAACAAGCTGTTTTCCCACACCTGTACTTCCAGTAAAGGAAACTTTATCAACGCCCATATGACGAGAAATATGTGAACCAATTTTTCCTTTACCTAGTATTAGATTTAGAACACCCGGAGGTAAAATATTAGCCTCGTCAATAATTTCAAATAGTCTAATAGCTGAAAAAGATGTCGTACTAGACGGCTTTAAGATTACTGTGTTCCCCATTGCAAGAGCAGGAGCAAGTTTCCATGCAGCCATGTCAATCGGGAAGTTAAATGGTACAATTTGTCCACAAACACCAATTGGATCTCTTGTTGTTACACTTAAAAAGTCGCCTTCAACCGGGTTATTTTCACCATAGTATTTATCAGTCCAGCCTGCATAATATTCGAACATTTCTAATGCTTCCTGAACGTCGTCATTATATGCTTCTGTGTATAGTTTGCCGTTATCCAATGCTTCTAAAGTAGCTAGTTCTGCTTGATGTTCTTTCATAAGCTCACTAATCTTACGTAGAATTTTTGCTCTTTCTTTACGAGTTACTTTACGCCATGGGCCATGATCAAACGCAACACGCGCGGCCTCAACCGCTTTATCAATATCTTCTTTTGTAGCGCCTTGAATTTTTCCGATTACTTTTCCGTTTGCTGGATTAATCGATTCAATTTCTTCATCACTACTGCTATCTACCCATTCACCATTGATATATAGTTTCTTTGTTTCTTGTAACCATTCTTTTGCCCATTCTAATTTTGGTTGTTCGATACCTTCAAAATGTTTTTTACTCTCTACTTTAGTCATTTTCAAGTCCCCCTCCATTTAATAATTCCTTTACGCCGTTCTTACCCTTTTCCTTCATTAATTTCGAAACAAACGAATAACCATGCTTCTCCTTTAATTCAACTACAGAAGGAATTAAACTATTTGCGTATTCTTTACATTTTTCTTTATTAACTTTTATGCCTTCCAAACACTTCTCGTTAAATAAGTTGAGTGCTTTTTCTAGCATCTTTATTGCATCTATAATATTTGCTCCAGCTACACCTTCAAAAATATTTAAATTTAATTCGCCATGCTCTAAAGCTGCCTGTACAACTCTGTCGCAGCCTAAAACTTGGAAGCAGCTTTGGATCAATGTTTCTGGTATTACAGGATTTACTTTTCCTGGGAAGAAAGATGAACCAGCCATTACAGATGGTAGAATAATTTCCGAAAAACCAGCTTCCGGCCCAGAAGATAATAATCTCAAGTCTTTCCCCATTTTGATTAGACAGGTTGCAAGTAATGTTAATTGATTTGAAACATTTGCTAAATCATCTATGTTTTGAGCAGCATCAATTAAATTTTCACGCTTTTGAAGCTGAAAACCAGCAACTTTTGAAAGATTATGAATAACCAAATCTTGATACATTGTCGATGCGCCAGTTCCTGTTCCAATTACAGTGCCACCCAAGTTTACTTTCTTCAACTCGATAACACTTTGTTTAAGTAACTGTTGCCTTCTAGATAACATTGCGGCATATCCACTAATAAAATCACCTAATTGAATTCTCATCGCATCTTGCAAACATGTTCTTGAAATTGTTGTAATCTCTATAAATGAATCGACCATTTTTTCGATTGTAGTTTGAACTTCACTTACTACTAAGTTCAGTTGTTCAAACTCTTTAATAATGGCAAGTCTCATGGCGGTATGACAGACGTCAGAGGTAGATTGAGAAGCATTCACATCATCGGTTGGATGAATAGGTGAATACGTCCCTCGACTTTCCCCGTTTAATTCATTCGCTATATTTGCAATGACTTCGTTAATGTTCATATTTGTACCAATTCCTCCACCGCCATGGAGAATATCAACAGGAAATTGGTCAAAATGTCTACCGGAAATTAGTTCATCACAGGCTTGTAAAATAAATGAACCAATGGATTCATCTATTGCACCTGTTTCTATATTTGTAATTGCAGCAGCTTTTTTAACGATTGCAAGTGACTCAATATACTTTGGATATTGACTTAAAGTTTTTCCAGAGAATGAAAGATTCTGTACTGCTCGAACTGTTTGAACCCCATATAAGAACTGATTTGATATTTCTACAGTTCCAAAAGAATCAACTTCTTTTCGCATTTCCTTGTTCTCAATGACACTAATGAAGATCACCACCTTTTATGAAGAGCTTTCTTAACTTTTTAAAATGAAAACGGTTTACAAATTTACTATTAAAAAATGATTTATCTCAATCCCGACTCAACTTTCCTCATAGATAACTAGATAGAACAAGTCAATGTTTGAGAATTTTTCATTGTTCACAATCCGAACAACTAAGTTCACGATAAGAACTTTAACTAGATTATAAATCTGAAAAATTATCTGTGTCAAACAAATAATGAAATTATTAGAAATTTATTTATTATTGTTTTTTTAATTTGCAATTAAGCTATAATGTTTAACATGAAGATAAATAACGATGTAAAAAACCAAAAAAGTTCAAAGCAAGACCTTTCATCAGTACAAGCAGTAGATCGCGCACTTTTATTATTAAAAATCGTTGCTGATAGTGAAATTCCTATCTCTATAGGGAATCTAGCTGAAATATCAGATATGAATCGAACAACGGCATGGCGACTTATTGGTACTCTTGAGAACCATGGATTTGTTGAGCGTGACCCCAAAACTAAGGGCTACCAGCTTGGATATGCGGTAAATCATCTTGCGTCTAAAGTTCCGCAATACGGGTCTCTTGTAAGACGCGCAAGTAAAAGTATGGAGAAATTAAAAGAAGAAATTCAGGAAACTGTTCTCTTAAGTGTTCCTAAACAGAATGGAACATTAACAATTGAGCAAATTGATCCAGAAAACAGTGTTAGGTTAGTTGTAGATTACGTTAATGCTTTTCTACCTTTACACTGTACTTCAAATGGAAAAATTCTTTTAAGCCAGCTTCCACCAAAAGAATTAGATATATTTTTGGAAAAGCCTTTGGAAAAGTTAACTCCTTATACGATTACAAGCCCTGAGCAATTACGTAATGAACTTAATAGTGTTCGAGAAAGGGGATTTGGCACTTCGATTTGCGAACTAGATGAAAATGAAAACGGTATTTCTGCACCAGTTTATGATAAAGCACAAAATCTTGTTGCGTTCATAAGTGTTTGTGGACCAAGTTTTCGTTTTACAAAAGAGAAAATGTTATCATCAGTTGATTTATTAATTTCTACTTGTCAACAAGTTACAAATTATCTTGATTAATCGTAAATTAGCATGGTAATGTTTCTGAGATTGTTAAAAAGGAATCCGAATGGTTCTATTCAGATTCCTTTTTTATTTGCATTTAAAATGTTGTGTTTAGTTCCTATCTATTCAAGCATGTTCGATCTAATCGTCCTTACGATAAAAATAAATACTCAAAAAAAGTTTGACAATTTTGTGAATTACACTTTATACTCATCATATATTTCACATTATGAAAAAAGTTGTTCATATTATGAACTTAAATTCTGGTTCATTCACTTTTTTTCTTTTTATCTGAAAACGCTACCAATACAGAAATAAAATTTTCAGCTCTTATTTTATTTTTCGCTTTTCGATAAAAGAGTTAAATGTATTTTATGAAAAAATTGTCACACTACTATTACTAAGGGGGAAACGAGATGAAGGTAAACCAAACGATAAAAATGGATGATGCGCCACTTAATAAGTTCCACATTAAAATGGCAGGGCTTACATTTGGTGCACATTTTAATGACGGTTATATTCTCGGAATAATAGGGACCGCACTGACATTGCTTACTCCCCAAATGCATCTTAATGCATTTTGGCTTGGATTAATCGGCAGCTCCGCTTTAATTGGGCTATTCTTAGGAAGTTTAGTTCTAGGATGGGTATCAGATATTATCGGTAGACAAAAAATATTTGTTTTAAGCTTTGTACTCATTACAATCGCTTCATTACTTCAATTTTTTGTAGATAGTCCTTTACAGTTATTTATTCTACGACTATTAATTGGGATCGGAATTGGTGGAGACTATAGCGTTGGTCATACAATGTTAGCAGAGTTCGCACCAAAAAAGCATCGTGGAGTATTACTAGGATCATTTAGTGTAATTTGGACAATTGGTTATGTTGTTTCAACATTCGTTGGACTATGGTTGCAACATATTGGCCCAGATGCTTGGCGCTGGATGTTAGCTTCTTCGACAATTCCATCAGTAATCATTTTATTCCTACGAATTGGAACGCCAGAATCACCAAGATGGTTAATTAACAAAGGCCGTATTGATGAAGCAAGAGAAATAGCAAAAAAGTATGTTGGTAAAAATATTGTGTTAGATAATGAAACACCATCAAAAGAAGATAGTAGCTTTTCTGTTTTATTTAATAAAAAATATAGAAAAAGAACAGCATTTAATAGTCTTTTCTTTGCATGTTTAGTAATGCCTTATTTTGCAATCTATACTTTCCTACCAAATATATTAAGTATTATGGGCTTAAAGGAAGGCTTTGGAACAGATTTCTTATTAAACATAATTTTAATTATCGGAGCAGTTATAGGTATCTGGTTTACAATCATTTTCTCTCGTAGAGGCTTCTTAATCAGTTCATTCATTATTCTTGTAGTGTCTTTATTCGTATTAAGCGTCTCACCAAGTAGTGCAACAACATTAATGATTATCTGTTTTGCAGTGTTCACATTAATCTTGTCAGCCGTAAGTAATCTTGTCGGAGTTTTTCCAGCTGAAAGTTTCCCTACCGAAGTGAGATCATCAGGGGTCGGACTTTCTACTGCAATTAGCCGACTTGGATCAGCAATCAGTACATTCCTATTACCATTAGGTCTTTCACATTTTGGTTTAGGTAATACAATGCTAGCATTAACAGGAGTTTTAGTTGTTGGAACATTAGTATCAATTGCATGGGCACCTGAAACTAAAAACTTATCACTTAATGAAGCTAGTAAAACAGATGATTTAAAAAATCCAAATAGTAATCTAGTCGACATTAAACCGAATATTTTATAAGAAAAAAAGCAGGAAACCTGTAAAAGTTTCCTGCTTTTTTATTACACTTTCTACTATTAGATAATATCGTAACCTTGGTCCTCAATAGCTTCTTTTACTTTTTCAACTGTTTCAGAGTTTGAATAGTTGAATGTTACTTCTTTATTTTCCAAACTTACGATTATATTATTTGTACCAGACACACCTTCTACTGCTTTCATAACTGCAGCCTTGCAGTGTCCACATGTCATACCATCTACTTTTAAAATTGTTTCCATTACTAAAATTCCTCCTAAATTTTTATGCGTTTTAATCTTAATGCGTTTAAGACTACCGATACAGAACTGAATGCCATAGCGGCACCTGCTATCCAAGGCTGTAATAGCCCTAATGCTGCAATCGGAATACCTAAACTGTTATAAAATAATGCCCAAAATAAATTTTGGCGAATATTATTCATTGTCTTCTTACTTAATGCGATTGCTTTTGGGATATGCGATAAATCGCCACCTACTAATGTGACATCCGCTGTTTCAATTGCTACATCTGCACCAGTACCAATTGCCATACCAATGTCAGCTTTTGCTAGAGCCGGAGCATCATTAATTCCGTCACCTACCATTGCAACAATTTTCCCATGTTTTTGTAAATTAGCTACAATATCTGCCTTTTTCTCAGGTAAAACTTCAGCAAATACGTTTTCAATACCAACTTGCTTAGCAATCGCATTTGCTGTGTGCTTATTATCACCGGTCACCATAAATACTTCTATTTTTAAATCCTTTAATGCTTTTATTGCATTTCTTGAAGATTCTTTAATTGTATCGGCGACAGCAATCATTCCTTCTAGTCTCTCGTTAATTGCTACTAACATGCCTGTTTTTCCCGCAGATTCAAATGCGATCAATTGTTCATCAACAGGAGAAAAGTCAATATTCTTCTCATTCATTAATTTTCGAGTTCCGATATAAATCTTTTTATCTCCAATCATTGCTTCGACCCCATATCCAGGTATGGCAATAAACTCAGTAAGGTCAGTCAACTGAACCTCTTGTTTAAGAGCATATTGTACAATTGCCTGTGCTAAAGGATGCTCTGACATTTTCTCTACACTCGCAACGAGTCTTAACAAATCTTCTCGTTGATTTAAATTAATAAAATCTGTTACTTCTGGCTTTCCTTTTGTAATCGTTCCTGTTTTATCAAGAATGATTGCATTTATTTTTTGAGTAGTTTCTAAATATTCTCCGCCTTTGTATAAAATACCGTTTTCTGCGCCTTTTCCACTTCCAACCATAATCGAAGTCGGAGTAGCAAGACCTAGTGCACAAGGACATGCAATAACTAAAACAGCTATAGCTACTTCTATTGATTTTGGTAAATTTTGCGGATCTACTACGAAAAACCAAATTATAAATGTTAAGATCGCAATCCCAATTACAATTGGAACAAATAGATTCGAAATTCGATCGGCAAGTCTTTGAATTGGCGCTTTCGAACCTTGTGCTTCTTCAACTATTTTCACAATATTGGCTAATGCAGTGTCCTTACCAACCTTTTCAGCTCGTATTGTTAAAATACCATTTCCATTAACTGTTGCTCCGACTACATTGTCTTCAGCCTTTTTATCAACCGGTAAAGACTCTCCAGTAATCATTGATTCATCGACTGTAGATACTCCTGATACTATGACACCATCGACAGGAATTTTCTCTCCCGGTTTCACTAAAAGTAAATCTCCAACTTTTACAGCTTCAAGTGGTACGAATATCTCTTTACCATTTTCTAAAACTGTCGCTTCCTTTGCTTGTAATTCCATTAGTTTAGAAATTGCTTCAGTAGTTTTCCCTTTAGCGATATGCTCAAAATATTTTCCAAGCAAGACTAATGTGATTAAAACTGCACTTGTCTCAAAATAAAGATGTGGCATATACGAACTATTCGTCAATGTTTTAATCGACTCAACTAAACTATAAAAATAAGCAGCCGAAGTTCCTAGTACAACGAGTACATCCATATTTGCACTATAATTTCGAATTGCCTTAAATGCACCAACGTAAAAATGCCAACCAATTATAAACTGAACAGGTGTTGCAAACAGTAATTGGAACCATGGATTCATTAATAAATGTGGCATCCAAATATCCGTACTAAAAGGAAGATGGGAAACCATAGAGTACAATAGTGGAAGGGAAAGTATGATCGAAACAATCAATTGAAGCTGCTTGTTTCGTGTCGTGTCGTTTTCCTTAACCTCATCTTCTGCTTTTATAACTGCCTCATAACCGATGTGACTAATTTTATCAATAATCGATTGAACCGTTCGCACTTCCGGTAAATATGAAATAGTTGCGATATTCATAGCTAGATTGACGTTGATTTGAACAACTCCATCCATTTTCCCGATCACTTTTTCGATTCGAGCTGAACATGCAGCACACGTCATTCCTGTAATATTTAATGTTGTCTTTTCAACAGCAACCTCGTAACCAATCGTATGGATTTTATCTATTAAATCAGAAGTTTGATATTGTCCTTTTTCATATATAATAGTAGCTTTTTCTAAAGCAAGATTTACATTCGCTTTTAAGCCTTCCATTCGATTTAAACTTTTTTCGATTCGGGTTGCACATGCGGCGCAGGTCATCCCTTCAATACCAAGGGTCAACTGCTTTGCATCATTCATCTAAATCAACCCCTTTATTTTACGTACCTTTTAATTACCTCCATTAATTCAGTTACCGATGCTTCACCATTATTTTCCTTGACTGCCTTAACCATACAATGATTCGCATGTCTCTCAATTAAAGAGAAGCTTACTTTTTTCATAGCAGCTTCAACTGCCATAATTTGCGTTAATATATCTATGCAATAACGGTCCTCTTCGACCATTTTTTGAATCCCTCTTACTTGCCCCTCTATTCTACGAAGACGCTTCATTAAATCATTTATTTCTTCTTCACTTCTTGGGACCATTTGATCATCATGGCAATTTTCCATTTTATCACCTCACCATTATTATATACTCATAGGGGGTATAGGTGTCAATTTTTTATTCTATTTAGTTTTAGTTGTCCATATGATGATATAAATCGAATAATTAGGGGGTATCATAAATGCTCACCAGTTGGGTATGCATTAGTGTAATGCTGTTTATAACGTTCATTTCAATCCAATTAAAACCAACTAAAAATGACCAAATGCATCAAATGATGTATATGATGATGATTAGTATGACGAATGGTTTAACTCTAGGTGTACTAATTACACTTTCAAATCAGCAACAATTTTTCATTTCATTACTTATTTCTATGGGCGTCTCTGCACTAATTGGATTATTTATTGGGTGGAAATTACACTTTCTTGCACTGCTTGAAGGAATCTTTACTGGCATGATGGCTGGTATGATGGGAAGTATGATTGTCGTTATGCTTTCGATCACCGAGGCAAAATCTTTATTATTAATTTGTTTATTATTATTAACTTGTTCAGTAATATTTTGTTCTACTATGTTCTTAAACGAGCGATTCCCGAAGCTACTATCATCATTCTTTCCAATCATTATCATTTCTAGCCTGCTGCTTATTTTATCTATATATTTTTCGTTTACTCATTTTGAAACAACTACTGTTTCACAGAATTACAGGATTAATATGTTGAAAAAATAGATAGGACACACACGCTATATAACAACAGCGCAACTTTCATACAACCTCATTTTTAGAAAATTTTTACGAGTTATTTAGTGTTTGTAGAAAGCTATATGATAAGATGTACTAGTGGTTGAAAATTGAAATGGAAAAGGAAGATTACAGCAGATGACAAATCAAAATGAAACTAACGCTTTACCGCCAAAAACATGTACAATTGAACGCCTAATCACACTTCAGGAAGATATCGAAAAAGTGCTGAATGGACAAAAAACAGCTACTCGCCGAAACGGGAGATATGCAGATGTTGGGGAAGTGATGAACCTTCAAGATCAAGGTTATGTTGTTGAAAAGGTTTATTCGCAATCCCTTGGTGAATTAACAGATGAGCATGCTAAACAGGAGGGCTATACGAATGTAGAAGAGTATAAGCAATCAATCCTGTCAATCCACCCTGGTATGCCTTGGCTGCCAAAAATGAGGGTATGGGTTCATGAGTTTCGCCTCATCCAAGATTGATCGGATATATTGATAGATATGCTATATCGAATACTTCTTTATATACATATTTTTAGTGTAATCTTATCAATCGGTCCTTTTTTTGTATTGATCCCTTTACTCAAAAAGTTGCGTACTTCAGAGTCCGCGATACAACAGGGCTTTCTAGATGTGTTCCGCTTTGCAGTCAGATTGGCTAAGCATGCCGGGCATGTACTTGTTTTGTCAGGAGTATTGTTGGTAATGGTAGGCTCATGGTCATGGAAGACATCTTGGATTGTCATGACGATTCTTCTTCTGGTGAGCTCACTATTCTTTCTTGCTAGAGCCTTCTCGCCTACAATTAGGAAATTTAGCCAACCAGACCAAGACCAGAGCAGATTGATTTATTTACTTCGCCGTTCTATTTGGATTTACATCGTACTTTTGATGATAATGCTATTGTTTATGGTCGTAAAACCTACATTATGGTAGGCATGATCCAAATTAAGCAGACAGGTTTTCTTTAAATGTAGAAGCCAGTCTGCTTTTTTATTTCGATGAAACGGACAGTATAACTTTTAATTGCTGTTTACAACACATAACCAACCGTGATAACGGGTGGGTTGCTCTGCGGCTGAAAGCCTTTGTTACTGACCAAACCATAAATGGCTACTGAAATGTTCTCCTGACATCATCTATTTGTGCATAAATAGGTGACTTTTGTGCATAAACCGGTTGATTTCGTTCATAATGGCCTTTCCGCGCCGAATTATGATGATGAGGAAATATGTCTGTAGCTGATTAAGGTGTGTTGTATGTGCAAAACTTCTTTTGACATACAAATTCCTCCGTATGATGCTATTTTGGTGGTGAACCAAAAATAGTTTAGCACCTCGGGGGAATTTTTTTAATACCACGCTGTTAGCTTTTTGAAACCCTAGGCCTAACCTAGAATTTTCGTTTCCACAAAAGCAAAAAAAGATAGTAGGAACAAATATCCTTACTATCTTAATCAGCAGTAGCGACAATCATTTATTGATCGAAACCTTATGATCAACGATTTCATCATAATATTTTAAATGAATTTGTTCTTTATTTATTTCATCTTTAAAATAACGTTCATGAATCATCACTTTGGCAATGTACTCTTTTCGAATATGTTCTTTCGCATCTTCAATTGCAGTAACGACTTCAACTAAATCAGCCATTTTATTTGCTATTTTTTTAGCGTAGTATGTTTGTGTATTAACATCTAAAGTATAAACATAATTAACAATTTCATTTAATTCATCAAGCTTTTTCTTTACGATTATACTTTCTTCAACTAAACTTTTCGGTACATCAATTAGTTTTTCTTCAATAAATGCTTTAAAAATTGGATAAACATTCATCTTTTTAAACAGTCTTAAAATCTCTAACCCTAATATATTGGCCGTTCCTTCCCAAACGGTAAGTACTTGAGCATCTCTTAAAAGGCGAGGTGTAACGAAATCTTCAATATAGCCATTTCCTCCATGCATTTCAATTGCTTCGTGAGAATAATGAATTGCTTCTTCAGCTGTACGCATTTTTAAAATAGCAATTAAAAGTCTGACTAGTGCTTGTTCTTCATTTGTTCCATTTTCTTTGCCGATCACCCGATCGTATAAGGCGACTAAATTAAACACTGCACTTGTTTGTACTTCTTGAATTGATGCAAGTTTTGCTAATGTCTCTTGAATCATTGGAAAATTTGTTAGTAATTGTCCAAATGCAGGTCTATTTTCAGCATATTTTTTCGCTTCTAGAAAAGCCCTTCTCATAATTCCAATAGAAGCTACTGCATTACATATTCTTGATAAGTTCAATGCTTCCATCATATAGTTAATTCCTTTTGATGGATCGCCAATTAGAAAAGCTTTTGCCCCGTCAAACTCAATTTCTCCCGATGGAACCGCTCTGACACCGAGCTTATCTTTTAAACGACGAATCGTAAATCCATTATTTGTGCCATCATCATTCTTCCAAGGAACTAAAAATAAGCTTAAGCCTTTACTTCCAGAAGGCGCACCCTCGATTCTTGCTAATATCGTTGTTATTCCGCACTGGCCTGCATTACTAGCAAAATATTTCTCACCGTAAATGCGATAGTAATCTCCTTCTTTAATTGCTTTAACTACATTGGCTCCTACATCAGAACCACCTTGTCTCTCAGTTAAAAAAGTTGCTCCTTCATATAATTCTGTTTCACCAGTCGATAATAAATGAGGGAGATACTTTTCTTTTAGTGCTACATCCGCATATCGTTCTACTAAAAACGTGGCAGCCATAGATAACGTAACCGGACAATAAAAGCCAGCCTCAGTCTGTGATAATAAGTAGCCTTGCGCATAGGAATAAATATAATTTCCTTTAATGCCGAGTTCTGGAATTGTTTTATAAAGATAGCTCACAATTCCTCTATTATAAGTATCCTTTACGGTTTGCTTATACCCCTCATTTACCCAAACATGCGAAATATCATTACCATAAGCATCATATTTAATTAGTCGAGGTTGACCTTCTCTGTCCGTATGAGTTGCACGCTGATCAATTTCATTCGCACAAAGCTCTCCAAACTCTTCTAATTCTTTACTTGCCCATACAAAAAAATCTTCTTTAAAATATTTACTTAATATCATTTGTAGATTAAGGTCTTCTTTATAAAAATTCATAGGTTCTCCCTCCTACTATTCTTTAGCAATATTACTTAATCTCTAAAAATTTTCGCTCAAGCTCGTTCTTCATTCTAATAATCTCTTCTTTTAATAGGATCAAATCATTAATTTTCTTATCTACTTCACTAATTTTTTGATTCCCATACTCAATTGTTTTTTGTAATTGTTTTTCACCTGTTCGATCTACCATAAATAAATCAATCATTTCTTTTATTTCTTGTAAATTAAAACCTAAATTCTTCCCCCTTTGAATTAAAAAAAGACGTGTACGATCTTTTGGAGAATATTTTCTTCTACCACTTTCAGAATACGTCGGGTGTAATAATCCTATTTCCTCATAATATCTAAGGGTTCTATGTGTTGTATTAAATTCATTAGTCATCTCCCGAATCGAATAAAGCTTCACCATCTCTTCCCCCTTCTAGCTAGATTATAAATCTTACGTTAACGTAAGTTTCAAGATAGAATCCTTCGACAAATTTAGAGAGATTCATTTTAAAAGGCTTTAAAGTAATAATTCTTAAGACCTTCTGCTTTTCCTTCCTTTTTTTGGTATAACATATTGTGTTCCTGCAAAACATAAGTTTATCTGTAGCCTAAGGCTTAATAGATTGTAGTAATTACATAATGATGAACTAAGAAGGAGATTACGATGCGGAAAACTATTGCTGATTTACTGATTGATTCATTGATTCAGGCAGGAGTTACTAGAATTTATGGGATCGTTGGCGATTCTTTAAATGCGGTTTTGGATTCAATTAAAAGCTCTGAAAGAATTGAATGGATTGGCGTTCGCCATGAGGAGGTTGCGGCGTTTGCTGCGGGTTCAGATTCACTTTTGAGTGGAAGTATCGCGGTTTGTGCGGGAAGCAGCGGTCCTGGAAATCTTCATTTAATTAACGGATTATACGATTGTCATCGAAGCCGGATTCCTGTTCTAGCTATTGCTGCTCAAATTCCAAGTATTGAAATTGGAAGTGAGTATTTTCAACAAACTCGTCCTGAGCAACTATTTAAAGATTGCAGCCATTTTTGTGAAACGGTATATAGAGCAGAACAAATGCCTCGTCTAGCAACGATTGCAATGCAGCATGCTATTGCAAGAAAAGGTGTATCTGTACTTGTGTTACCAGGTGACATTGCTGCGCTAGAAGATCGACAAACTGTTCCAGAACAAGTTATTCATGTTACTAATCCATTGATTAGTCCTTCTAAACCTGAGTTAGAGAAACTTGCTGGATATCTAAATGATGGGAAAAAAGTTACGTTACTTTGTGGAGCAGGCTGTGAAGGTGCACATTCTCATTTAATGCTCCTTTGCGAAAAATTAAAATCTCCAATGGTTATTGCACTTAGAGGTAAAGAATTCTTAGAATATGATAATCCATATAATGCCGGGTTAACTGGGTTAATTGGTTACTCATCAGGATACCACGCTATTATGGACTGTGATGTCTTATTAATGCTTGGCACCGATTTTCCTTACCGTCAATTTTATCCCGATGATACTGTCATCTTACAAGTTGATATTCGAGCAGAGCATTTAGGTCGACGAGCTGCCCTCACTTATGGGTTATGTGGGGATGTAAAAGAAACGATTAGTCAGCTATTACCTCTATTAACAGATGTGAAAGATTCAAGTCACTTAGAAAAATATGTCTCAGCATACAAAAATGTACGTGAAGATTTAGATAAATTTGCTGTAGGAAATCCAGGTCGTACACCGATTCACCCTCAATATTTAACTAAGATGGTAAGTGACCTTGCAAATGAAGACACGATTTTTACATGCGATGTCGGTACTCCTACATTATGGTCTGCAAGATATTTACAAATGAATGGAAAAAGAAGATTACTTGGATCATTTAACCACGGCACAATGGCCAATGCGATGCCTCAAGCAATTGGTGCCCAAGTATCACAATCTAATCGCCAAGTAGTCGCTTTATGTGGAGATGGCGGGCTGTCCATGTTGATGGGCGATTTATTAACAATACACCAGCATAAATTACCTGTAAAAATAGTTGTATTTAATAATAGTGCTTTAAGTTTTGTAGAATTAGAAATGAAAGCTGCTGGTTACTTAGAAACTGGAACAACTTTAGAAAATCCTAACTTTGCCTCACTTGCAGAAGCCGTGGGAATGAAAGGCATTCGTGTAGAAGACCCTGCTGATTTAGAATCCGCTCTAAACCATGCATTTGAGCATAATGGACCTGCATTAATTGATGTATTAGTAAACCGCCAAGAATTAGCAATGCCTCCTAAAGTAAGTATCGAGCAAGCTCATGGCTTTACTCTCTGGACGTTAAAAGCCGTATTAAATGGTCACGCTAATGACGTGATCGACCTTGCTAAGACGAATCTTTTAGATCGATTCCATTTATGATAGAAGAACCCGTTCAAGACGAACGGGTTCTTTTTGCAGCAAATTTTATACAGTCAAAATAGATATACACGAACATTAAGTGAACTTTATTGATAAAGCTGTGAACTTTGTTGATAAAGTGGGATTTTTTGTTGATAAAATAATTACTTTTATTGATATAGCGGCTATTTTTGTTGATAAACTGTTGTTATCTTTTTAGCTTGATTTTAAATCTGTTCAGTTAGTTTGCCATTTTCAATAAAAACAACACGGTCACATAAATCTAGCATTCTTTTATCGTGGGTTACCATGATCGCAGCTTTTTGTCTTTGCTTAACTTCTTTAGAAAGCATTTCTACTACTGCTCTTCCTCTTTCAGAATCGAGGCTAGCAGTTGGCTCATCCGCAAAAATCACTTCTGGATCATTCATTAGTGCTCTTGCAATTGCTACTCGTTGTCTTTCTCCACCTGATAAATTTTCTGGATAATTCCTCATCCTTTTTGATAATCCTAATTGATCAAGTAATTCATTAGCTTTCTTTTCTGCAATTTTATTTTTTATGCCGGCTAACTCAGCAATTAATAATAGCTGATCTTTAACTGTTAAGTAAGGGATTAAATTAGACATTTGAAAAATGAATCCGATTTTTGAAAGTCTAAATTCATTCAGCTTGTTTGCAGGGAGTTTGCTAATTTCAATATCATCTATTAAAATTCTTCCATTAGTCGGGGATAGTAATGCTCCCGCAATTGAAAGGAAAGTACTTTTACCAGAGCCTGACGGACCTACGACTGCTACTAGTTCCCCAGCTTTTACTTGAATGGAAACTTGATCTAATACAGTTGTTGCTGACGAATCTCCGTCATTGTATATTTTGCTAATATTATCTAGCACTAATTTATTACTCATTAAAAAGCCCTCCCTATTGCTTCAATCGCGTCTATTTTTACTACTTTTAATAAAGAAATTAATGAGCCGACAATTGCAACAAATAGAAATAATAAAGAACTTCCTATAATTAATTGAGCATCAAATACAAAAGGTAAGCCAGCTGGTAATATTTTTGATAATCCAAATGTTATTGAAATGCTAATGATTAAGCTCAAAAGTGTAAGGGCTAAAACTTGAAAAATGATGTTTTTCGCTAAATAACTAGTTTTAGAACCAATAGCTTTTAGCACTCCAAATTGATTAATTTTTTGAATTGTAATGATATAGAAAAAGACTGCTAATACAAATGCTCCAATAAAGAATAGAAATACAATCATCATTAGTAATGATCCCTGTTCTTCTTTATAACCAGGTATTCCTTTTAATGTTTGTTTTTTATTAATTACTTCTATTCCTGAGACTTTTTCATTTACTTTTTTTGCCATGCTTTCATTTGTTTTCAAAGCGATTGTATTAATTGATTTCTTACTATTGACCATTGACCATTCTTTATCATTCATATGAATAACCGGTGCATGACTATATGACTGGTTCTCTGTAAATCCTACAAGTTTAAACTCTTTACCCGAGATTTGATCTGAAATATGATCACCAAGTTTGATTCCTTTTTCTTTCAAGGAAATATCTCCAACAACTTCATTCGTTGTTGTATTATTAATCATTTTCCCTTCAATTACTTTAGGAGCAGCTAATCCATTCACATCAATTCCAAATAAAGTAGCATCAATTTTTTTAGCTGTTCCATCCTTCAGAAAAGTAGTCATTTGAACACCAATATTAGTTGAATTTTTCTCACCAATAAGTTTCTGAACTTCATTTATTTGACTTTCTGTTAACATTGAATGATTAATTTGTTTACCTGATTCCTTTTGTAAAACAAAATAGTTTGAGGCCATGCTATCAATTGAAGAAGCATTATCAAAAGATAATCCTTTCGCTAATCCTGAAACGAATAATACTAGGAATGATATAAGGATCATGATTAGACTAATTAATAAAAAACGTAATTTTGCGTGTTTAAATTCCCTTAATGCAAGAAACACCTGTCATTCATCTCCTTTAATATACTTAATTTTAAAGAGTGTTAAAAAAAAGAATTACTCTTTGTAATTTAAAGTATAGGAATGTTAGATGAACAACAGGTGAACAGTCGATGACAATTATGAAATATGATGCGGAATGGATAAATAAAATTTAGTTCCTTCGCCAACCTTACTACTTACTTCAATTCGCCCATTATGCAATTCAATAATTTGTTTTACGATGGCTAAACCTAAGCCGCTGCTAGATTCTTTTCGCGTCCTTGCTTTATCAACAATAAAAAACCGATTAAATATTTGTTTTAAATCATGTTCAGAAATGCCTATTCCAGTATCTTGAAATTCAATTTGTACATGTTCTTCATTGCTACTGAGCTTTATTGAGATTGATCCGCCTTCATGACTAAATTTAATACTATTTGTCATTAAATTTGTCCAAACTTGATGCAGTAAATTTTTATCAGCAAAGACTAAAGTTTGTGGTAATTCTAAATCAATAGCCAAATCCTTGTTTCTCCAACTCCATTCAGTTGTAAAAACCACCTGCTTAATTTGTTCTGCAACATCAAAAGTTGTTTTTTGTAAAATACTTTCTTCCTTATCTAATGCAGCTAACGTTAATAATTGTTTACTTAATACGGACATTCTTCTACTTTCTTCTTCTATTATCGATAAGTAATGATTTCTCTGATCTTCAGTTAAGCTTTTAGTTTGAAGTGATTGCGAAAAACCTTGAATTGATGCAAGTGGAGATTGAATTTCATGAGAAACATTCGAAACAAATTCCTGGCGCATTGCCTCAATTTGTCCCAATTTTTGCGACATGTGTGAAAAGTTATTTGCAAGTTTTCCTATTTCGTCTTGGCGGTTAATTTGCAATTTAACATTATATTTTCCCTCTGCAATCCTCTTAGTTGCTTCAGTTAATTTAATGATTGGTTTGACAATATACCTTGTACTAACTAAAACAAATATGATACTTAATACGATTGTCAGTAATAGGAGAATCGAAAAAAGAATACGCAATTCACCAAATTGAAGCTGTACATTTGGTCGCATAAAAAGTGCCAGCTGATTATTCCCTGACTTGATCGGAACACCAATTGTATTACTCAAAGTGTTGTCAAAAAAACCAGTTACAAATAATGATGTTGGAAATTCAGCAATACCGTGATAAACCTTTCCGTTTAAGACAGAATCAATAACATTATGGCCTAGTTTTTTATTTCTAAAAGAACCTCCATAAAAGGATTTATCTCCTTTTTCATCCACCACTAAAATTTGATATCCTAATTTACTAACACTCTTTAAATAGTTACTAAGCTTAATTTCGTTATTTTCTTCATAAAAAGCACCGATATCTAGAGCCATTTTAGTTAATTTTTTATCATTATAAGGCTTTAATTGATAGTGGTAATACACATTAGAAAAAAAGAAAGCCAATAAGCTGCTACTGATCATAACAACGATGATTGTAAGAACAATTCTTATGTATAAAGTTTTCACTTTTTAGTGACCTCCAATTTATATCCAACACCACGAACAGTTTTTATACTAAAGTCATCTGTTAAAATTGAAAACCTTTCACGCAAACGTTTTATATGAACATTTATTGTTCGATCATCGCCTTCAAAATCAGCACCCCATATTAATTGGATTAGCTCATCCCGTGTAAATATTCGATCCGGATAACTTGCCAATTGAGATAATAATTCAAATTCCTTCATTGGAAGCATTAGTAACTTTCCATTGCAGTAAACCTCGTAGCTTTTTCGATCAATAACAGTCTCGTTCAGCTTAATTTTTTGAGCGCTAATCATATTGTATCGCCTTAACAACGCCTTAATCCTAAAGAGTATTTCTTTTGGTTCAAAAGGCTTTGTTAAATAATCATCTGTCCCAACAGCAAATCCTTTTTCTTTATCCGACAGCTCACTTTTTGCAGTTAATAATATGACTGGAAAATCATAATACTCTCTTATTTCTTCGCAAAGCTGGTACCCATCTTTACCTGGCATCATTACATCTACAATCGCTAAATTTATTTGTTGATTTTCGAGTAATGTAGAAGCTTCATCTCCATTAGCTGCTTCAAATGTAGTATAGCCTTCTGATTGTAAATACATTTTCAGCAATTCTCTAATATGTGAGTCGTCATCAACGATTAAAATTCGAATCATAATTTATCCCCATTCTTTGAAATTAGTACAAATCATATCATATTTTAATTTTAATATCTTTTTTCATTTTATTGCATGGGTAGAAATGCCGATGTATTTTAACGTGATTAAAAATATTTCTGTAATATAGTTTGTCCCCCATACATTTCTGTCATTTCAAACATAAAATTAATATTGTAGTTTCATAATTAAGACTGTTTTCGTAAATCTTGTTGCTCTTTAAGAAGATGACTAGTTGATTACGCTCCTATATGTTTTTAATATAGAGCAGTTGGCTTATCATCTTAAAGTTTCACTTTTTCTGATACTCCTACAGAAACCCCACATTTTTTTCAATCAACTTCTTTATTTACTGTGTGTTTTAAAAGACATGTTATAAACGACAATCATTTCGAAAAGAGTCAATCATAATAGAAAGGAGCAAATCCAAATGGCACTTCAACTAATGAAAATTCTCGTTTCTGCTTCTTCAACAATTGAAACTGTCCCTACAGATTCAAGATTCTTCTACGTTACAACTACTTCTACTGCAGCTGGTGCAACTTTAACAATTGATGCAGCTAGCTTTTTATCTGATACTGGTGCAGCAGTTACTACACTACCAACATTACCTACAAATAATAGTTACTTTAATGTCTATATTAACGGCGTTCTACAAATGAGTGGCATTTCAGCATACACTCCTGGTGCAACAGGCGTTGGTTCATTAGCGATCACTGTACCTGCTGGAGGAGACGGAATTTTAGCTGACACTCCAATTGTGTTAGAAATAGTAAGTTTTGCACCTACTTCCGATATTACTGTTTCAACTTAAAAATGCTCAAAAAAAAAGTTCCTAGATGGAACTTTTTTTGATTTTGCTCAATAAGTAGTCGTCATAAAAATAAAGAGATAAATTGGATGATGATAATTGTACCCTTTAAAGGAACATCTTCTGTAAGAAGCGTCAACCTACTTTGTTCAATTTTATAATTTACGATTGGCTGAAGCATTCCATTAATAAACAAATTAATATAGGAAACCTCATCTGGTGATTTAATCGTTGTTAATCCATATTCCTCAATTCCATCACGATTAGTATATATTTTCCTAAAACCGTCAGACACGGCGAAAAATAACTGATTCGTAGTTTTTAAAGGAGTTGATGGAGCAGCCCAGCCTCCACCTCCCAAATTAACATTTGTGATTAGCGCTTCCCATTTAGAACCATTATATCGATAAAAAATGCGATGTTTTGTATCTAAATAGATACTTCCTGTTTCAGGACTATCTGGACGAGTTGCATATGTACCTGCTTGTATTGAGGGAATATTTCCTGCATTTATCACAAAATTATGATCAAATACATCCTTAGTTATGTCCATTCACCCCCATTACGTTAAATATTCCAATATAAAGCTCTTATTTTTTTAAAGAATGAGTTTGTATAAATATATGTTTTTTATTGAGAATGTAATGCACTATTCTATTAATTTTTTAATTATTATTTGGCTGAAATACAAAAACTCGCCGATCGGCGAGCTCTAAAGGCGAAGACAGAAGCATAGTTGCACTTATACATTGGCTTCTAACTATTGACCCTTTCTTAATGTGAAATAAAAGAACTGTCCATTAACAGTCCTTTAGTTATCTAGTTTAACTGTACCCATTAAGTAGTTAGACATTTCAACTGCCTTCTCAAACTCTTTTTCTTTTACATAATAATCATACAACTGCTTACCATATCGTTTCATTAGAACAGTATGATTACGTGATTTAAAATAAGGAAATGCTGTCTTTTCTGTGTACTCAAGAGATTCTTTCGTTTTATTTTCAATGGAATAGATTAGTAATGTAAAAAGTACTTGATAGTGTTGATTTTTTAGATCCTCTGCAATCGTTAGTCCCTTTTGAGCACTATTCAATAAGGCAGATTTTCGCATTAATTTGCCTTCAAATGAACTTTTAAGATAATTATTCAGTCGTTGGAGATAGATGACAGAAGGCTTTTTCTCCAACTGTAATGCTGCTTTATAATATTTTTGCGCTTTTTCATACTCTTTTCTTTTATAATATTCCAATGCAAAGTTATTTAACAACATCCCCGTTTTATCTGGTGCATTAAGAGCTTCACTGTCATGGATTAAGTTTTTATAAGATTGTTTTAATTTTTTAAAATCTATATGTACATCAGTGCTTGCTTGTAAAAGCATAACTGATTCAGCATTTATTGCGCGTAAATAGTTACTTGTTTCTTTAAAATGATTAAGTGCTTTTTCTGCATATACATATGCCATAACCTTAGAATCAGTCCATGCATAGGCCATTG
The DNA here is from genome assembly GCF_042267765.1 of Gottfriedia sp. NPDC056225. Lineage (NCBI taxonomy): Bacteria > Bacillati > Bacillota > Bacilli > Caryophanales > Bacillaceae > Gottfriedia > Gottfriedia sp. NPDC056225. The sequence continues at coordinate 106,476 of NZ_JBHJTJ010000003.1, read as the reverse complement.
CTAAGTGATAGTAGTACTCAGGATTGCCGTACTCATTAATATCTATCTTCTTTAAAGTTTGTATTGCTTTATGGTGGTTCTCTGTACTTGAGTTATTATAATTACCTAAATAATAATTTCCTATTACGTGCAAAAGGAGATTTCTTTCAAAAGGAGGTAGGTCCTTATAGTTTCTTTGTAAACTTTGAATAATCGTAATAGTTTTCTTAAAATCGTTGTGTAAGAGATAATATCTTGCTAGAAGTAATTGATATAGCGCATCATATCTTGATGAATTAATAAAGGGGCTTTCTTCCAGCTCATTTTTATATGATTCAACTTCCTTCATTCTAAGTTTAATAATTGCTGTATGCCAATTTTGTAGTTTCTTTTCAAGCTTTTCAAAGTTAGCAATTTCTTTTCTAATATCAATATGTAATCGCTCAGAAAATAGGGTAATAATCTCAGATGAATAAGATGTAGTTCCCCGCTCAATTTTCCCTACGTGCTTGGAAGAGCATATTCCTTTTCCTAGTTCTTCTTGTGTTAGTCCGGCTTTTGTACGATAAAATTTTATAACTTCTCCTTCGATCATTGAATGCTCCCCCTATCCTAAAATTTATATTAAATATATAACATATTTACCTAGTTTTAATAGTTCTATTTACATAATTTATTAAGTTTTTTTTAATGAAAAAACAATAAATGCACTAGTGTTTTATCACTAATTTTTTATTTCACTAGGAAAAAAGTACCAGAAAACAAGAAAACCATGAACAGACTAGTTTGTTCATGGTCTTAACCTTATATACTCTAAATACATATGCACTCATATACGTTTGCCTTTATGTAAAAGATACTTTTTTTAGGTATATATCACAATTAACTTTATAAGACTGTTATAGTTTTTGATATCTTCAAAAGATATAACCAAGTCTTCTTCTGAGGATTAGTTGCTATCTGGGTCAGTATCTAAGAAGTCTGTTCCGCCGCCTGTTTGTGCATTGAATGTCCATTCAACATTTAATTTGTCGCCTTGGAATTGGTTTTGGTCTTGCCCATTATCTACAAATTCAAAGTAAACGAATAATTTTTCCTTATTATTTCCTAAACCTTTACCATCATCAGCAGGAATTCCATCTGGAACAGGGTTTGATGGGTTATTATCAGTACTTCCAATAAACTGTTGAATCGCTGTTAAATCTGGAGTTTGATCTTTTAAATCTGCTAGAGTAGTTTCAACGATTGGAGTATATGCACTACTTTGATTGTACATCATTGTAACCTTAATATGTTTAGCAAAATCATCTGTATCGTTCTTACCTGCATCAGTTACTTGATACTTTGTACCTAATAAAACTTTATTAATATCTAATGACCCTGTATTCTCTAAATTGAACTCACGGTAGATTGTATCACCAGGCTTTAAGTTGCCAATATTAACAACCGTTTTAGGATTTACAGCTAAATCTACCGTACCAGCTGCAAACGTATTTTGCGTTTTTACGCTGTCACTAAAATATGCAAACGTTCCTCCACCCATCAAAGCTAAACCTAAACTTGCAGTCATTACGCTTGTACTAATTGTTTTAAAAAAGCTCATCTCTCTTCCTCCTAAATAATTATGTATTAAATATAAACTCCTATGTACTTTAAAAATACATAAGTAGATTATCCAGTTTTAGAATGCTTCGTTACTTCTAATTGTTTCATAGAAGTAATGATTGAAATAAATGCAGACAAAAATAGTAGGACACCAGGAACAAACAGTAGCAAAGCTGAACCTATTTTTGTAGATACATAATTCAAAGCATATCCTACATAAGGAATTGTAAATCCAGTATATTGTCCAACAACCTCTGACGAAGAAACTGTCCATAAGTCTTCAGCATTATTGTTGTCACCTTTTGTTTTATAAAGAACATGTCCACCTTTTTTTGTTACTGTCACAATTCTATGAGTAATTAACTTATTGTCTTTTTGAAATGTAATAATATCTTGAACTTTATAGTTCTCTGGATTTTGTTTAATGTTTATCCCAATTATCGAGCCAGTATGAAACGTAGGCTCCATCGATCCAGATAATACAGCTTTCATTTGATAGCCTGCTACTGTTGGATCTTTTTCCGAAAATCGAGAGATTAATACAAAAATTGCAAGAATACATACAATTAACGTAAACAATACTCTGAAACTACTTATTACTATTTTTGATAGTTTGTTTTTCATTTTCTGTCACCTCATCCTTTGCTTTTGAATCTACTGTGTTTGTACCAGTTGTTTTTTGATTTTTTAAGTCCTCTTTATTTTGCTTGCTGTTTTCTGTATTAGCTTCTTGGTTTTCTAGAACCATTATTTGTTCCTTAATGTTTAATTTAATAGAAGCTATTTTCTCAAAATCTATTTTAGACTCTACTTCTTTATAGGTATTCTGGACTTGTTTATTCCCTTGAAGAACATAGTCATAAGAATGCTCATCTTCTGGCATAAGATTGTAATACTTTAGCATCACTTCTTTTATAGAAGATAAAGATTCTAAATTGGTATTCAACTCATCTTCACTTAGTGAGATATTTTCTAAACTTGCTGTTAGCTCGTCTATAGAACCTTTTGATGAAGTATTTATTATTTTGTCATATTGTTGAAAAGCATTATCCCTCAGTTTAACTGCATCTTTATCTAAGCTTTTTATAGTAGCTGGAAAAACATAAGCTGCCGATATCTCTACATTATCTAAATGAAAAGTGCTAGAAAATGAAGCTTCAGTTTTTCCAACTAGTTCTGATCCTAAATAAAATGAGATGCTACATAAACAAGGAAAAATCAGTATTCTACGTAATGAAGTTTTCATTCTGATTTTCACCTCTTTCGAAACCAAACTCTGATTTTCATTATGTCTTAATTATCAGAAAATTGAAACCGGGTTATTTTACAGTGTAAAGTTTGTAGTTTTTTGTCATTTTTTTGCTAAACCGCAGAAAAATGTCTATTTATCTTGAGATTAAGAACCCGACAACCTTATATTGCGTTTTATCTGAATTTTTTAAATAATGAGATTGAGCTTTACAACATTAAACCTAAGAGGTGATTGGATTGAAAAAGAAGAAACAAAAGAAAATGAGTAAAAAGGCAGCTATTCCGGCTGTACTAGCATTATCATTATTGGCTGGAGGCGTTATTCCAACAGCAGCACCAAAAGTTTTTGCAGAAGAAACTCAAGTGAAAGGAAGTTCTGAAGACGCGGCGGTCGCTTATCTTCAATCTCAAGTTACAAACTTTACAAAATCTCTACCTATTAACCAATTTAAAGTAATTGACAGTATCACTGATAGTGCAACAAATACATCTCATGTACGCACAGTTGAGCAATATAAAGGAATTCCTATTTATGGTTCTGGACAAACTGTAGCCCTAGATGCAAACAACAATGTTTACGCTTCGATTGGTAATGTAACACAAAATTTAAGTCGTTCAATTATTCACACTGAGGCTTCAATTACAGAGGATGACGCAGTTGAGATTGCTAAAGAAGGCGTAGAATCACAAATTGGTACAGTAAATAAATATGACGGTATTGACACACAGTTAACGCTTTTACCGCAAGGATCTAAATATCGTTTAACGTATTTAGTTAAATTATCAACCTCAGTACCAGCTCCTGGTTATTTCCATTATTTTGTTGATGCTAATTCTGGGGAAGTAGTAAAATCATTTGATGCTGCTGCTGAAGTATTTGATCCGAAAAATGCAACGATTACTACTGCAACAGGTTTAGATGTATTTGGTAAAAAGCAAAGTTTTATTGCAGCGAAAGATAGTACGACGAATACTAGTTATCTGTATGGTATTTCTGCTGCTGGTGGGACAACAACTAATCCAAATCTTGTTCCTCTCGCAACATTTTCAGCGCGTGGAATGGGTGAAACAGCGTTTTTATTAGCAAATTTACTTTTCGGTCTACCGGGATTTGATGTAAAATCAAACTCTTTAAATTTCTTTGCAGATCCTGCTGCTGTTTCTGCTCATATTAACTCTGATAAAATTAATAAATATTATCAAACTGTCCATAAACGAAATAGCTTAGATAATAAAGGTATGACATTAATTAGTACAGTACATATCGGAACTAAGTGGAATAATGCTGCATGGAACGGAAAGCAAATGTTATACGGAGATGGAGATGGTGTTGTTTTAGGATCATTAGCAGGTGGACTTGATGTAGCTGGTCACGAAATGACACATGGTGTGATAACGAATTCTGCTAATTTAACATATCAAGACGAATCAGGTGCATTAAATGAGTCATTAGCAGATATTTTTGGTGTATTAGCTGAAATGTATACTGCAGGAACAACTAGCCCTGATGATTGGGAAATTGGAGAAGATGTTTACACACCTAACAAAGCTGGAGACGGTGGACTTCGCTCATTAAGTGACCCAAAAACTAAATCAGTACCTGCTTATTTTGGAATGAAAGATAATAAATACCCAACTACTTACTCTGAACGCTATTTAGGAACAGAAGATAAAGGTGGCGTTCACGTTAATAGTAGCATTAATAACAAAGCTGCTTACTTAATCTCTGCTGGTGGAACTTTTAATGATGTAACTGTAACGGGGATCGGAAGAAGTAAATTGGAGAAAATTTTATACCGTGCTTTAACAATGTACTTAACACCTTCATCTGGATTTAAAGAAATGCGTCAATCTGCCATTCAAGCTGCTCGTGACTTATATCCAGACAAGAAGAGTGGAACAACTACTGTACCATCTGCTGAAACAAGCGCAGTTATCGCTGCTTACGATGCAGTTGGAGTTCCAGCTCAATAATATATCTTGTAGGAAGGGGATCTACCCCTTCTTATTTTTTTACATAAAAACTTCATTTCAAACTATTTCTACAATTAGTCGCTTTCTTCTATTGATTATTATTTAATTTGAAGTTTATTTAAGTTGATATAAAAGCAACTTAGAATATCAAACCTTCTATCATTCTTCTTATTCTTAACCGAAATTTGGTTACCAATAACATTCTTCCAATGCTTTTAATTTAAATTTCCCTATATATCTTTGAAAACTGATGTCCCTTTTTAGCTGTAGAAAAACCTCCGACTATATCACTAAAACAAATTTGCAGGTTATTCTTACTCTTTCAAACAACTGGCCACTTTTGTTTACGGAGTTTCTCAATTAAATCATTGCCTACATTTAAATTCTCTTTTACTAATTCATGTGGAGTAAGTGCCATCCATTGATTAAGTGATACATCTTCGAATCGATTACTTTTAAAGATTTCGAGAAACCAAAGACTTGTATCCCCTGTATTTTCTATATAATGTCCAAATGCAAAAGGTACGTATCCCACGTCTCCAGCTCGATAGTTAAAAGTATGTGCATTTCCACCGCCACCAAATACAGTCATTCGACCCGTACCAGTTAAATAATACTGCCATTCGTCATTGTTCGGATGCCAATGCATTTCTCTCATTCCACCTGGTTTTATTTCTACAAGAGTAGAAGCAATATTTTTTGAAATAGGAAAATTAGTAGAATCAACTACCATTGCTGTTCCTCCTGGAGTAATAATTGGTTGTGGAATATTGTCAGTAAATGTTCACTTTTTTTCCATGAATTTTCTTTCTCAATCTTAAGTACATCACCAATAAAATATATGTTTTATCTAGTTTTACTATGGTGAATTCCGTATTCTTTCTCAACTTTGCGAATTAAGTAACCAAGTTGGTTTGCATCACTTGCTTCATATACATATGCATAATGTACTGATCACTCATTATAAATGCCTAACTTCTCCCATAATCTCAAAATAGTATAGAAAATATTAAAAAAGCAGAAACCAAAGAAAACCCTATTAATCAACGTTTATCAACTATTTACAGAAAATTAACGAAGTTATAAAAAATTTTTTATTACAAATAAGAACTATTGTGTTAAAATCAGCATATAATTTAAAAACTTTCCCTAGGGAAAAACTATTAGATGCGCACAATAAAACAGGTGGTGGGAAACATGTCACAAAAAACACAAGAAAAAGTCGTTTATGACGAGGCCGGCTGGAGACAGGAACAATCACAACCTAGTTTGCAAGAAGTCCATCGATCATTATCTGTTCCAAAGAAAGCTAGTTCTTTCCGCAAATTTCTAGCATTTGCAGGACCAGGTTATTTAGTTGCAGTTGGTTATATGGATCCTGGAAACTGGGCAACATCAATAGCAGGTGGATCTGCTTTTAACTACAATTTATTATCAGTTATTTTAATTTCAAATCTAATGGCCATCATCCTTCAATCTTTAGCAGCTAAATTAGGAATTGTTACTGGTAGAGATTTAGCTCAAGCATGTCGAGACCACTTTAGTAAACCTGTATCATTTGTACTTTGGTTACTTTGTGAGGCTGCAATTGCAGCATGTGACTTAGCTGAATTGATTGGATCAGCCATCGCTCTAAATTTATTATTTGGTATTCCTTTGTTTTACGGAATTTGTTTGACGACGTTAGATATATTTCTTATTTTAATTTTACAAAATAAAGGTTTTAGATACATCGAAGCATTTGTTATTTCTTTAATTATTTTAATCACAGGTAGTTTTGTTTTTGAACTAATCATGTCTCAACCTGATATAAAAGCTGTATTTGGTGGATTCATTCCAAGTTCTCAAGTTATTACAGATCCAAAAATGCTTTATATTTCTTTAGGAATTTTAGGGGCAACTGTTATGCCTCATAATTTATATCTTCACTCGTCAATCGTTCAAACTAGAAAGTTTGATACGTCTGATATTGGTAAGAAAGAAGCAATTAAATTTGCTACAATTGACTCAACAGTTGCATTAATGATCGCATTGTTTGTCAATGCAGCAATATTAATTTTAGCCGCTTCTACTTTCTATAAATCAGGTAATACAAATGTCGCATCAATTGAAGACGCGTTCCAGCTGCTTACTCCATTACTCGGAACGACTTTAGCTAGTACATTTTTTGGAGTGGCATTATTAGCATCAGGTCAAAATTCTACTTTAACTGGTACGATAGCTGGGCAAATTGTAATGGAAGGCTTTTTAAATATTAAACTTAAACCTTGGATAAGAAGATTAATTACTCGTTTAATTGCTGTTACACCAGCTCTGATCGTAACTTATCTTTACGGTTCAAAAGGAACCGCAGATTTATTAATCCTTAGTCAAGTTATCCTATCATTACAGTTATCATTTGCCGTAATTCCACTAGTTATGTTTACGAGTGATCCAAAGAAGATGGGTAAATTTGCTAACAAAACTTGGCTTAAATATATTGCATGGACGATTGCATCCGTAATAGCAGTCTTAAATGTATACTTACTTTGGGCAACATTCTTCAAATAAAATGATACAAAAAAAGATTGAACAGATGTTTAAGTGACATTTGTTCAATCTTTTTTTATTTACCTACTAATTTCTCCCTTTCCATACATAACCAATTATGTGCTGACTCATACTATTTATATCGTAAAGGAGTTGATGCACTTTGATGGAAAATGAACCAATCCCTTTTATAAAGGACTTAAAAGATGAATTTCATTCAAGTGCTGATTTTCAGTACCAAAAATTTATAAGTGATGGAAAAGTTCTTCATCTTTGCTATTTAGATACGATGATAGATTCTAAAGATGTTCAAACCCATTTGCTACAAAAGGATATTTATAATCCAAAAGAAGATAAAGTTGAGTCTAGTGTTTTGCAAACAAAGGAACTGCATTCAAGAGAAGATTGTATTCAAGCAATGATTGATGGTAATGTGGTCGTTATTTACGGAGAAAAAGGAACAGCATTTTCTACGCCACAAAAAAATGACCGGTCAATTGAAGAATCAAGTTCAGAACGTGTTGTTGCGGGAACACATGATGGGTTCGTAGAAAGTTTAAAAACAAATACTTCTTTACTTAGAAAAAGAATTCGTTCGAAAGATTTCGTCATTAAAAATATGATACTTGGAACTCAATTTCCTACAACTCTCTCATTGTTATATATTAAGAACTTAACTCCAAACGAAATGATTGAACAATTAGAAGAAAAGTTAAAAGCGCTCGAGTCTAAAGCTTCTGTCGAATCTATACAAATACATACATTACTAGAAGAATTTCCTTCATCTCCTTTCCCGCAAGTTTTACGAACGGAGAGGCCTGATCGCACATACCAGCATTTATTAAAAGGCAAGCCTGCAATTTTAGTCGATAACGACCCGAACGCTTTATTATTTCCTTCAAATATTTATAGTTTTTTTAAAAGTCCCGAGGATTTAAATTTAAGATGGTTGCTCGGAATATTTTATTATGCAATTAGGATTTTTGCTTTTTGGATGTCTGTCTTATTACCAGCGTTCTATATCGCAGTTACTTCATTTCATTCAAATATTTTACCGATTGGTATATTTTATACGCTTAAATTATCGGTTGAAAATGTACCATTCCCACCATTATTGGAAGCTTTAACGATGCAAATTTTCTTAGAGCTATTAAGAGAAGCGTCCGTACGTTTACCGCAGGCCGTTGGTTCTACAATTGGAACAGTTGGTGCAATCGTCATTGGAACTTCGATTGTTCAAACGAATTTAATTTCAAATTCAATGATCGTTGTTATTGCAATAACAGCTGTAGCATCTTTTACGATGCCAGTAAAAGAATTGTCAACTGCAGCCAGAATAATCGGTGTACCGCTTACACTTTTAGCTTCAATGTTTGGATTTTTAGGTATCTCTTTAGGAATATTAATGATTGTATGCCACTTATCTAAAATTAAGACATTTGGAGAACGTTATGTTGAAAACCCTGGATTTAAAGAATTTCCGTTTTTTAATAGTAAAAAGGTAAAAAATCATGATTAAAAATAAACATTTATTCTTTATTATTCTATTTACACAATTTGGAGTTACAATTTCTCGTCTTCCTTTTTCAGTTTATAAAATAACGGGATCTGATGGCTGGATATCAGTCTTACTTACTGGTGTGTTGATTCAAATCCTATTATTCATTTATTACAGTTTGTATAAGTCATTTCCAGAAAAAGGGTTTACTGAGTATACAAAAATTCTTATGAATACTTACATTGGAAGCTTCATTAACATCTGTTATTTTATATACTTTCTTTATATTTGTATTAAATTATCAATCGAATTCGTTGACGTAATTAATATATGGATGTTTCCAAATACTCCAACATGGGTTGTTCTTATTTTATTTATACTCACGGCTATATTTATCGCAAAAGAGAACATCCAAACGATTGGAAGAACGTTTTTATCTTTTTCTTTTATATTTTTCTTTGTCATTCTCTTTATCATGTTTGCTTATAAAAATGCGCACTTTGGGAGACTACTTCCAATTGGTGACAGTGGAATAAAAAAAATTGCTTTTGGAATAAGTCCTGCATTTGTAAATATGTTAGGATTTGAAGTATTTCTCTTCCTAGGCACTGATTTTGAAAATACAAAGAAAAAGTTATCTACAATTTCTTTGGCTAATCTAGTTTCAACAACGTTATTTACATTTGTTATATTGACATGTTATGTATCATTAAGTCACTATCAAAGCAAAACAGTAAAGTATCCTATACTCTATATTATTAAAGGATTTCAATTACAAATGGTTGAAAATCTCCATATAGTTTTATTATCATTTTGGACGATTATAATGGCATTATCATTTATCATTTACTTATATATTCTTAGTGAAGGTATTCTAAAACAGTTCAAATCTAAGGTCCATAATCGCACTTTAGTTGTCGTCATAATATCATTATTTTTGGTCAGTATATATCCTATATTTTCAATTCCAATTTTAGATAAATTACAATTTTTAAGTATCAGTATTTACTTTGACTCTATTTTCATAATTCTCATTCCATGTCTATTATTTATAGTAAATAAAGTAAGGAGGTTAATAGCTTGATTAAAAAAATAATCAGTTTGATTTCTCTACTTTTAGCTATAGTAATATGTACCGGTTGCTGGGATCAGAGACCTATAAAGGATAGAATGCTAATTAATGGACTAGGTTTTGATATTAATCAAGATCATAAAATTGAATTAAATGCTTCTATTTTAAATATTATTGGTAAAGGAACTGGAGCATTTGATTTAGAAAATGAATTAATTACAACAGAAGCAAATTCAGTGGTTGATGCTGGTATAAAAGTCCAAACGGTTTTACCTGGTGGGATTGAAACAGCGAAAACTAGACTTTTCTTATTAGGAGAAGACTTTGCAAAGGAAAAATTCCAATTTATCTTAGATCAATTTAATCGAACTCCATTTACTAATGTAAATGTGAATGTAGTTATAACGAACAAACAAAAAGCGAAGGATATATTAGAATTAGAAACCTTGAATAGACCGATTTCATTTGTTATTAATGAAACGGTTGATCGCGCAAAGAGGATATCAATCATTCCGAATATAGATCTTCAAAAAATTTATACAATGGTTACAGAAATTGGGATTGATATTCTACTACCTGTTGTTGATAAAACAAAAGATGAACATGTTGGCGTATTAGGCGCTGGTTTATTCCATAAAGGATCATATACTGGTAAATTTATTGAAAAGTCGGAAGCTCCAATACTATTAATGATGATGGATCAGTTTAATAATACAAGTTTATTCGTTACTAGAATTCAAAATAAGAGTTCCGCTGAAGCACCGTATAATATCATATCCTACGAATTACGTCGCCCTTCAAGAGAATTTATCGTTCATGCGTCAAAAAATAAAATAGATGTTGATATTCCAATAAAAGCAAAAATAAGAATTGGAGAATCAACGAATATACAGCATATATCTGAAAAAGAAATAAAATCGATTATTGAAAAAGATTTAAATAAGAGAGCAAAAATTGTAATTAAGGAAGCCCAACAAGCTAATAGCGATGTTTTAGGAGTAGGGCGCTATATTAAAGAGCATAATCCAAAATTATGGAAATCCTTGGACTGGGATAAAAAATATCCTACAATTCAAGTCCATCCAAGATTTAATATCTATATTTCAAATACAGGAATTCTTGAAACTTAAATAAAAAACAGAAAAATCTTTATGATTTTTCTGTTTTTTATTTCGTATAACCATTTAATTTTTGATGGTAATGCATACTTGCATGTCTTATAAATTCCGCTTCAGAATCAGGTATCGAATATATTTTGGGCTTTTGACTCTCAGGTAACGATTTAAATCTTTCCCAAGATTTTTTCATTCCTTCTTTAATTTGTGGATCATTTTGACTATAACGATTATTCATATCCATTAAAAATTTTACAAGTTCTTGCGCCTCAATACTCTCAACCTTATATCCTTCTTTAACAAGTTCTGATAATTTATCCCTAAAATATTTATAATCATTTAAATGACGTAAATGTTCTTCCTCAGTCCATCCTCGATCAGCTAATTTTTGTAACGTTTCCTTTGTGTATGACTGTTTTGCGATGTTTCTCATGATTTTACGATCCTCAGTAGATAAATATTTACTGACCCATTCCGGCCTTAAATTAAAATGTGCCATTTGAATCAACTCTGTAACACTTTCATAATTAAACGAATCCGAAATTAATGATGATTCCACCTGTTCAATCGCATTTATTATTTGGTTGATTTGATCTTTTTTAGCTTCCAGTAGCTCTTTTTGCTCTTTTAACTTTTTTGTTAAGTCTAAACTACTTTCCGATAATATTGTTTGTATATCCTTTAGTGAAAAACCTAAAAATTTGAATGTAAGTATTGATTGAAGGTGAACTAAATCAGTATCTGTGTATAATTTATAGCCCGATTCATCCGTATATGTTGGTTTTAACAATCCAATCTTATCGTAGTACCTTAGCGTTCTAACTGAAATAGAAGTTTTTCTCGCAAATTCAGTTATATAATAAAACTTGCTATCCATTCTCTATTCCTCCTTTTTTTCACAGTTTATACGGTGACGTAGTGTCATAGTCAATACTAAATGAAAAAAGAAAAACCCTCTTAGAGGGCTTCCTTTTGTATTCCAAAAACATTTTATAGTGGAAATTGAAAATTAACTATACTTCTTTTAAAAAATTCTCAACAATTGATATTTGCTCATTTGTATTTAATGCGGGAGCATGACCGACCTTAGGTATTGTTTCCATTTTAAAGCTTTGTGTTTCTTGCATTTTTAAAGCTACATCAAGTGGCAATACGTCTGAAATTTCTCCTCTAATGAGTAAAATCTTAGACTGAATAGCCTCCCAATAATTCCACAAATTTAGATCTTCAGAGTGTTGAAATTGTAATGAAATTTTAGGATCATAGTCAGGACTTATTCCACCTTCATCTCTTCTACGGCAAGAGTTTTGAGTAAAATCATTCCATTCTTCCTCACTTGATACACCAAATGAATTGTAAATTAACTTATAATAACTCTTCAATTCAGTAAATGTTTTAAATTGTGGAGGCGCACCTACGTAAGTAATAATTCTCTTAATTCCTTCGATGTCTTGTGGCTGATTTTCTAAAGCTCCAGCCCCAATATCATTTAAAACTAAATGAGTGATACGCTCTTGGTGTTGCGGTGTTCCAGCAAGTCTCATTGCAATTGCTCCACCCATCGATGTCCCTACCCAGCGAACTTGTTCGATCTCTAATCGATCTAATAAACCAATCGCAATATTTACATAGTTTTCAAAACAGTAGTCCTGCTCAGGTTTAGAACTCCACTGACTAAATCCTCGTCCAATCGTATCAGGGCAAATTACATGATAATTATTTGCTAAATGACGTGCTAAAATATCAAAATCCCTACCATTCCTAGTTAGACCATGCCAACAAACAACAGTTGGATTTTTCCTTTCGCCCCATTCTGTAAAATGAAGCTCCATTCCATTAATTGATTCAAATCGAGAAATAGGATTTAAAATATTAATCACTCCATTCGTTTTACTGTCCACTCTATTAAATATTCGATTTTTTTTAAATTATCCCTATAAAAAGGACAGGCAAACGGAGGATTTTTAAACTCTTTTCATTTAAATAATAATAACGAAAGATACATCACAATCATGAATATTAAAAATGAAAATAAAATTGATACAAGAATAACTGAATTATTCGCAGGTAAAAATTTCCCATTTTGAATTTCTTTTCGCTTTTTACTGTACTGAATTGTGGCTAATACTCCTGTAATAAAACCAACAACACATGCATAAATACCAAGAAAAATTGCTAGTGTATTGATGAAATGATTGTTGCTAATTTTAATTGTAAAATGAATTGAGGTTGTTAAAAATCCTACACCAGTGATCGAGATTGCTGTACGCAACCATGCTAAATATGTTCTTTCATTTGCTAAATGCTGTTGTGCATATTTAACACTTTCATCAGGTATTCCTTTTTGATTATTTAAGGATTCCACTATGAATTACTCCTTACTTATAAAGCATCAATCTAATAAATCGGAAAAAACTTACTTCTTTACAATTAGTTTACACTCTCTAAGTTAATTTATCGTAAAGTTCTGCTTACGATTATATGAAGAGCCTGGGAAATGAAAACTACTAGTAAATTAGAAATGCCCTAAAAAGAACTTTTTTAGAGCATTTCCGTTTGAATTAACCTTCTATATTTTTTTCGGATTGTATCGATTTTGACATAAGATGCTGCAAGTAATCTACACCATCTGTAGTGATTTTTGTACCTGCTCTACCTCTACCTTTTGTTATAAACCCAACTGATTCCAAATGATCTAAACGAAGCCTAATTTGTTGAGTTGTTAAAAATGTGCCTGATTTTTTACTACTATTTGAAATAAATTCTCGGCTTGCAGATTTGCCTAAATCATTATATTGTTTTATTGCTTTTAGAATAATAATATGTTCTTTTAATTCAAGGATACTAGTCGGCATTTTAAATACATTTGTTTCTAGATCAGTTGATTTTTTGAAATCTGAAACAATATGATGTGGAAAATCATTCTTACTAACAATATGGCCATCACAAACCGTCAGCATATAATCGATCATACCTTTTAATTCTCGAATATTACCAAACCAATCACGTAACATTAAATCTTCTAATACATCATTCTGCATCGGGATCCACTTACCACTTTTCGTTATAAAATGCTTTGTTAATAATGGTATATCACTTCTTCTTAGACGCAATGGAGGAATAAAAAGACTTAAAACGTTCAGTCGGTAAAATAGGTCCGTACGAAATGCACCTTCTGATATTTTTTGTTGAATATTCTTATTCGTAGCTGCAATCACTCGAACATTAATCGGGATAATTTTCCTACCACCTATTCTACGAATTTCCTGTTCTTGTAGAACCCGTAATAAATGTGACTGAACGTTTAAACTAATATCTCCTATTTCATCTAAGAAAATAGTGCCTCCATCTGCCATTTCAAAAAGACCTTTTTTTCCGCCCTTTTTAGCTCCTGTGAAAGTCCCTTCTTCATAGCCAAACAATTCACTCTCTAGCAAGCTCTCGGTAAACGCGCTACAATTTACTGCCAAAAATGGTCCATTCTTCCTAGGTGAGTGTTGATGGATAGAATGTGCAAAAAGTTCTTTTCCCGTCCCTGTTTCACCTTGAATTAAGATGGGATGTTCAGCAACCGCAAGCTTTTTCGCGATTGCCATGCATTTAACAATCGACTGATGTTCACCGATAATATCATCAAAATCATATCTGGCATAAAATCCTTGGTTTCTAAACTCTCTTTGTGCTGTTTTTTCGATTTCAACTGCTTGATTCACACTTTTAAACGTCGCTACAACTCTATCTTCTTCTTTAATAAAAAATCGATAGATTACAATATCAACGTTATTTATTGTAAAAAACTTACTTTCTTCTTCTCCATTTAAAATAAATTCTTTAATTATTTGCTGCGAAATGATTTGATCAATCTTTTTCCCTACCGCGTTTTCAGTTGATATTTGATAAAGTGCCGCCAATCGATCATTAAACACTGTAATTGTACTAAATTTATCAATTGCTAAAATACCATCATCAACTGCATCAACGACATTTTGAATATGTTCATTTACTTTTTTGGTTCCATGCTCTGCAAGTATGAGCTTTCTTTGCAATTCAATTATATTTCGGATGTATTTCTCTGAAATTAAGGAAGCAATTGCTTTATCCAGATGAGAGTATTCAACAATTTGCAAGATCGTCGTCATATCAAAAAGACGTACGCCAATATCAATGACTTCATTTATATGATGTGGACATAGATGAATTTCCCCCGGGGAAATCGCTATATTTATGTCAGGATAATAGACTTGATCTAATTTGTACGGAAAATAGTCCAAGTGATTAATACCCAATTGATACAAAGACTGAATCAGCTCAATTGTAGAATTATAGTCATCATTAACTACTAGTACTTTTGTTTCTCTAGTAATTCTTAAGAGCTTGTCTAAGTTTTCATGATTAGGTGTTCTTTTCCCAACCACTACATTCTTCGCATGAATATGAGACATTTTTTCTGACTCTATTTTTGCTTCATTTGATGAATAAAGGATAATATCATCCTTTAATTCAAAATCAAATCCTTCTTCAATTGAATAACTTTTTATTGATAGATAGTCTCCTAACAAATGTGAAAGTTGACTATACAATGCCTGCTTTGTTTTTACACTTCCTGTTATTAATGTTAGAGACATTTTCACAATACAACACCATGCCTTATCTTAAGTAATTGGGTTTATTATAACATCCAAAGAACCAAAAACACCCAAATAAATTCGTAAATAGATTAGAAGGTCTTAAAAGTAGCCTTTTTAAATTTGGCACACTATTTGCTTAATATAAGAAAGTAGTCGTCATTTTATTAAATTGGATTCTATTAAAGGAGGAAAGGGGACAGCTTTACTATTTTCATATTTTCTTATTAAAAACGAAGAGATTTATTAACTGTTTCTATTCTATTAAAAGGAGAAAATAGATGAATCAACTACAATCACAGGAAATGATACCTAAAACTATAGCTAAAAAAGAAAGAACAACAAATGTTTTTGCATTATTACTTATCATTTTAGCAGTCGCGACAATCCTTACTCATTTTTTACCTTCGGGTGAATATGCACGAATTGAACGAGCTGGGCATACTACAGTGGATCCAAATTCTTTTAAATGGATTAAGTCTACACCAGTTAGCTTTTTTGAAATGACAAAAGCAATTCATTTAGGAATGGTAGAAGCTGCAAATATCATCTTTTTTATTTTAATTATCGGCGGATTTTTTGGAGTATTAAATGCTACTGGAACAGTTAAAGTATTAATCTCGACAATGGCAAAAAAGTTAGCTTCTCGTGAAAAGTTGTTAATCCCGATTATGATGTTTTTCTTTGCTATAGGAGGTTCTTTAATGGGGATGGCTGAAGAAACATTAGCCTATATTCCATTATTAATTCCGCTAGCACTCGCGTTAGGTTTTGACACAATTACAGGAACGGCAATTGTGTTAGTTGGTGCATCTTCAGGTTTTACAACAGCAATAATGAATCCTTTCACAGTTGGAATTGCACAAGGGATAGCTGAACTACCTACCTTTTCAGGAATTGGCTTTCGACTAGTATTATTCGTAATTGTTTATCTTGTTTCAGTCCTATTCGTCTACCGTTATACAATGAAGGTATTGAAAAATCCTACCATAGGAATTTATGGCAAGTACTCACCGAAACAAACAAATTTGTTTTTAACATCTAAAGAAAAACTCACTTCAAGACATAAACTAATTTTCATGGCATTTCTAATCAATTATATCGTTCTAGCTTTTGGCGTAATAAAGTACCAATGGTATATAACAGAAATTGCTGCTTTGTTTATCATTCTAACTGTTGCAATTGGAATCATAGGAAAATTATCAATTGATCATCTCGTTAAATCATTTACTCAAGGTTCTGCTTCATTAATAACCGGTGCACTCATTATTGGCGTTTCGCGCGCAATAGTAGTTGTTTTAAACCAAGGTCATATCGTTGACCCAATGCTTCATGAGGTTTCAGAAGGAATTAAGCAGATCCCCTCTTACTTAAGTGTTATTGGAATGTATAATTTCCAAACTGCCATCCACTTTATATTAGCCTCAGGGAGTGGACATGCAATGTTAACAATGCCGATTATGGCACCGCTAGCTGACCTATTAGACATAACGCGTCAAACCGCTGTCTTATCTTTCTCCTTTGCAGATGGAATCGGAAACATCATTTTCCCAACAGCAGGTACATTAATGGCAGGACTGGCAATTGCAGGTATTCCGTGGACTAAATGGGCTAAATGGATTTTCCCATTAGTATTTCTTCAATATTTGATTGGATTAATAGCAGTGCTGGTCGCTCACTTTATTCACTACGGCCCATTTTAAAAATAAAATAGAAGTAACTTACAATATTAGGAGGATCACAAGTTGTTAACTTTAATAAAAAACGGTCAAGTATACACACCACATTCGATTGGTCGCAAAGACATACTCATTGCGGGCGGAAAAATTATCTTAATAGGGGATTGTATTCCACTACCTCCAGACTCATACAATTGCAACTTAATAGATGCTACCAACAATATTGTAGTACCTGGTTTTATTGATTCACATGTTCATATTATCGGTGGCGGAGGTGAAGGCGGCTTCAAAACACGCACGCCAGAACTCATGTTAACTTCTGCTACTACTGCAGGTGTCACTACTCTGGTTGGTTTACTTGGTACAGATGGAACAACAAGAAGAATGGAAAGCCTCCTTGCAAAGGCAAGAGGTTTAGAGGAAGAAGGAATTACATGTTATATTCATACAGGTTCTTATCATGTCCCCGTAAAAACATTAACAAGCAAAATTGAAGATGATATCATATTAATTGATAAAATAATTGGTGTCGGTGAGATTGCTATTTCAGATCATCGTTCATCTGAGCCCACATTTGAAGAATTGGTGAAAATCGCTACTGCCGCACGAAATGGTGGGATTTTGTCTGGTAAGGCTGGAGTATTGGAAATTCATGTGGGCGATGGATCAGATAAACTCACACTATTACATGAAATAATTGATAAAACAAACATCCCAATACGTCATTTCCATCCTACACATATTAATCGTAATGAAGAGTTATTTGAATCAGGAATTCAATACGCATTAAGGGGTGGATATGTCGATTTTACAACGAGTACAATCCCTCAGTTTTTAGAGGAAGGTGAGGTCAAGTGTAGCAAAGCATTGCGATTGATGCTCGATCACGGTGTACCTATTGGGAATATTACCTTTTCATCTGATGCACAGGCAAGTCTCCCTTATTTCGATAAAAATGGTGAGTATCTTGGCCTTCAAGTCGGAAAGATGTCCTCTCTTTTCCAAGAAGTAAAAGATGCAATATTAGAGGAAGCAATTCCATTAGAAACAGCTATTCAAGTGATCACATCCAATCCTGCACAAGTGCTAAAGCTGCCTCAAAAAGGCTGTTTACAAGTAGGTAAGGATGCAGACCTTGTATTATTACGACAAGATAATTTGGAAATTGAGACTGTTATTGCAAATGGCAAGATTATGTTAGAGAAAGGAATTCCGATCGTTAAAGGAACATTCGAGTAAGGAGAAATAAACCAGAAAAACTATCACTTAGTTTTTCTGGTTTTTTAGATTTTAATTATTACTTAAAAAAATACAAATCGAATGAACTATCAAAAAGTAAATACGTCAGAAAAATGGATTCCGACCATCTTCCTGACTGTTTAAGTTAACTATTTTTCAGTTTGCTGAAATTCAGTTTGTACCTTTTCTAAAAGATTTTTATCAGTAATTAATCGGTAACCCGTTAAAGCCAATGCCTTTGCACCCGTGATTAGAGCGTGATCACCTTGTAGCGACCTAGCAGCTTCACGGAATTCATTCGTATGAGCTACTAAATCATCAGGTCCAATTTTTATATATGCGTGGGAAGTCGGAACAACATGGCTGACATTACCAGCGTCAGTCGATCCAATTCCTCCGTTTTTGCCACTGATTGTTTCTCCTAATAAAGCTAATTCTTCACCTACGATGCGATCAAGTGATTGATTGATAATAAAATCGTGAACTTCATTTTGGAATCTTTCAATTTTCACAGTACTACCAGTCGCAAGTGCAGCTCCTTCGGCAATATTACGAATCTTATTGGATACTTCCTCTGCATGCTTCCATGTACTAGCGCGGATAAAGAATCTCGCTGAAGCATATTCCGGAATAATATTAGGCGCATCACCTCCGTGAGTAATAATTCCGTGGATTCGTACATCACTAGTAAGTTGCTGACGAAGGGCATTTATTCCATTAAATAATTGGATTACGGCATCTAGTGCATTAATTCCATGTTCTGGTGAACCAGCCGCATGGGCCGCTCTACCATAAAAGTGGAAGTCCAATGGATTTACTGCAAGAGATGGGCTTGTTAATCCTGTTTTACCACTTGGGTGAAGCATAAGAGCTGCATCAACGTCTTCTAATAATCCGTTTTTTACAAAACTACCTTTTGCACTTCCATTTGGTCCCCCCTCCTCTGCAGGAGTTCCAAATATAACAACCTCTCCCCCTGTCTCGGAAATAACTTCGGCGAGGGCAATTCCTGCAGCCACACTCGTAGTCCCAATAATATTATGTCCACATGCATGACCAAGACCAGGCAGTGCATCGTATTCTGCCAAAAAGGCAATCGTTGGGCCTTGCTTAGACGATTTTTTTCGTGCTACAAAACCTGTTTCATGTCCGGCGATATTACGTGTTACATCAAAACCTGCTTCGACTAATGTTTTAGTGTGAGTTTCTGAAGCAAAAAACTCTTGATTGCCTATTTCAGGTTTCTCATGAATTTGATGACTAATCTGAATGTATGTTTCTTTTAATTTCTCAATACTTTTCACAATTTGGTCTCTATGTGTTTCAGTTTTGACTGTCATGTAATTATTCTCCCCTTTGCTCTCTTATATAAGAATGAAACTCAAAAGTACGATACTTATAAATTTTTAATTTTCCCAATCGTAATAACAACCGGAACTGTTGCACCTTTGTCACGTTTAATAATGTAATCATGAACTTCTTTCGATTGGTATGCCTTCACAATTTTCAAATAATCCTTGTCATTTTTATCCTTTGTACGTGATGCAATAACATTAATATATGGCATAGCGGATTTATCATTTGGATCTTCTTTATAAAGCGGGTCTTTTGCAGGATCTAATCCGGCTTGAACAGCAAAACCATTATTAATGATAGCTGCTCCTACATCATCTAATGATCTAGCTGTTTGACCTGCAGCAATAGGTTTGATTTTTAGATGCTTAGGATTCTCTTTAATTTGCTCAATACTTCCTTTTGGATCAAAATTATCTACTAAACTAATTAACTTTGAAGATTGTAATAGTTTAAGTGCACGTCCTGCATTCGTTACGTCATTTGGAATGGTAATTGTTGCACCATCTGGTATATCATTTAGATTTTTATATTTATGAGAATAAATTCCCATTGGAGCAATAACAGTCGAACCAATCGCAGAAATATCTAAATTATGATCCTTTTTAAATTGGTTCATATATGTGATTGTTTGAAAAGCATTTAAATCAAGACTACCATCATTAAGTGCTGTGTTTGGCTGTACATAATCTGAAAAAGAAATGATTTTCAACTTAATGCCATCATTTTTGACTTGTTTTTGGACAATTCTCCAAAGTTCACCGTCATCACCGTTTATTCCAATCTTAATTGTTTTTTTTCCATTACCTGATGATTCTTTAGAACCACATGCTGCTAATACCGAAACTGTTAATAATACTACTGCAAAAATACTAAAAAACTTTTTCATCCTCTTTTCCTCCTCACATATCTTGACCACGTATTTCCTAAGCTTTGAATGATTTGAACAATGAATACTAGCAATACTACTGTGATGATAATAACGATTGTTTCAAAACGTTGATAACCATATGTAATCGCTAAGTCACCTAAACCGCCAGCCCCAACAGCACCCGCTGCTGCGGTTGATCCAATTAGCCCAATCGTTGCTGTTGTAAATGACAATATTAACGATGGGATCGCCTCAGGTAGAATAAACTTAGTAATAATTTGAAACTTTGTAGCTCCCATTGCATAGGCTGTTTCCAGCACTCCCTTATCTACTTCTAGCATTGAATTCTCAATCAATCTTGCCAAATAAGGTCCAACGAAAATTGATAGTGGAACGATTGCCGCAACTACACCAATTGATGTTCCAGTTATTAATCTAGTAAACGGAATAATGGCAACTAGTAAAATGATAAATGGCACCGATCGCAAAATATTAATAATAGTATTTAACACCGTAAATACAGGTCTGTTTGCCATTATATGTCCAGGTCTTGTTACAACTAGGATAATACCTAATGGCAAACCTATAATTGTTCCAAAAATAAATGAACCGAGTACTGTCAGAAATGTTTCATTGCATGCTTGCAGAAACTGTGGCCAGAAGAATTCCCAATTAAGCTCCATTTAACTCAACCTCCTTTACATCTATTCCTTTTTCCAAAATATATTTAATAGCTTTTTCACTTTCATCTTCTGTTCCCTCTAGTGCAACAAGCAAATTACCATAAGGTCTTTCCTGCAGCTCTGTAATAGATCCATAAAGAATGTTTAGGTGAATATCGAACTTTTTAAGAACCTCTGATAATAGAGGATTGGCTGCCTTTTCTCCTAAAAAGACTAATTGATAATATTTTCCCTTTGCCAATGAGTTCGATAACTTAGGGGGTACCTCATGTTGTAATACAGTGTTAACGAAATTTTTTGTAATGCTTTTTTGTGGACTCGTAAAAACATCGTACACATGGCCTTCTTCAACAATTTCTCCATTCTCAATGACGGCAACTTTGTCACATAAATCACGAATGACACTCATTTCATGCGTAATTAGGAAAATGGTAAGATTATAGGATTTATTTACCTTCCTTAAAAGATCCAGTACATTCTTCGTTGTTTCTGGGTCCAATGCTGATGTTGCCTCATCGCAAAGCAGAACGTCTGGGTCTGTTACTAATGCCCTTGCTATTCCCACTCTTTGCTTTTGTCCTCCCGATAAATGCCCTGGATAAACATCTTGTTTCCCCGAAAGTCCAACAAATTCAATTAATTCCATTACCTTTTTTTGAACATCACCTTTCTTCTTTCCTTCAAGGTAAAGCGGCATTGCTATATTATCAAAAACCGTTTTCGCTGAAAGAAGATTAAAGTGCTGGAATATAACGCCAATTTTTCTACGCGTTTTACGTAACTGTTCATCGTTCAAAGCCAACAAGTCTAAACTATCAATCAGAACTGATCCTTCTGTTGGTTCTTCAAGTCTATTTAAACAGCGAATCAATGTACTTTTACCTGCTCCCGAAAAGCCAATGATTCCATAAATCTCCCCCTTCTCAATTTTCATATTAATATTATTTAGCGCTTTAATTGGTGGCCTTCCAGGATAAACCTTGGAGACGTTTTTAATCTCAATCAAATTTATTCCTCCAATGCTAGTAATCTTAAAAATAACAAAGTATTCTTATATGTAAACTAGGTTTTGTATGTGTGTTTCCCCCTTTTTTCTCTTGTAAACTATCAAAAAACCCCTCTCCTTATCCAATAACACAGATAAGAAGAGGGGTTAAATATATAAGCCACTTTACTTCTTATCTTTCAAATCGCTTAAACGATTTGCAGGAATTAGCACGGTATTTGTTACGAAATAACAAACCCGTTGCCGAGGTATCGTAGGGCCAGTCCCTCCACCTCTCTGGATAAGTAATAGAATTTATTAAGTTTTAAAATTATTGAGTTAATATTATCCCTCTTTTTTTAATACGTCAAGTAGTATTTTACAATTTTTTTGAGAAATTTTAGCTAACAATAGTAAGTTTTTCTGTTTGTATTAATTAGCATATGCTTGTCAAAAACATATTTTTATATAGTTTTTAGATCTATTTTTTAATACCAAGAAAAAAATATTTTGAGTAGATTTTTGTTAAGAAACCTTGCTAATTCAACGTTCTCTACCTATGGACATTTCCCGTCCACAGGGTGGGTAAAGTCCCTGGAGAAATAACGAATTGAACGTGCTATAGTGGGTGTAGGAGGTGTTTCTCATGCAAATTTTAATCTGTAAAGAATGTGAAGAAACCATTGAGTACGCGGAGTATAAAAAAGTAGTAAAAATCTATTCAACATGCGAACATTGCAAAACCGAAGAAAGTACTTCAACTTTAAAATAATTTAATATACTAAAAAAATAGATAAATTTTGTTATCAAGGCTTTAATGCAAAAAGGATCTTCCATTAAAAAAATGAAGATCCTTTTTGCTTTTTATTTTACGAACATTAGTATTATTTTAAGTAAATTTGTAGACATGCTCATCGATACTATTACGCTATAAATTTGTTAAACCCGTTCAAGCTTTTTAAAGGGTTCAAGAGGTAATTCAACACGGATAATCTAACAAGCGTTAATACCTCACATACTAATTTTAAGCCTTGTTTGTTCGTAGACAATTAAGTATTCCTTTTTTTACAATCCTATTAGTTAGTACATAAAAAAGGGCGATAAAAAAACAGAAAAACTCTCTTTCAAGTTATTCTGCTTTTTTATATAAATCCGTATTCAAGTAATCCATGTTTTAATAATCGTAAACCAAATTTTCAACGCAGTAAATCCGATTAACACTGCTAAAATTCCTCGTAAAACCTGCGTTTTTGTTTTTTTGCCTATTTTTGCTCCTAATGGTGAAGCAATTAAACTGGCAACTACAACGATAATAGTAGGCAAAATTGTAACTTGACCAGTAGAGACTTTACCGATTGTTACACCTATTGAAGAAATGAATGTAATCGCTAATGAGGAAGCAATTGTAATTCGTGTTGGTATTTTTAAGATTGTTAGCATGATTGGTACTAAAAGAAATGCTCCGCCTGCTCCAACTATACCAGCACTAGTACCAACGACAAATGCTAAACCCGCCGCAAGCCAAATATTAATTGAAATTTGACCATTTTCTGCCATTTCAATCTCTTTTCTAGGAATGAACATTAAAACGACCGCAATCACTGCTAAAATACCGTAAACAAGATTAATCCCATGCTCTGAAAGTAAATTTGAGCCGAATCCACCAAGAAAACTTCCGATTAGTACACTAATTCCCATGCTTAATATAACTCGTTTATTTAAGTAGCCACTTTTACGATAGCTTAATACTCCACCTAAAGTTGCAAATACTACTTGTACGGCACTGATCCCCGAAACTTGATGAGAAGTGAAAGATGCAAATCCTAACAATGGAGGAACAAATAAAAGCATTGGATAGTTTATAATCGCTCCACCTATCCCTACCATGCCTGAGATGAAAGAACCAATAAAGCCCACTAAAAACAGTACTAAAATTAAGGTCCAGTCCAATTGAAGACCCCCTATAATTGAAACTATGAATCGATTAATTTATCCTTTTTTGATCCAAAATTTTAATACATTATTTTCTTCTACATATTCTAGTAATTCATGACCACCTGATTTAGCCCAAGCTGCTAGATCATTTTTAGCCCCTTTATCTGTAACATGAATTTCTAGTACGTCACCAACACCAATCTCTGCAATTGCTTTTCTTGTTTTTACAATTGGGATTGGGCATGCTAAGCCTTTTGCATCTAATAATTTTGTAGATTCCATTTTAGTTTCCTCCTAGTTTGTTTAATTATCTTACCGCACATCGATTTGGACCAATTTCCATTTCTCTTTGCGTTTCTTCGTCTAAATCTATTTTCCCCATATTCATTTCACGAATTTCTTGATATGAGTTTGGTTGTGGTGGTAAATTCTCGGTAACTGTTCTTCTAAATTCGTTCTCATCTTCAATGTTCAAGCCATGATTCTCAGCAAATAAATAGCCAAGTTTTTTATAAACACTACCATCTTCATTTAATTCGCCAACTACCATGAAGTGTGATGGGAGTACGATTAATTCCGTTGATAAGTTTCGATATTTTTTATAAAGTGTCTCACGCAGATCACCTACCCAATCTTCCGCCATCCCAGCTAGATCAGGTCTTCCAATTGAATCGATAAATAAAATATCACCGGAAAGAAGGAAGCTGTCGTCAACTACAAATGATGTTGAACCGATTGTATGGCCAGGTGAATATAAAGCCTCAATACTAATTGATGACTCACCAATCATTATTTTATTTCCATCTTCTAATGATCTATATTCAAAAGTTACGTCTGATGCATCTTTTGAAGATAACCAGTATGTTGCGTCCGTTAACTCAGCAATTTTTCTTCCACCTGAAATATGGTCTGCGTGAAGGTGAGTATCTAATACATGTGTAATTTTAGCGTTTTTCTTGTTTGCAAAATCGATGTAAATATCCGTCATTCGAGTTGAATCGATAATAGCAGCTTCTCCATTTGAAATAATCATGTAAGATAAACATCCTTTACCGATTCTCACAAATTGATATAGTTCTCCACCATTTTTTAACTCTGCAATTTTTACTGGTTCTAGATACTCGCTCCACTCTTTCATTCCACCTGCAAGATAAGCTACATCTAATCCCTCGTCTGAAAGCATCTCCGCGACCATAATAGAAGATCCTTCTTTCGCACACACTACTAAGACTTCTTTATTTGAAGGGATATTATGTAAAATATCCTCAACCCCATCAAGTAAATCAAAATAAGGTATATTTAAATGTTCAAAATTTAAACCTTCAATTTTCCAGTCATTATAGTCGTCAGTATTTCGAACATCTAACATAAATAACTCTTCTTTATTCATTATTTTTTTTGTAATTTCTTCTGCAGACATTGAAATGACTGTCATTTTTCATACCCCCTACCGTATTATTTTTTCTAAAAAAATTAATTATCCTCTAATGCTAACTGTTTCTCCAGACCACTCGCTCATTCCAGGTATAACATTATATACGCTTGTAAAACCACTTGAAACAAGCATTTGAGCTGCAAGATCACTACGGCTTCCAGTCCTGCAAACAATATATATTTCTCTATCTTTATTTAATTCAGTCAGGCGATTTTCTAATTCACCTAAAGGGATCGATACAGCATTTGGTATATGATTAAACACATATTCTGCTTCTTCTCTTACATCTAATATGATAGCATCTTCGCTTTGTAGCTTTTTGTTTAATTCATCATTCGATATGACATTTTCAAACTTTTTTTCTACTGTATTTTCATCCGAAGATTTTCTTAAATAATGTAATAATACTTCACCGTTTTCGATTGTTCCTAAATACTGATTTCCAGTACTTTCAGCCCAAGCTTTAATATCTGCCTTTGATCCTCGATCAGTTGCTTGAACCTCGATTACTTGCCCATTTTCTAATTCCTTCATTGCCTTTCTTGTCTTCACAATCGGCATTGGACATGCTAAGCCTTTAGCATCTAATTTTACGTTTGATTTTATGAATTCCATTTTCAGTCCTCCGTACATTAAATACCACCATGGGTATCTATTTATTCAAAAAATTATTCCACGCTTCCTTCCCAAGAAAGCATGCCGCCGATCATATTTGTTGCATTATACCCATGAATTTGTAGGAAATCTGTTGCACGACCACTTCTAGCACCAGAGCGACAGACCATGATATATTCTTTTGATTTATCTAATTCGTGTAATCGAAATTCAATCAATCCAAGCGGTATATGAACAGCCTCAGGAATCTTACCTGCAGCAACCTCATCTACTTCGCGAACGTCGATTATATTTACTTCTTTACCAGTTTTTAAATGATTCTCAAGTTCAATCGAAGTTATTTCTTTCATGTTAATCAAGTCCCCTTTTTAATTATATAAATAAGTTAACTTTACCTTCCTCGGCTTCACCAATGTAAGCTGCTACACCTGCATACTCAATATTATCTAATAATTCTTCTGAATGAAGTCCTAGTAAATCCATAGTCATTGTACAAGCAACTAAATTGATTTCTTGCTCTTGTGCCATCTCAATTAGTTGCGGCAATGGTAGTGCATTATGCTTTTTAATAATATCCTTAATCATTTTGGGCCCAAAACCGGCAAAATTCATTTTAGAAAGTCCCATTTTATTTGCGCCTCTAGGCATCATTTTTCCAAACATTTTTTCAATAAAACCTTTTTTCGTTGCTACATGCTCATCTTTACGTAGAGCATTTAACCCCCAAAATGTATGAAAAATAGTTACTTCATGATCAAAAGCTGCTGCTCCATTCGCAATAATGTAAGCTGCCATCGCTTTATCGTAATCTCCACTAAATAGAATGATATTTGTTTTCTTCGTTGTCATATTCTTTCTCCTTATCGTTCTTTATACCCGTTGGGGTATATAACCAAACAAAAAAATATCTCTTATATATACTGTTACCCCTATGGGTATATGATATGAAAATAAAAAACGGTGCAAATTCGCATTTTATCTACTTTTTACAAGAAGATTTACAGCTTCTTTTACTAAATCTTCAGCATCTTGCCCATTTTCACTCGCATTTCGGACACAGTCAACTAAGTTCGAGCTTACTATTACACCAATCGTACGATCCAAAGCTGATTTAACTGCTGATAATTGAGTGATGACTTCTTTACAATCCTTATCATCTTCCATCATTTTTAAAATACCACGAAGCTGTCCCTCTACTCGCCTTATTCTATTTTTTACTGGATCATTATATTTCATTAAATCACCCCTAACTGATAGAACTAAATAAATTTAACAAAGAATACATGTGGAATATTCTTATCCGTAATATATACCCCATAGGGTATATTGTCAATCAATTAATTTTAAACAAGTTTGGTTATCTAACGGCAATTTTTTCGTAAATCTTTACTATATTGAAAACTGCATGAAACTCTATCAGTAAAAAAGATCACACCAGAGTGATCTTTTATAAAGTTATCAATACTTTTATGTTTTTAAGATTTCACTGCCATTTCTATCTCAAAATAAGTGCCCACTTCCATAACTGCTTCGTCTTTATGAATAAAATCATTTTTTTCTTTTAAATAAACATAGTCTTTTGACCATTCAACAATATTTTCAATAAGGTCTTTTAAAGCACTAGTAAAAATTAATACTTCTTCATCCGTTGTTGTTGGATGCACACTCATACGAATCCAGCCTGGCTTAACACTAATATTTCCATTGTCGATTTCATCTGTAATTGATTTAGACATTTCTCTTGTGATGTTTAGTAGCATATGTCCATAAGTTCCCGCACATGAACAACCACCGCGTACTTGGATTCCGAAACGATCATTTAATAATCTAACGACTAAATTATGATGAATATCCTTTAAGTAAAAAGAATAAAAGCCTAATCTAGGATTCATAGAATCTTCAAGTAACACAACATTTTCAATTGTTCTAAGCTCATCTAATACGATATGTGCTAATTCTTCTTCTCGATTTAATATATTCGTTGTGCCCATTGCCTCTTTTACTTTTATAGCAAGAGCTGTTCTAATTGTTTGAAGAAATCCTGGAGTCCCTCCATCTTCTCTTTCTCGAATATTATTAATATATTTTTTTTCACCCCATGGGTTCGTCCATTCAACTGTTCCTCCACCTGGGTGATCTGGAATTTTATTTTGATATAAAGAAGAATCAAAAATTAATACTCCACTACTACCAGGTCCTCCTAAAAACTTGTGTGGAGAAAACAAAATTGCATCAAGTTTTTCCATTGGATCACTAGGATGCATATCAATGTCAACGTATGGCGCTGAAGCTGAGAAGTCAACAAAACAAACACCATTGTATTCATGCATTAATCTAGCTAGTTTATGATAAGGTGTAATTAAACCAGATACATTCGAGCAAGCACTAAATGATCCAATTAATTTTCGCTTATTTTTATAAAACTCAAGTCGTTCTCTTAAAAATTCTAAATCGACTACATGATTGGCACAATTAGGTATAATTTCTACATCACAAATTGTTTCTAACCATGAAGTATGATTGCTATGATGCTCCATGCTTGTTATAAATACAACCGGTCTTTCTTCTTTAGGTAAACTTAAACGGAAATGAAAATTCTCATGAATTTTTAGCCCTAAAATACGTTGAAACTTATTCATTACGCCCGTCATTCCTGAGCCATCAGTTATGATTGTATCGAAAGCGCTTGCATTCACATGCTCCTTTATGATCTTTAATGCTTCGTGGTAGCAATTCGTCATCGTACTTCCAGTTATATTAGATTCAGTATGTGTATTTGCAACATACGGTCCAAATGTTGAAACTAGTTTTTCTTCAATCGGTTGATATAATCTACCGCTAGCAGCCCAATCTAAGTAGATTATTTTTTGTTCACCAAATGGTGATAAAAATAATCTTTCATTTCCAATTATTTCTTTTCTAAATTGTGAAAAATACTTTTCTAAATTCAATTTTATCGCTCCTAATGAGAATATAGTTTGTGCTTTTTAATTCAAGAGCTCTGTTAAAAGTAATACAATAATACCAAGTATTCCAATACCCAATGGGGTATTATTTTTTTTGAAATATAAGCCATCCGTTCATAACGGAATGGCTTTTATCATCCTTTTTTAACTTAGCAATTAAAATGAAAATATCTTGCGTCAAAATCTAAATAGAAAACTTATTTACATATACAAATATATGTCATATTATTCTGCATTGAAAGAATTTTTTTCACTTTTAAAACATTAAAAAAATTAAACACTATACATTTTATTTAAAAAGTGAGCCTTTTTGATAGTACTCTTTCATCATTTTTTCAGGTACCATACTGCCACCCGTTCCCCAAATAATATGAGTACTATTCTCCATTTTTGCTAACAAATTATTTTTTAGTAAATATTTACTACCTTCTTTAAATAACTTTATTGGGCCGATCATACCAGCTAGTGCTGATGGTTCTAGATAAATATTTTCAGTATCAGCTAGATCGGTTAACATCGAATATAGTTTTTCATCACTGATTGTATAACTACCGCTTAAATGGGGCCCCATCACTTTTCCAACAAATCCAGATGGTCTACCAACAGCTAGCCCATCAGCTGCTGTTATATTATCAATTCCAAAATCTTGTACAGAAACTTTTTCATTTAGTCCAGTCATTAATCCAAGTAACATACAAGGAGAATGAGTTGGCTCTGCAAAGAAGCAGTGGACATTATCTTCGAATAATAATTTCAATCCAAATGCAACACCACCTGGTCCTCCTCCTACACCACAAGGCAAGTAAACAAATAAAGGATTATTTTCATCAACTGTAATATCCATTTCCTCTAATTGCTTTTTCAAACGTGAGGCTGCTACCGCATAACCTAGAAATAAATCATGTGAATTTTCATCGTCCACAAAATAACATGTAGGATCTGCTTCCGCTTGTTTTCTCCCTACCTCTACTGCCTTACTATAATCCGCTTCGTACTCAACAACATGAACGTTTTTACTTCTAAGTAAATCCTTTTTCCATTGCTTTGCATCTGCCGACATATGTACTGTTACTTTAAAACCTAACTTTGCACTAATAATCCCAATACTTAGTCCTAGATTCCCTGTAGAACCGACAGCGATTGAATATTGTGAGTAAAATTCTTTAAATTTGTCGCTTGCTAAAATCGAATAATCATCTTCTCGCGTTAATAACTCATGCTCAAAAGCTAAGTCTTCGGCATGCTTTAAGATTTCATAAATGCCACCTCTTGCTTTTATAGAACCAGATATCGGTAAGTGACTATCACATTTTAATAATAGTTCTCCAGATATAGTTTGGTGATAATTTTTTACTAATTCTTGTTTCATTGAGGGAATTTGTACTAAAGGAGATTCAATCATCCCATTTGTGACTTGAGTTTCTGGAAAAACCTTTGAAATATATGGGGCAAAGCGTATTAATCGCTCATCTGCGTCCTTTACATCATCTTGCGTAAGTGGTGAGTTTTTTATCGCTGATTGAAACTCCACAAGATTAGGATTTAGCCAAAAATATTCATCTAAATTAATCAGTTGATCTAGCATAGGATACATTTTTTTATATATCTGGATATTTATTTTCTCCATCTATTTTCCACCTAACTTTAATCATTTTATATGTAGTTTAACAGATATCATGTACTTCCTGCCCTTAATGTAAATCTTATGTAAAAGTCTATGAAGCTGCATTGGTTTAGAAGATGAATGAAACTATACTATTTATAAGTAATTGCAACTGGAGGAAAATATGAATCTTAACCATAAAAATAAGAAGTTAAATGTTTTTCTAGAATTATTGATTGTTTCTACTAAACTAGGTTTAACTTGTTTTGGAGGACCTATTGCTCATTTAGGTTATTTCCATAAAGAATATGTAAGAAAAAGAAATTGGATTGACGATAAAAGCTATGCAGACTTAGTAGCATTATCACAGTTTTTACCAGGACCGGCTAGCAGCCAAATGGGAATTGGTATTGGTGTATTACGTGCAGGAATAATAGGCGGCATCGTTTCATTTATTGGATTTACATTACCTTCTATAATCGCACTTATTTTATTCGCATTATTTCTACACGACTTTAATCTAAACAATTCTGGATTAATTCACGGTTTAAAATTGGTTGCGGTCCCGATTGTCGCACAAGCTATTTTGGGGATGATTAAGAA
Source organism: Gottfriedia sp. NPDC056225 (assembly GCF_042267765.1). NCBI lineage: Bacteria > Bacillati > Bacillota > Bacilli > Caryophanales > Bacillaceae > Gottfriedia > Gottfriedia sp. NPDC056225. Next base: position 74,861 of record NZ_JBHJTJ010000003.1, on the reverse strand, counting down.
CTTAACTTCTGATTTAAAAAAGAAAGCAATTGCGTTAATTGCAATGATGGCTACATTAATTTGGCAAACAACTTTCACTCAAATTGCGGTCATTTTAGTTTCTTCAACCTTCGGATATTTCCTATATCAAGATAATGAAAGTAGTGATGAAGCTACACTTATTTCAAATATCTCAAAAAGGTTTTCCGTGATTTGTTTAGTCATATTTTTTATGCTTTTAGTTCTATTACCATTAATTAATTCTTTTACATCTTCTAAATGGATATCTTTATTTGACAGTTTTTATAGGGCTGGATCAATGGTATTCGGAGGAGGGCATGTCGTTCTTCCTTTACTTGAACATGAGTTTGTCCCAACAGGGTGGCTAAGCAAAGAAACCTTTTTGGCGGGATATGGCATGACACAGGCTGTACCTGGGCCATTATTTACGTTTGCAGCCTATTTGGGAACTATTATGAAGGGTTGGCAAGGAGGATTAATCGCAACGATTGCCATCTTTTTACCTGCATTCCTACTTATTTTCGGTACACTACCTTTTTGGTCAAGTATGCGTCGCAATTCAAATTTAAGGCGAGCTCTATTAGGCGTAAACGCTGCAGTAGTCGGGATTTTAATCTCCGCTTTTTGTAACCCAATATGGATTACCTCAGTGTTATCCATTTATGATTTTGTGATTGTGGCTGTATTGTTTAGTATGTTGGTGTTTATAAAATTGCCGCCTTGGATTATTGTAGTTGTCGGAGCTATTTGTGGAGAAATTTTATCTAGATTCTAAAGTAGTTGATGATTCAAATATGATTGCTAAAAACTTAAAATAAATGCGCTTTTAAAGTAGATTGTTGATTTTCTTATACGACTAGTTGAACAAGGATTTTTGTACATAACGTCGAATAATATCTATTAAATTTAATTTTATCAGGAGAGAAAAATGAAAAGAAATATCATATATGTTGTGTTATCACCAATAATTTTTTATTTATTACTAAACCTTTTTATAATAATTGGATTTGACACGGATAATGCATTTGCTATTACACTTTCTATATTTTTAGGAATTATTATAAGTCTATTAGTATCGATTAATAAAAGACTTTCAACAGATACACCAAAATCCGATAAAGTAAAAGCTGCTTATGCCAATAATCTGAAAGAGAGAGGAATTAACAATTAGGCAGAGGAAATTAAATGAATTCTTATTTATCTAACAGTGCGATTCTTCAAAAACGAAGGATCGTTTTTCTTATGCAGCTAAATGGCAGGAAAGTTGAATAAGATTCTGAGCATTTTCTATGAATATTGTATTCAAATCTAGGTTACATAAATACGCTTCTCGGCAATAAAAACGTTGGTGAATATTAACATTCTAATAGGGAAATTTAACTATATTAATTATCTACGTAACTTATATTCCCATTTATTATTTCTGCATTTGTAATGTAATTGTTTTATGTTGGTAAAAATAACACGAATCGGGCCTTTTTTATTCTTCCTATTGATTTGCATCCATTTAGTAGGAGTTAAAAGTTATTGCATCATGAAAGGATCTTATTGAATGAATATTAATAGTTCAACTGATCGAATTAGCAATTTTCAAGCAATTATGTTTTTAACAAACTTTATTTTAGGAACTGGAATCTTAGTTCTTCCTAAAGTAGTAACAGAAAAAGTAAAAACTCCAGATTCGTGGATATCAGTCATTTTAGGTGGCTTATTATGTATTCTTGTCGTACTTTTACATGTTAAACTATGCCAAAAATACCCGAATGAAACGTTTTTTCAATTTAATCAAAAAATTGTTGGAAAATGGATAGGCTTATTTCTAAGCTTAATTGTAATTTTCTATTACATAGTGCTTTCAGCATTTGAAGTTCGAACCTTGGTTGAAACGATAGGAATATATATGCTTCAAGGCACTCCAATGTGGGCTATTATGATACCATTTATTTGGATCGGTCTATACTTAGTACTTGGTGGCATTAATTCTTTGGCTCGAATGTTAGAGATTATATTTCCTATTGCGGCTATCTGCTTACTATTAGTTATATTTTTAGGTATCGGTATATTCGAAGCTGATAATTTACGTCCTGTATTAGGGATGGGAGTAAAACCAATCCGTAAAGGAATAATAACTGCTAATTCAGTATTCTCTGGATTTGAAATTATTCTCTTTATATTTATGTTTATGAAAGAAAAAAAACAAGCACCCAAAGTCGTTATTATTGGACTTGGAATTCCTATTTTTTTCTATACAATGACTACAATTATAGTAGTTGGAGCACTTTCAGTAGACGGAGTATTGTTACAAACATGGCCAGTACTCACATATATTCGAGGTTATGAAATTCCAGGTCTTTTTTTTGAAAGGTTCGACTCTTTATTCATTGTAATTTGGATTATGCAAATATTTACTACGTATACAATTGGTCTTTTTCTATCCGCTTTAGGAATGACACAAATTTTGAAAAAAAAATCTATTCGACCTTTTCTTTTTGGTATGATTCCTATTATTTTTATCATTGCAAGTGTTCCTAGGAATATCAATGAGGTATTTAAAATGGGAGGAATGCAAGGAAATGTTGCTATTTATTTATTTAGTATACTTCCAATCTTACTACTAATCATCTCCTTTATAAGAGGAAATATAGATGCGAAAATTTAACATATTTCGTTCGTATAACAATATTTGGATGCTAGTACTTTTTCTTTCACGTCCTACAGGATATTGGAGCAATAAGATTCATTGAATACCTTACTATCCCCATAGGTTCATCATTTAAAAGCGACTCCATCTTCTGTTGAAGGTATTCAATTCTAGTTAACATAATCATTGGTTATATAAATGTATATTTTGATAACAAATCTAATACTAAAGATTTATTTCTTGTAACTTGGTTTAATATATTTGCTTTAATATTTACAAGCTTATGCAACTAACGCATGCGACTCTTCAATAGAAGATCGCTTTTTTTTATTCAACAAAATGGCAGGATAGTGAAATAAGAATTAAAATTTACATATTTTAACAAAGTTAGAATCACGTCAACTGACCGTATTATGAAATTAGGAGTTTTATTAGAAATAATTAATTTCGAGGAAAGTAGGAATGCTACTTTCTCAAAATATTAAGGGGTAATATATGGATAAAAAATCAGTTATCACCATTTGGCTAGTTTATATAACTCTAGATAGTATGGAAGGTTTAGATATATCCCACTTTTGGATTCTTAACCAATTAACTAAATTAGTTATTTGTTTCACTGTATTTTTTCTTTTTGCATTTATCTGGAGTAGTTTTACAAAAGAAAAATTCTAAAGCCACGCAACATTTCTTTTCCTTATACAACTAGTCGAGTAGAATGGAGTCTCTTTACCTTGCGGTAAATTGAACTCCACCCCCTCCCAGAACCGTGCTTGCACTATTAATGCACACGGCTCCTCCAACTTATCATTCACAGAATGTAGCAATCTTAAATATTGCTAATTCTACTATCCATAATAGTTTTGTTTCCATTTATTCTACCTCTGTGTGTAGTAAATGTGTCCTTATTAAGGGTGATACTTTGGTAGCAGTCTTTCCTCCATCGGCATTACCCAACTTCATAGGTACTACACTGCTATCCGACTCCCTACATCGGCATTTGGTTTCCTTACTTGTTATCGCTTGTACACCATACTCTTCTATTAAATGAAAAGACCGGTAGGGTCTCCCGAGTTGCCGTATCATATCAATGTGTTACGTGCCAAGGTCTCTGACTCCGGAGAGGCTTTACCCTTCTTGCCTTAACGAAAGGTAAAATGTTGCTTTCTGCTATGCGTAAGGCATCAGCCCTCTCGATTTACTAACATTTCGAAGCTCAATCCCTTCAACCATTTGGCTTTCGGCCCGCAACCTAACTGTCTACGCTTAAAGATTAAAGTTACCTTTAATCCTCCAAGACTCGCTACGAGTGAATGGCTAGTTCTTTCTCGACGGGAATCCCACCCGCTATATGATACGACCTAGGCTCGGCCGCACACGCATGCATTAGTTGAGCAAGGTATGGATGTTAATCTAAAATTATCGGCTTAAAAATGTTGTAATTTGTCGGTTAATGTTTAAAAGTTGAACGATTTTCTTAATATAAAATCCCTATCAATTTTCATTATAATTAGTGTATATAAGTTAAAGGAGAGTTAAAAATTGAATAGAAATCCAGATAATAGAAACAATCAAAATCATAGAAATGACGATTCGTTCGACCGTGCTTTTTTTGGAAGTCCAGGTGTTATGCTTACATTAATCGCTATTATTATTTTAGGTTCTATCATTTGGAATTACTTTAAGTAATTTCTATTTTTATTTCTCTATTTTATGAACCCTTATGCAACTAACTGATGCATTAGTTGAACAACCTAAAGCTACTTCGGTAGCTTTTTCTTATTCAAGTAAATGGCAGATTAGTTCAATAAGGATTGTCTGATTTTATATGAAAAAAATGTGAAATCCCCCTAATTACAAAAGTCGATATGAGCTATATAATTTAAACTAATAGGTTACAAATTTTAAGGGATCTCGGAGCGATAATAATGGTATTAGTATTTGATTTAACTTTTAATATATTAGGTTTTGAGGTGAATAATTTGTGTGGGATATAATTTTGGGAGCTATGTCCATAGTGGCAGGTTTTATATGTATAGTTGCAGGTATTTTTTTAATCGTAATGGCTATAAGATTTAGCATCTCTGATTTTAAGGAAGCAAAATCTGCTAAGAAAAAATGGAGTGTAGTACATAACTCTATTTTTAACGATTTTTGGGGATTAGTTTATGGATTAGTTTTTGGATTGGGTTTTACTATGATAGCTTATGGCTTTCATAATTTATTATATTAAACTAACGCACTGCTTTAGTTGAACAACAAGATCGGCTGTATAGTCCGTTTTTTTATTCAACAAAATGGCAGTTTAGTTGAACAAGGAATAAAGGTATTTTTAGTTATTAATAAGGATTATTCTAATAATGGGTTATTTACTTTATGCTGTTTTCGTATAGATTAACTTTAGCTTTTTTGCTTTTGATAAAGAACTATATTTTTTATTCATTTAATAAATGAGTTAGTTTTAAATTACGAGTTGTTTGCAGCTCGTTTTTTTTATTGGGGTTACTGTCGGGAAGTTGAAAAAGTAATTAGTTATAGAATCAGTATTTCGCATTACTTACGGCATATATGCCGATGTAAAAGGTATTTTTTTGTGGAGGATCGCATAATGTGTAAGGTCTATATTGGATTTCTTTATCAAATTATTAATGGAAGATAAAAAAATGAGAAGATTGTTATTGATAAAGAAAAGCACTGTTTTTGTAAAGTTTGTTGCTAAACAACAAAAAACTAAATAGTGAAATAACTAAAGAGAGATTGGAGATGATGATGTGTGTCCCTCTGACTATGATGAAAGATTCAATGCCCAAAAATCGTTGGAACATCGATTAGAAGAATATGAAAAAGTGGTGAAAACGAATCAGTCGTATTATGGTTTTAAATGGGGACAGGTTTCAGACCCAACGAAGAAAAACACTTGGAACTGGGCCGCTTTTTTCTTTACTTTACACTGGTTCGCGTATCGAAAAATGTATAAGCCTTTTATTCTACTAGGTTTCATCGTGACAGTTTGGATAGTGTCTTTTCTAATTTTCGATCTCTCTGTTAGGATGAAAATCATTCTTTATTTGGTAGTACCTTTAGGGATTTCTTTTGTATTAGGATGGCAAGGTAATCGGTTGTATTATCACCATGTAGGGAAAATATTAAAACGTTCTAAAAAAATGTCAGAAAAACGAAGAGAGTATTATATCCAAAACAAAGGTGGAACCCATGTCGGTATGCTTGTTGGCTTAATTTCTCTTTTAATCATTTCAGATGTTGTAATTGGAACATTGGCTACCTATATTCCAACGAAATATAACATCACCACCTCTGTTGCAGGTACTAGTGAAGGATTTAATTTGGAAGATTATACTAACAATCCAAATTGGAAAGTACTAGAAAAGAAAGATGGGTATTATGTGGTGGAATTCAAAGGATTTGATTATAGTTATCACGAAAATGTTCGGATACTTTTCCGTGTTTATTTTTATAAAGATGTGTATGATTGGGAGAAAGTTTATCTGAACGGTAAGTTGTTAAATGATCAAGAAATGGAAGATTATGAAAATTATATAAATGGTTAATAGTTAAGTGCACTATCTAAAAAAAACAATAGTTATTCAACTACCATGGGAGTACGATATAAACTTCCATTCACTGTTGTGAATCTGAGGATTCATGGATGGCTAACGCGTGCAATAGTTGAAGATCACAAGCTGCTAATTTGCGGCTTTTTTTATTGAAGTAAATGGCAGTTTAGTTGCATAAGAGAAAAGGTAATTTAAAGGGATTTATAGAAGAGGTTATGTAGGAGGCGGTACAATGATAGGTAGTTTAATGACGATTTTGTTCATTGTAATCACGATTTATAAAATATTGAAAAGCAGAAAAATAATAAAGGAACTAACAAAACTTCAGATTTCAGGTGTATTTTTAACCTATCTTATTACGATTTTTTTTATGTTTATTTGCATTTATTACGGTGGCAATTGGATTGGAGAAAGTCTTTCAAATCTATTTGTAAGAAAATTGATTCAAATCATAGTTATTATTCTAACTCTTATTATATTTGGTAACATTTTAGAAAAAACGCTTAAAAAGATTACTAATGGGGTTCTTCCAAAAAAATAAAAGTTGTTCAACTAACTGATGCATTAGTTCAACAACTGACCGACGATTTTGTCGGTCTTTTTTATTTAACAAAATGACTGGAAAGTGAAATAAGAATTAAAGTTTACATATTTTTGCAAAGTTAGAATTACGTCAATTTACCTTATTATGAAAATAGGAGTTTTATTAGAAATATTCATTTCGAGGAAAGTAGAAAAACTAATTTTTTTTAGGGGGGATTTAACTGAAAAAATATATGAGATTAATTATGAGTATAGTAGTCTTTATAATGATTTTTATAGCACAGAATAATAAAAATATATTCATTCAAAAAACTTTATTTGGCATAATTGGTATAATATGTATTTTGTCAGTATTACATCTTTTAAAAAAACGAAAACAATATTTTAAAGAAAGAAAATCAATAACTTTAACACGTATTATTGCCCCTTTAATTCTGATAATTTGTTGTTTATGGGAAATATTTTCTTAATCAACTACTATGGGAGTACAATTTAAACTTCCATTCACTGTTGTTAATTCTGGATTCATGGATGGCTAACGCATGGCTTTAGTGTCAACGTGATCGGCTGAAAAGTCGATTTTTTTGGGTTCTAAATTGGAATTTAGTTGAAGAAGAACCAGATTAATATAGTAATGTGCGATATTATAGATTTATATATAATTTCAGAAAACGATATGTAACAACATATTTTAGAACAAATAATTCAACATTTTAGTTTATCAGAGCCTAAAATAAAAATAAAAGCAGAAAAACTCTTTAAAGTTTTTTCTGCTTTTTTACTTCAATTACTTTAATAGCACAGCAATATTCCTTGCCGTTCTTTCAACATTTTCAAATGCATTTTTCATAACATCTTCAATCGGCATGATTGCAGGAATCGTAGGAAAAATAGCATCGATTCCATGCTTATACAGTTCCTCTATTCCATTACCAATGCTGCCACAAATTGCAATCACTTTCGCATTTGGAGGCGCACAAGCAGCCGCTCCAACAGGGGCTTTACCAAATACAGTTTGGCCGTCCATTCTGCCTTCACCTACGATTACGATGTCTGCATCCTTACATACTTCTACTACATTTAATTGTTCAAGAACAAGTTCAATTCCTTTTTTTATGGTAGCATTTGCGAATAGCATTAGACCTGCACCCATGCCTCCACCTGCTCCACTACCAGGTATTTCTGATACAGTTTTACTTAGAAATTGTTCGGCAATCTGATAGAAACGTCCCATTGCCTCATCTAATTCAGCTAATTGATTAGCTAAAAGTCCTTTTTGTGGACCAAAAATATAGGTTGCTCCGTTTTTACCAGTCAATGGATTAATAACATCTGCGGCAATCGTGATGTTCACTTTGTCTAAAAGTGGTGATTTGTTTCGTTCACTTATTGATGCTACTTTTAGTAACGCTTCACCATTATTTTCAACTTTTTCACCGTTTTGATCGAAGAATTGATAACCTAATGCGGTTGCCATACCAATCCCACCATCATTTGTTGAACTTCCTCCAACACCAATAATAAGCTCAGAAGCTCCACGCTCAATTGCATGTAAGATTAATTCACCGACACCAAATGACGTTGTTTGTAATGGATTGCGTTTTTCAACTGGTACAAGATGTAAACCGCATGCTTCAGCCATTTCAATAAACGCTGTTTTATGATCTTTTGAAAATGCAATTTTAGCTAGAACCTTTTCATTAAGAGGGCCAGTTACATTAATCGTTTCAATTGTGCCTCCATTTGAAGCGATTAAAGCTTGAACAGTACCCTCTCCTCCGTCCGCTAGAGGTAATAAGTGATACTCTGCATTCGGAAAAACTGTTTGAAAGCCGTTATGTATGGCTTTCGCTACATTCATTGCATCCAAGCTTTCTTTAAAAGAATCAGGTAAGATTACAACTTTCATTTGTTCTCCTCCATTAAAATAATGTGGAAATTTGATTCTTCAAGTGAAATACTTCACCATTAATTTCGATTTCAATTTCCGTACCAGATTGCTTTGTCACAGTTACGGATTCATGTGTAATCGTAATTTCAAGATTTGTACCTTGAAAGTGGAACGGGAATGATAGTTTGTCCCAGTTTCCAGGTAAGTTTGGATTGATTTTTAACTTATTCTTTTCCATCGTAATGTTTGCAAAACCAAAGATCGTTGCTAACCAATTGGCACCTAGAGATGCTGCATGTATTCCTTCATCTGATGACTTCGGATTTGAGCCTAAATCGATTAGACAAGCTTCTTGGAAAAATCGGTAAGCATTCTCTACATCTCCACATCTTGAAGCAACAATTGCATGTATTGCTTTACTAAGGGATGAATCGTGGATTGTATGCTGCTCGTAATATTGCAAATTCTTTTTCACTACATCTGCTTCAAATAAAGTAGGGAATAAATATAGTAACATCACTACATCAGCCTGTTTTAAAATCTGCATCTCATTCACTTCTTGACGTGAATAATCTAGGAGTATTGCCTGGCTACCTTGTTTTTGTTTATAAGTCGATAAATCAATCTCTGGTTTCGTTAAGAATGTATCATCTTGAGGAATAATTTTATCTTCGTTTGCTTGTGGTAAATAAATTCTTTTCAGAAAATCCTTTCCACTTTCAAATAATACCTCATCAATCTTATTATACTTCTCCATATATTTTAATGCTTGCTGTACATTATAATTAGCCATGTAATTTGTATAAGCATTGTTGTTAATATGTTCTGTATATTCATCTGGACCAATTACATCTTTAATAGAGAGTACTCCATTTTCATCCGTCGTGCGACTAATCCAAAAACGTGCTGTTTCTTTTAGTAGCTCTAGCCCAACACACTCCATAAATGCTTCATCAAATGTATTTTCATAGTATTGACATACCGCATAGGCAATGTCAGCTACAATATGATGCTCAGCTAAAGCCGAGGCAACCTTTTGTCGTTTACCAGTTAATATATTAATAGCAGCATATTCTGGAGTTTCTTCCATACCAGTAAACGCACTTTCCCAAGGAAACAGCGCACCAGCATAACCATTTTTAGCAGCTTTTTCTTTTGCTTCTTTTATATGAAGATATCGATACGTCAATAGTTTTCTAGCAACTTCTGGTTCAGTGAATAAATGAAAAGGTGCAATAAAAATTTCTGTATCCCAGAAAACATGTCCTTTATATCCTTCACCTGTTAAACCTTTTGCGCCAACACTAAAACGTTCGTCATGTGAAGGTGTCATCATTTCAATATGATATAGAGAAAAATCTAATGCAATTTGATCGCTCTCATCTTTTGAAGAAATGATTACACGCTTCTTTTTCCAAAAGTCTTCCCACATACTAGATGAACTTTCTAGTAAACTTTCGTATCCTGCTGAGCTATTTTCTTGAACTGCATGAATACTAGCTTGCTCGGGATCTTCTTCTGACTTATCAATTGAAGTATAAACCGAACTAATTTTTTCAAATTCGAATGGCTGATCGACGATTACATCTTGTTTTATAATAGCCATAAGTTGACGATTTTTAGCCACAAATGAAACATCACTTGTATCCGGTGTATTACATGATGTTGCTAAAGCAATCATGTGATTACTTTCAGTCGTTTTATAGACAGCATGTAATATTTTTTTATCAATCACTCGTATGTTTTCTTCTACTAAATGTTGCTTTCCGAAATTTGACGTTTGCGCATCAATACCAGTTGTTACTTTAATCGTTGCATCACAGTCTAAACTGATTACATTCATTTTAGATGCAAGTAAATGTAAGTTATCTTTTGATACAAATCGTTGAAATTTTATACAAAAACGGTTGCCATCTTTGTTTTTCCATACGATTTCTCTAGTTAGTTCACCTTTTTGCATATTTAAATTACGATTATAAGAAAGGATTTCCCCTGAAAGGACAGAAAAAATTTCGTCATTAATTTCAATTTTCATACCAACTAAATCTGGTAAATTTACTAACTCTGTCACATCATTTTGCGTAGATTTATTATATATTCCTGCTACATACATGCCACGAGTTTGTTCAGCATAATACTCTTCATGGCTTGCACGTAAACCTAAATATCCATTCCCTAGTGCCATGATCGTTGCATACTTATTTATATATTGTAAGTCAAATTGGCTTTCATTCATTACATTTACTTCATTCATAAAGATACACTCTCACCTTTTTTGGCTGATTGATAGATCGCTTCTACAAGTCGTTGAATCGCATATCCTTGTTTACCATCTGCTAGCATAACATTCTGCCCTAAGCAGCTATTAACAAAGGCAGCCATACTTTTTGTATGACGGTCGGGATCAGCTTCTTCTCTTTTTAAAAGGGATACAAGCTCTCCTTTTTCATCTGTATAAATTTCCGCTGGAAACATCGAAGCACCAGCCTCATCTCCACAAAGTTCTACATTCATTTCTGATTTTTCTTTTATATTTAATGCAAAAGATGTTTCTAATTGAATTAAACATCCATTCTCTAATTCGATATGTGAAAATAAAGAATCTTCTACTTCAAATTTTGATGGATCCCATTTGCCAAATGCACCTTCATTTTTCTTATGACCAATCTTCTTAAACATTTTTGCAGTAACTTTTTTAACTTTTGGGTAATCCAAAACATATAGTGCCGCATCAAGCATATGAATACCTAAGTCGATTAGAGGACCTCCACCTTGGATTTCTTTATTTGTGAAAGTACCCCAGCCTGGAATTCCATTTCTTCTTAAAGCTTTTACTTTTACAAAATAAACATCACCTAGTAAACCTTGATCAATTTTTTCTTTTAAAATCGTTACATCATCGGCAAAACGGTGGTGAAAATCATATGCAAGGATTAGTCCTTTTGCTAAAGCAGTTTCATGCATCTTTCTAGCATCTTCGGCTAAAATTGCTGGTGGTTTTTCACAAAAAACATCGCAATTATTTTCTAATGCTAACATGACATTTTCAAAATGAAATTTATTAGGTGTGCAAACGCTAACGATATCCGGTCTTTCTTTCTCGTACATTTCAACTGCATTAGTATAATAGTTTGGAATATGATTACGTTCTGCAAAGCTTTTAAGTGCTTCCTCATTTATACCAACAACAGCAACTATTTCTATTTCGGATCTAGTTTGATAGTAAGCAACGTGAACTTTTTCAGCTATTTGTCCCCCACCGATAATAGCTACCTTTTTTTTAATCACAATGCTCCCCCTCTCAAGCCAGAGCTTCTTTTATATGGTGAAATGCTTTAATATATTCATCCTCTAAGTTATTTCCACGAACACGGCACTCAAATGTTAAAAACCCTTCATAACCATCACTTTTTAATTGATTAAAATGCTTTTTAAAATCTAATGAACCACTGCCAGGCTGGAAACGATGATTATCTGCAATGTGTACATGTTCAACTAAATCACGATTAGTGTGAAGTGCTTCTGATATACCATCTTCCTCGATATTCATGTGGTAAAAATCAGCAATTATTTTGACATGTTTAAACTGATTATCTTCAATATATTTGCGTGCATCAGCTAAAGTATTAATCATATGATCTTGATAACGATTTAAAGGTTCTAAGTAAATTGTAGTTCCAGTTTCAACTGCTACTTTATCTAGAAATACTAGTGAATCGGTTACAGCTTTTCGATCATCGTCTAAGCTTCTTGGTGAAGACATAGGTGGTAATCGGAATGTAAACATCCCCCATGCTGCAGGAACTACAATCCCTTTACCCCCAACTTCTTTTAATGCTTTTAAAATCTCTTCAATTTCAGCTAACCCTCTTAAACGACGTTCTTCAATAAAGTCTCCTATCCAGCCATCATAACCACCGCAAGCTGTTGTTACAGGCAATCCAGTCTCTGCGATTGCTTCTTTCACTTCGTCTAAATGTTCAACTAAATATTTGCCATCAATTTCAAAGCCTTCAAAACCGATTTCTTTTAAATAGTTAAATTTTTCTTTAATGTTTTCTGGGAAAAAAGCTTGATTTTGTGTTCCGATTTTCATTAATATTCACTCCTAAACAGATGGGAGTGTAATACACTCCAAATAAATTTACATCGCTTACTTATTAAATTGAACACCCATCTTAATACTTAGCTCTGGCTTTTGGTCTACAAATTCCATATATGATTCCGCTACTTCATTAAATGAAACAACTGGCTCAATTAAATCTTCACAGTTTAAATAACCGTTCATTAATAATTCCCAACAAGTATTTTCGATTCGTTTACGATCCCAACGAGGGTAGTCAGGGTTTGGCTCACTACTGCCTCTTGAAAATACGATTTTAGCATTGTTAAAATGTGCCTCTCGACCAAGATTAAATCCTTCTAGGAACGGTTTAGCAAATGCAATATAAGAAATTGTTCCACCGTATGCAATTCCTCTTAATGCTGCTTGCAGCGCACTTGAAACACCACTTGTTTCAATAATTGAATCTGCACCTAGTTTATTTGTAATTTTTTTAATTTCATATCCTAGATCGCATGCTGTCGGATCAAAGCAATAGTCCGCTCCATTTTTTAAAGCGATATCACATCTGTGACTAATTGGATCTACACCGATTACAATACTCGCTCCAGCTTTTTTCGCTAATTGAATCGCGATTTGTCCAATCGCTCCTAAACCGATAACTACTACATAATCACCAGCTCTAACATTTGCATCTCTAACTCCGCTCATCGCAAATTGTGCTGGATCATAATAAACTGCATTCTTCCAAGAAGAACCTTCAGGCATTTTACGTAATTTATAGTTATCTACTGCATTCACAATGACAGTTTCCATAATCGGGCCGTAAGTACAAACTTGATCTCCTAGTTTATACTCAGTTACTTCATCACCAATTTCACAAATGCTACCGACAACCATGTTTCCTAATTGAAATTCTCCGAAGACAATTCCTCTAGCAGTTCCTTCTTCACGTGGCATAAACATTTTCCACTCATCATTGAACTCCTCATCAATAAATGGGCTAAGTCCTCTAAAATCAACAACTTCTGTGCCGTGCTTTGGAGATGCAAATTCTACTTTAATTTTCACTTCATTTGGTTTTACTTTGCGATCTTCATACTCAACTAATGCTGCAACTCTTGGTTCAACTGCTACTAACTTTTTCATTTATTATTTCATCCCTTCAGTAAAAAATTGTTTAGCCTTTTACTCCGCCTTCAGTTAAATTGCCTTTAATAAAGTGCTCTGATATTGCATACATAATAACTACTGGTATAGCTGTAACCAATGAGGCTGCCATCATACGACCCCATACATAATCTGGCGTGCTAAATAAAGTATTTAATCCAATCGGTAACGTAAAGTTTTCTGAACTCGATAAGAAAATTGATGCAAATAAATAGTCATTCCATGCAATCATGAAAGCATATACGAAAACTGATACTATGCCCGAAATTGACAATGGAATAATGATATAGATGATTATTTTTATTCGACTTAAACCATCAATCATAGCTGCTTCTTCTAAATCCTCTGGGATTGTATCGAAATAACTCTTTAACATAAATATTGCTGTTGGAAGGGTTTGAACGATCATCGTAATAATCAATGCCAGTTTTGTGTCATATAACCCAAAGCCAGAAATGATTTTGAATAAAGGGACTACTAGTAAAATCCCTGAAAACATATAAACAGTGTAAAAACTAGCGTTGATCGTTACTCTGCCTTTAAATTTAAGTTTTGATAAAGCGTAAGCTCCTAATATTCCTAGTACTACTGATAATGCAGCTGCGATTAGCGAAACAATTAAACTATTTTTAAAGTAGTTTAAATATGGGAATATTGTCGGATTAAAAATATCGATATAATGCTGGAAAGTCCATTCATGCGGTAAGATTGTTGGATGTGTTGCAATTGCTTCTTTTGAACTTTTTAATGACGTCATTAGCATAATAAAGAATGGAAATAACATGATTCCTAAAAGAAGGATTAGTACAACGTAAAATCCAGTCTTCTTAATAATTTTGTTTCTTTTACTACTTACTGCTGCCATTTAAGTTCACCTTCTTTCTTGATACGATAATAACAATGAATAAGATAATGAATAAGATTACGGAAATTGACGAAGCTTTTCCTAAATTATTGAAAGCAAACGCTGTTTCATATAAATAAATACCTAAAATATTTACTTTGTTTGTTAATAAATAAACATCTGTAAACATATAGAACATCCAAATAAATCGTAAAGTTACAACAGTTAGAAGTACCGGCATGATCGCTGGTAAAGTTACAACTTTAAATTTTTGCCAAAGTGTAGCCCCGTCGATTTCAGCTGCTTCATATAATGTTTTATCAACCGTTTGCAAAATTGCTAAGAACGATATAAACGCATATGGGAAGTACTTCCAAATCGCGAAAACAACTACGACTATAAAACTACTAACTGGATTATCAAACCATAACGGAGCAGTTTTAAATAAATGGAAAACATCTGTACCTAAGTAATTAATAATCCCATATGTGTTATTGAACATATATTTCCACGCAAAAACTAGTGAAATAGATGGCGTTACATAAGATAGAATAATTAAAGAACGAGCTGTTTTTCGAAACTTAAATGGGCGATTGAAGAACAATGCTACCGCAAGCCCAACTGCTGTACTACCAACTACAGTTAAAACTGTATATAAAATCGTAATACCTAAAGATTTATAAAACTCAATATCTTTAATAACATCAATGTAATGAGAAAGACCAACAAATGTAGCTGGTAATCTAGGGTTAATTGGTTGATCAAAAAAACTTATTTTAATATTAGACAACATAGGATAAGCAACTAGTAACAATAGTAAAAAAATACTTGGTAATAGTAATGCTAGCGCTAGTTTTATATCAGATTTTTTCCGGACAATCGGTTTCATAAATACCTCCTAAAAAACAATCTATTTCCTCGCTCGATAGATTGGTGATAAAGAAAAGTTGTTTAAAAAGCAACTTAGCTTGCTTTCAAGCGTTCGTTCTTTTTAAACAACTTTCAATAATTAAGAATTAAATAACTATTATAAATTGAATTAAAAAGTAATTATTTTAATACACCTTTTAATTTTTCTCCCGCATCTTTAACAGCAGAATCTACACTTTTTCCACCAACAGTTACTTCATTAATTAACTTAGCAATTGCGCCTGAACTTGTAACATCGCCCATTTTTAAGTAGTTCTTGTTATCAACAAGACCGAATACTTGAATGTTATCAAACGAACTTGCGATTTCAGTTGAAAGCTCACCAAATGAATTTACAACTTTATTTTCTTTATATTCTTTGCTTTCTGTTACATCTTTATTTACAGGTTGAGATCCACCTGGAGACATTAATACTAACTTCGTATTATTTTCTGGTTCAGCCATAAACTCTACGAATTTTTTAGCTGCAGCTTTTTGTGCATCATCTAAACCAGAAGAAATTGTGTATGCAGATACTGTTCCATATACTGCTTTTGTTTTTTCAGTTGGAATCACAAATCCAATATTGTCTGTTTTACCTTCTTCATATACTGATGGAAGAATATAAGTTGAATAAACAGCCATTGGAGCAGAGCCATTCATAAATGCGTCTTTTACTTCCGTAACATCGTTTGAACCTGGCATTGTGTATTTTGCTAATTCTTTATAGTAGTTTAAAGCTTCTTTCATTTCAGGCGTATTTAATGTTAAATCACCTTTACTATCGAACATATTTGCATTGTTTGATAAAGCAAATTGTGAGAATGCTTGCTCAGAGAATCCACCTTCAACAGTAGGGATTGCAATACCATATTTTTTGTTTCCACTATTAGTAAATGCCTTCGCAACTTTTAAAATATCATCCCAGTTTTTAGGCTCAGAAAATCCTTTGTCCGCAAGCATTTGCTTGTTGTACCAAATTCCTTGTACCCAACCACTCATTGGTACACCTGTATAATCTTTTCCGTCCTCAGTTTTTAATAACTTTAATGCACCTTCGTAATACTTATCTTCTCCTACTTTAGAGATGACTGATTTTACTGCATCTTTATCAATTAATTGATCCTTGTCCATAACTTTTGCATAATCTTGTCCTACTTCAATAATAGCTGGAAGTTTACCAGAGCTTGCTAAAGTTACAACCTTTGTATTATAAGAATCTTCCTCAACAGGAACTTGCTTTACTGTAATATTTGGATTTGCTTTTTCAAATTTAGAAATTAAGTCTGTAATAACCGCTAATCTTTCTTGTTCAACTGAAGAATGCATAAACTCAATCGTTACTTTACCATTCTCTTTTTTACCGCCACCACAAGCAGTTAATCCGATTGCTAACATTAAAACCAAGAACATACTTAGAAATTTCTTCATTGTTCTTCCTCCTAATTTACTGGTTTTAACCAAAGGAATTGATATGGATCTAAAGAATTAAATTCATTAAATTCTTCAACAACTCCAGTTAAAATATTCAAATACTTTCCATTTAAACCACATAAAACTTGTTCATTTGATAGATTATGAAGAATGATGATGTGATCATCTTCACTCGTACGTTTAATAGCAAATATTTTCTCATTCAGTTCAAGTACTTCCATTAATACATTCGGATTAAATAGTTTCTCTTCTTTACGTACTTGAATAATGTTTGTCAGTTCTGTAAAAACCTTATTTCTTAAAGTTCCCTCTTCATTTAATTCTTTTTCAATTTCAACAAGCGAATATTTTTGGCGATTAATTGAACGATTCATACCTGTTTTTTCAACGCCCGCATAATCATTTCTTGAGCCAAGCATACTTTGAATATAAATTGCCGGTACTCCTTGGAAAGTTAACAAGATTGAATGTGCTAGTAAGAATTTCTTTACTCGTTGGTCATCACTTGAAGATTGTTTATTTAAAGCATCTAGGTAAGTTACATTAATTTCGTATGGACTCTCAGTACCGTCCGAATTCTTCTTATAATTTACTAATGCTCCTTCTTCTTTTAGCTCTCCTACTAATGATAAAATTTCTTCTTCAGGAATAATTCCACGAATTGGATTTAAACCAATTCCATCATGAGAAGCTAAGAAGTTAAAGAACGTAGTATCTTCTCCAGAACCTTCAAGATTCTTCGCCCAATTAGTTAATGCACTTCCATTTCCTTTATGAAGTGAATATAAGACTAATGGAGGCAGTGGAAATTGATAGACCATGTGAGCCTCATCATGTCCGTTACCAAAGTACGAAATATTATCTAAGTGAGGTACATTTGTTTCAGTAATCATTACTGTACCCTTAGCTGCTTCATCTAATAAATCTCGGAATAATTTAACGATTTCATGTGTTTTTTCAAGATGGATACAAGATGTACCTACTTCTTTCCACATATAGCCTACAGCATCAAGTCTTACATATTCTGCTCCTTGTTCAAGGTAAAATAGTAAAACATCAATCATATCTAATAAAACTTGTGGATTACTAAAGTTCAGGTCAATTTGATCATCACTAAACGTTGTCCAAATGTGTTTTTCCTCACCATTAGCTAGTTTAAATTTTGATAGCAATGGAAGTGCCCTAGGTCTAGTCACTGAGCTTAAATCAATTGATGGATCCATTTCAGTGAAGTAATCATTATATTTTGGATCATTGTTCAAATAGCCTTGGAACCACTCACTCTTACTAGAGATATGATTACATACATAATCAAACATGATTCTCGCTGAATTTGATAAGCTTTCAATATGTGACCAATCCCCGAGTGTTGGATTTACTTTCTTATAGTTAACAACTGAAAAACCATCATCAGATGTATAAGGGTAAAAAGGTAAAATGTGAACAAGTTCAAATTTATTTGATAAATGTTCATCAAACATTTTTTTGAAGGTTTCTAAAGTTGGTATTCCCTCTTCTTGAAACTGATCACCGTAAGTTATTAAAACAACATCTGACTCGTCCCAATTTTGTTTTCTTTTTTTTGAAATTTTTAATTTTGCTTCTTCAATTCGTTTCTCTATCAAACTATTAATTCGATTTATATCTTCATTTTCATAAATAAAAGCTAATCTTTCTTTTATTTTACTCATATGATTCCTCCTTGTGGTATCGCTCCCACAGAGATGTAAAAAAAATTGGTACTCAATTGGTACCGCTCCCAAACTCAATATATTATAGAAAGCGCTTACTGTCAATTTAAAAAATTTATTTTTTTTTTGATTTGAATTTACTCTGATCGATTCATTCGGATTTCTTAATTCTTTATGACTAAACATTTAGTATTGCTACTTTTTTATATTCTCCATATAATTGCCCTAGTAATAAATAGTTAATTTTTCACTATGCTATGTTCACAGTCTTGACAAATTTTAAAAAAAGTCGTTACTATCATGATATATTATCAGCATTATTTTTTCTGGTAACCGCTCCTAGTTACTAACCAGAAATGATATTTCGATATAACTTTACCGATTTAAATAGTTCTTTTCTAAAATAATTTAACTAATTAATTAAAGATAAAATGTAAACGTTTTTACTACATTATAAAAAATGAATGGAGCATACAAATGGGCCCTACAATTTACGATATTGCTCGCGTGGCTAACGTTTCAAAGTCCACTGTATCTCGAGTACTTAATAATAAAGAAAATATTTCAGAAGAAAGTCGCTTGCGAGTTTTAAAGGCAATAGAAGAATTAAATTACCAACCTAATAAGTTAGCTAGGGCTCTTACATCATCTGGATTTGATGCAATTTTGGTAATGTCTCGTTCGACAAAAACAACTGCTGGAAACACGTTTTTCTCTGAAATTATTCACTCTATATCAACGAGATCAGAAGTAGAAAATTTCGATGTCATCATACAAACATCAAAAAATAGCAAAGATGAGTTAAATAAATGTATTGAGAAAATTCGCGGCAAAATGATTAAGGGAATTCTTATGTTGAGTTCGCCTGCAAATGAGGATTTTTTCAAAGAATTAGATAAATATAAAATTCCTGTAGTCGTTATTGGAAGAGTTGAAGGAAACTATCAACACATCTATTCTGTGGATACTGATAATTTTAATGACAGCTATCAACTAGTCCAACACTTGATTAATCAGGGACATACTGACATTGCTTGCCTTCATTCTTCTCTTGATTACCACGTTTCAATTGACAGATTGGAAGGTTATAAAAAATGTTTAATTGATAACGGAATTCCACTTCGTTCCGATCGAATTATTGATAGCGGATACACAATGGAAAGAGCATATGAAACTTCAGAAACCCTTTTAAAATCTAAAGATTTACCAACTGCAATATTTGCAATAGATGATCTAAAAGTGATTGGACTTTATAATACAACTGCAAAGTTAGGCATTTCAATTCCGAAAGATTTATCAATTATAGGATATAATAATGGCATTTTTTCACCGTTATTCTCTCCGCCTCTAACCGGGATCGAAATTCCAGTTATGAAGCTAGGTGAAACAGCGACAGATTTACTATTTAAACGCATAAAAAATGAACCAGAAAAAACAGAACATATTATTGTTCCAACAAAGCTGGTCGAACGAAAATCAGTTGCCAAAATAAATTGATTGAAATGATGGGGGTACCATTTTGAAAAAACAAATTGAAGCAATTATATTTGACTTAGATGGTGTAATTACCGATACAGCTGAATTTCATTATTTAGCATGGAAGAAGCTAGGTGCAGATTTAGGAATTCCGTTTGATCGTGAATTTAATGAAACGCTAAAAGGTGTAAGTCGAACAGACTCATTAGAAAGAATCCTGAAACTAGGCGACCGCCAAAATGATTTCTCCGAAGCTGATAAAATTGAGTTAGCAACAAAAAAGAATACTCATTATGTTGAGTTAATCCGTAATATTTCTGAAAAGGATCTATTACCTGGAATTGAATCTTTCTTAATTCAAATAAAAAAAGAAGGCATTAAAATCGCAATGGCCTCTGCATCAAAAAATGCATTAATGGT
Organism: Gottfriedia sp. NPDC056225; assembly: GCF_042267765.1. Taxonomy (NCBI): domain Bacteria; kingdom Bacillati; phylum Bacillota; class Bacilli; order Caryophanales; family Bacillaceae; genus Gottfriedia; species Gottfriedia sp. NPDC056225. Next base: position 54,207 of record NZ_JBHJTJ010000003.1, on the reverse strand, counting down.
AGCAAATGCTTTAGGAATTACTGACTATTTTGATCACATCGTTGACGCTGCAACTGTCATTAATTCAAAACCGGATCCAGAAGTATTTTTAAAAGCTGCCCAAGCAGTTTCTGCTAATCCTGAAAATTGCATCGGTGTCGAGGATGCTGCTGCTGGTGTTGATGCAATTAATGCTGCAAATATGTACTCTGTTGCTATTGGGGACTCGACTGTTTTAAACCATGCTAATTTAGTTTTATCATCAACAGAAGAATTAGAGCTTAATAGAATTATTGATAAGTATTTAATATCATAACTTACAAAGATTAATTATCTCAGAATAATAATAAAACTATAAAAAAACGAAAATCTCATTTTTAGAGATTTTCGTTTTTTTAATTACGATAACATCAATTCTTGCTTTTCAACTAACTCAATTTCAAAACCTAAATCTTCAAGCATCGCATGATCACGATTAGTTTCCTGTCCCTCCGTAGTCAAATAATCACCTATAAAAATACTATTTGCGGCGTAAAGTCCAAGTGGTTGTAAACTTCGAAGATTTACTTCACGTCCTCCTGAAATACGTATTTCTTTTGTTGGATTAATGAATCTAAAAAGTGCCAAAACTTTTAAACAATAACGTGGATTTAATTCGTTCACACCTTCTAGTTTCGTTCCATTAATCGCATGTAAAAAGTTTACAGGAATAGAGTCGGCATCCAATAGTCGTAATGACCTCGCGATTGAAATAACATCTTGTTTTGTTTCCTTCATCCCTATAATAGCCCCTGAACAAGGAGATATACCAGACTGTTTAACTTTCTCAACCGTATCAATTCGATCCTGATATGTATGGGTTGTTGTTATATAATTATGATGCTCAGCTGAGGTATTTAAATTATGATTATAACGATCAACCCCTGCTTCTTTAAGTTCATTTGCTTGATGATCCTTAATAAGTCCTAAACAAGCACAGACTTTCAAACCATATAATTCTTTAATTTCCTTAACTGCATCAGTAACAACATTTACATCCTTGTTAGTCGGCCCGCGTCCACTTGCGACTATACAATATGTTCCTGCCTTTAAATCAAAGGCGCGCTTTGCTCCCTCAAGAATTTCTTCTTTCGATAGAAAAGCATATTTCTCGATTGGTGCACTTGAAATTGAAGACTGTGAACAATAGCCACAATCCTCAGGGCAATAACCACTTTTAGCATTAATGATCATATTAAGTTTAACTTTTTTTCCATAATAGTGTTTGCGAATAATAAATGCCCCTTGTAAAAGTGAAAGTAAGTCATCATCTTCACATGATAATATACTTAATGCTTCTTCGTCCGAAATTTCCTTACCTAAAATAACTTCATGTGCCAAATTAGTCCAATTCACTTTGTATCGCTCCTACTCATTTATCATTTCGTCAATAATTGTTGAATTTCAAAAATATGATCTTCCGTAAAAAAGTCCGACTGTTCCGGTATAACGCCTAGTATGATTTGACCAGTTAATTTCTCTAGCATCATTAAATTATCTTTTTCCATTTCACTCATCGTAGACGGTACCTTATTAATAAGTAAGCCTAAAATATTAATTTGGTGTGACTTTAAGTACTCAGTTGTTAGAACTGTATGATTAAGCGTTCCTAGCCTTAATGTAGTAACAAGAATTACAGGTAGATTTAACAGCTTAATTAAATCAATCGTTCCAAAGTTTTCTTTTAACGGAACTGCAACTCCGCCAGCACCATCAACAACAACAACATCATGTTTGTTTTCTAATTGCTTATATTTTTCCAAAATAACTTGCTCATCAATAAACACATTTTCTAGTTTACTAGCTAAATGTGGTGAAACAGGTGTTTCAAGTGTGTAGGTATTGTAGTAATGATCGTCTTCTAAAAGCGGTAATTTTTCTTTATAGAACGCTACATCTTCGCCTATAAATCTATCATTTACTTTAACTACTCCACTCTGAATTGGTTTATAAGGAATGGCATCAATACCTTTACGTTGCAAGCATGCTACCATTTGAGTAGTTACATAGGTTTTTCCAATATTTGTATCAATTCCAGTAACAAAATATCCTTTTCCCATCTTAAGCAGCCACCTTTTTTTCATTGTCTCTAGCCTTAGCAACATTAATTTTTGAGTTTGAAAAATTAGTAAAATTTGACAATCAGACAAAATTAAATTTACATGCAATTAAATTATATGTCAACCTTGATTTAATTTTAAGTTAACATATACATTTTCGGAGAATAACATTTATAAACCATTAACTATATCGGGAATTATCTTAAAAAAGTTACCAATTTTTACATATGTCTTTTTACTGCATTCTTGGTTTATTTGAAATATTCAACTAAGCTAAATGTAAAACCGTTGAAAATAAAACGACAGGAGTATTTATAATGAAAAGATTAATTAGTATAACGTCGTTTGCTTTTGTTTTTTTAATTTTAGTTAGTAGCTGTAGTTTAAAAGCTGAGAATCATAGTTTAAGGGGAACCTATTTATGTAAAAAACTCCCTCGAGTGACTATGGTATTTGATCAAGTGAGATCACAATAAATTCTATTATTATAATCCGGATTTATCTGTAAACAGCAAAGTAGATATTGGTACATATGTAAAAAAATCAAACTTAAAATATATAATAAGGAGTAAAAAGTTTAACAACGAAGAGCTTACTCTTAGTAAAAAAGGATTTACAATTTTTATAAATGGTCAAAAATATTATTTTTATCAATTTAGTAGTGTACCCACAATTGATGAATAACCACTTATACAAAGTGCAACTTAAAAATACTAGAAATCATTTCCTGTAATATTACTTTTTTTACAAAATTAAAAAATAATTATACATTTAAAAATTAAAATTATTGAGAACTTAATTGGAATCCTCTCTTTATAGTAGTCAGTAAAAAGAAAGATTCTATATTGTCTACTAAATGGAGAATTTTATAGGAATAATGAGCTGGCAATGCAAACTAAAACCTTGTCTTAATGACAAGGTTTTAGTTTGCATTGCTATTTTAAATAGGATGCTGGTTTGAATTCCATATCTAATTCAATCGCTTTTTCATACTGATTAAGCTCAATATAATATGAATATAATTTTTCCCCGTACTGCTCGTAATAACTAATATTATTAGAAGGTGTAATAAAGTAAAAATATGATTTTGGCCTAATTCAATTTCGAGATTATTTAATGAATGATATAAAAAGTGTTCAGTCAGAAGTTATACTGACAAGCCCTATTCATATTTGAGTAAGTAAGTCATTTCATTTAGCTTTAAAAAATTCTGTCACAATTAACGATTTAAAAAATGAAAACTTTGTCCTTTATAATGAAGACTATATAAACTCTTTATCTGAGTATTTAAGGGATTTTCCATTGAATGTATTATTTGTAACTGAAAATTTAGAGGTTATAAGGGGTGCAGTAATTGAAGACTTGGCAATCACATTTGATACAAGTATTTCCTTAAAAAATGAGGCCTCCATATTGAATGGACAGACTGTTTCAATTCCTTTAATCCATGTGGAGCCTTCTACAATACCAATCGGATGGGTTCGTTCAAATAACTCAGTTTCGTCGATGCTGTATGATAAATTTATAAAACTTTTAAAGATTGAGTTAGAATGTCTTGATAATTAAACTATCAAAAATAAAGAATCCCCGTATAGTGTTTACTACGGGGATTCTCTTTGTATAGATTTTTATTTAATAAAGACTATTTGATTCACGATTTTATCAATTTTTCCTTACTTATATTCTCTTTTAACAGCGAGACAAAACGAAACAACTCCAGTGAGAATAGGATTCCACTTAGCCAAACTGAGCTGAATACGAATCCAGCAGCAATGTCGCTAGGCAATAAGTGGTGTAAATAGACGCTGCTAATGGAAAATAGTACTACAACAAATATAAAACAGAAGAACATAATCGTATTAAGCATATAAGCTTTGTTGTGCCGAATTAACATAATGATGAAGTAACCTAATACTGTCAGAATCAACATAGACTTTTCATTTGGAAAGTTTTTACCTACATTACTACCTAGCATAAAGTTGAAAATCCAAGGTATCCCTACTGATAGTATAAGGATTCCAGCTAAACTTGCGATTAGAAAGAGCAACTCTAGCCATTTATTTTTATTATTTATTAAAATGACTATTATAGTAGCAAGTGAGACTGTCAATAAAACCTTCCAGGTCGATAATGAATAAATAAAGTTCATCGGCCCATGCCAGTGTTGATTAAATAAATTAAACACAATGGTCTTAAATACAGAATTGAATTTATCAAATTCATTGCTAATTGTGTTTTGAATTAGCCCTACCATTAAGATAACAAACGTAACGAAAAAAATTAAACACGTTAAGATGAGCAATTTTATTTTCATGAAGCTTTTAAATCTCTTAAAACTTGATTCAAATATTAATATTAACGATTCTTTTATTAATTCTTTTTTTGCTTTTACAACAATAAAAGTGAGAACTATGATACCTAATAATATGCTACCTAATACTAACCATTTTTTTATTTCTACTTGGTATATATCCCAGTTTGGTCCCATTACCTTTCCTAACCAAATAAACGTTCCAATCCAAAGAAATACACCAATATATGAAAAAATGGCAAATGAGCGATAAGGTAATTTGATGATCCCTGAAATAATGCTTGCGAAATGTCTAATACCTGGAATAAAGAACGATACTAGTAATAATACTTTCCCATATTTTTCATACCATTTTGACATTCTCTCTATCTTCTCTGGGCCCATATGGATATAATGACCAAATTTCCGAAAAAACGGTGTACCTAGTTTATATCCTAACCAATAAGAAATAGTAACCCCAACAATTCCTCCAAGGCCGGCAGAAATAATGGACAATACTATATTCATTTCCCCATGAAAACATAAAACCCCAACATAACTCATCAATGCTTCATTTGGAATAGGAACTATGATCAATTCCAACATCAATGATAAAAATAAAATGATATACCCATATTCATTTAATAAATGGATGATTTCGTTCATATTCAGACCTCAATCTTTCAATACTCTAAAGTACTTACTATTTTCACATAATCCCATTTAATGGAAATACTATCTCTACTTCCGTCCCTACATTTTCAACACTTTTTATACTAATTTTCCCATTATGCAAGTTAATTATATTCTTAGCTATCGACAGACCAAGTCCAGTACCTCCACTGATTTCACGGCTACGTGCTTTATCGACTCTATAAAATCGTTCGAAAATATTTTCTAATTCTTCCTCTCGAATACCAATTCCATAATCTTTTATTTTAAGAATAACGGCTTCACTCTTACAACTAATCCTTACTTCAATTTTGTCGGAACTGTACTTTATTGCATTATCTAAAAAGATAATAATAACTTGTTTAATTTTAAGTTCATTTCCATTAATTATTATTTTCTGTTTTTGTGCATGTAATGTAATTTCTCGTTTATATACACTTTGCAGTTGCACTAGCGTTGAATGGCACAATGCTACTAGATCTACTGGATTCATTTCGATATTCTTTAAATGTTCCGATTCGGCCAATGTTAATAATGTTTTCGTTAAATCTTGCATTCGATTGGCTTCAGAATATATCGTCTCAATAGCTTCCATTGCCATTTCCTCATTTTTAAACCCACGTCTTCTTAATAAGTTAGCAAAGCTACTAATGACAGTAATTGGAGTTTTTAGCTCATGAGATGCATCTGAAACAAACTGCTTTTGTTTCTCAATGTTTTCTTGCAGCCTGCTAATCATTCGATTAAACGTGCTTGCCATTTTGTGTAATTCATCTTTCGTTTCATTTTTGATTAAAATCTTTTTGGGAACTCCACTTTGTTCAATATCTTCCATAGTTGTAATCATAGAAGTAATCGGGTTCATTATAATGCGTGTTAACCATCTTCCAGCCATCATTGATAGTATTGCAGAAATGCCAGTAACGATTGTCATAATTGTTAATAACATATCTTTTCGACTTTCAAGTCCAACTAACAACTCCCCAATTTCTAGTGTTCCAATTACTTGTTGGTTCTGTATAATTGGTACGCGCACGACTATATTTTGATGCTCACTAAAAGGGATTAGTTTTGTCTCTTCTTTTCTAGTGAACTTAGGTTTTATACGATTCAGTAATTTATCGTTACTAATTTCTGTCACAATTTTTGAGTTTGGATCAATAATTCGAATATAAGAATGATTGGACATAAATGGATATAATCCTTCATTTTTCATATTCAATTTTTTTGGTATTTCAAGTTTTTTTAAGATTTCATGTGCTTTTTGGCTGACAACATGTTCTTCCATATTTACAGTCGTTTTCATAAACAAATAAAAAACTAAACCGTTAATTAAAATGAGAATGATTAAGATCCATGAAGTGATTAATAAGTTTATTTTAGTCGTTATTTTCATCTTAACCCTTCCTCATTGTGTACCCCACACCTCGTATCGTTCGAATTAAAGGAACATCAAATTCCTCTTCAATTTTCTTTCTTAAGTGTCTAATATACACATCAACAACATTTGTCTCACCTTCGTACTCATAACCCCAAACTGTTGTAATAATACCTTCTCTTGTCACAATTTTATTTTGATTTGTTAATAGATAAACTAATAAATCATACTCCTTTGGTGTTAATGCAATAACTTTATCATTTCGCTTTACTTCTCTAGATTCCAAATTAACAACTAAATCCTCAATCGCTAAAGTAGGTTCAGAGTCTTCATTTTTCTTAAATTCATGAACAAGTTTGCTTGATCTAAGACATGAACGTATCCTTGCTAATACTTCTTCGATTTCAAAGGGCTTTGTAATATAATCATTTGCACCATAATCAAGACCAATAATCTTATCATGTGTAGCATCCCTAGCTGTTAATAAAATGACAGGAACAAATTGATTTGTTTTTCTTATTCTTCTTAATACTTCAATTCCACTCAATTCAGGTAACATAACATCTAATAAAATTAGATCTACATTGTTGTTCAGAGCAGATTCTAGACCGGATTTTCCATTATGTTCGACTAGTACTTCAAAACCCTCATATTCTATTTCTAATTTTAAAACTCGAGCAATATTCACTTCATCCTCGATAATTAAGATTTTCGTCATCTAACTCACCTATTTCTATTAATGGTTTAGTGTGTCCACAAACTCTATTCTAAATTTAAGACTGATAGAAAACATTAGTCTTTAGTAGTTTGAAACCGTACAAGGAGTGATGTTTCCAATCTATTTCTCTTCTTGTATACATGCCATTATAGAACTTTTAAATCGCATTTTTTTCATTTTAATCTAAATTTAATTGATTATTCATTAAAGTTTCAGTTAGGAATTTTACAATGACATGGAATTGATTGAACAAACTTTCTTAAAATTTAAAAATAGGAGGAAAATAATGAAAAAACTTGTAGAAGGGACCATGCAAAGAGCAATATTAATGATTGTCTGTGTAGTGATGATCGTAGCTTGGGGTGCTATATCAGCTTTCCAAATGCAACGTGATTATTTACCAGGTATTAATAATACGACTCTTACAGTTAGCATGCGTCTACCAATGTACCAAGCTGATCAAGTAAAACAAAATATTACCAATAATCTTGAAAGTGCTGTAAGAACAACAGAAGGATTACAAGACATTGAAACTAGCTCTTATGATGGTGGAGTTTTTATGAGTCTGTATTTTCCAATGAATACAGATATGAAGCAAGCCGAAATTGATGTAAATAGAGCTTTAGAAAATGCGGATATTCCACCTACAATTACATCAAAACCACTTGTTACTAGACTTACTACTAGTTCATTTCCAATCTTAACTTATAGTTTAACTAGTGATTCATTAGATGATAATACATTAAAATCAATTACTCAAATGGATATTGTACAACATCTTAAAACTGTTCCTGGTGTATCCGATGTATCAGTATTCGGTGGTGCTAAAGATGGTTATGTGCTAACTGTTAGAATGAAAGACCTTGCAAAAAACAATTTAACTTTAGACGACTTAAATAAAGCATTAGCTGTATCAGTTCCATCCTTACCTGAAGGAACGATCTTTCAAAATCAATTGTCCATCCCAGTTAAATTTGATAGTTTAAAAATAAATGAGAAACAAATAAGCGACGTAAAAATCAAAAATTCAAATGGTGACCAAGTTCCACTTTCAGCATTTGCAACTGTTACTCACGCTTTAAATGATGTAAAAACTGTTGCAAGAACAGATGGAAAAACAAGCGTTCAATTAAACGTTATTAAAACCCAAAGTGCAAACATTACCGACGTAGCTAAGGCTGTAAAGGAAAGAATTAGTGGTTTACAAGAAGTTAAAGACGGTACTGTCAAATTGACTCCGCAATTAGACCGTGAAAAAGAATTAAACGATTCATTAAATGGTTTAATACGTGAAGGTTTACTTGGATGTCTTTTCTCAATGATTTGCGTATTTTTCTTCTTCCGCAATGTAAAATCAACATTAGTCATTGCGATTTCATTACCAATTTCTTTATTAGCAACAACAGCTATACTAAAATCAATGGGCATTACACTTAATATTTTAACGGTTTCAGGTTTAATTGTCGCGATGGGCCGTATTGTTGATGATTCAATCGTTATCCTTGATAATATGTACCGTAAAAGAGAACAAAATTCTGATCAACCATTACTATCTTCATTAAGTTCGGCAGTTTATGAAATGACACCTGCAATTTTAGGATCTACACTTACGACAATTGCTGTTTATATTCCAATTGCCTTTGTAGGTGGAGCAATAAGTGCTTCATATAGCGGTTTTGCATGGTCTGTTGTAATTTCATTAATTATATCGTTCTTTGTAGCAATCCTTGTAATTCCAGCGCTTGCGTTAATGGGTTGGAAAAACAATGCAAAGAAAACAAAAGCAGTTTCTTTAGAACCACTGATGAAACCAATCCTAAAATCATCATTTAAGAAGAAAAAACTTACAATTTTCATTTCAGCTTTATTATTTATTTTTGCAGTAGCCTTTGGTTCATTTTTACCAGTTTCATTCTTGCCAAGTGCTAAAACTGGTCAAGTTGCAATTAAACTAGAATTACCTCAAGGAAGTACACTAGCGCAAGTAGATACAGAGGTTCAAAAGGTAGAGAACCAATTAAAAGAAAATCCAAAAGTAAAATCTTATACATCTAATTTTGGAACGACTAACACGCCTCAAAGTGATGATGTATTTGACCAAGGTGGTGGATTCCTACAAAAACCTAATGTAGCAAATCTTTCTGTTGTATTAAAGGATGATAAAGACTCAGACCAAGTTATTAAAGAACTTGGAAATCAGCTACCACAATTATCGAAGAATGTAGCTTATACTGTTTCAAGTCAAAGTATTGCTGGTGATGATTCATTATTGAAAGTAATGTTTACTGGCTCTGATCAAGCAACACTAGATAAGGTTGCAGATCAAATGAGATCAAAACTTATGAAAATTAACGGTCTAAGTGTTGATGGTAAAATCGATTTAACATCCGGTCTTCCAAAATATAAAATAACATTTAACCAACAAGCAATTGATCAAAATGGAATTCAATTAGCAGATGTAATGAAAGTGATTAATCGTTATATGTCACAATCTAAAGACGCTACATTTGTAGTGGACCATATGAGTCTACCCGTGGACATGTACCTTGATCAAATCAGTAGTGGAAAAATGCAAGTTCAATTAAATGCATCACCTGCGGATGTAATCAATTCTCTTAAAAATGAAACTTTCCTAACAAAAGGAAATAAGACAATTAAACTTGAACAACTTGCATCTATTACGAAAGATAATGCTCCTTCAACGATTAATGAACGGAATGGTGAGCCTTATTCAATCGTAACGGGACAAATTACTTCAAATGATATTAGCCAAGTTTCTAAACAAGTTGATGACGTAATTAGTAAACAAGCTCTTCCTAAAGGTGTAAGTTACTCAATGGGAGGTATAACTCAACAAGTTAAAGACATGATATTTGATATGTCAATTGCGGTAGCCTTCTCTATTCTTTTAGTTATGGTCATTACTTCAACCTTATTTAAGGGATGGAGAGCTCCAGTTTCAGTATTATTAAGTATCCCACTAGCATTAAGTGGTGTTGTCATCTCTTTAGTAATCGCAGGTGGAGAGTGGAATTTAGCAGCATTAATTGGGGTATTAATGTTAACAGGAATTGTAGTGACAAATGGGATTGTACTTGTTGATAAGATTGAACGTAATCGTAAAAACGGTATGAACATTGAAGACGCCGTTATTTCAGGAAGTCTTTCAAGGATTAGACCAATTTTAATTACAGCAGCTACAACAATTTTAACACTATTACCACTAGCATTTTCACATCAAGGTGATACAGTTATTTCACAGACATTAGGAATAGTTGTAATAGGCGGAATGATCACATCTACTCTAAATAGCTTTTTAGTCATACCAATTATTTATCAATGGTTGCACAAAAAGCAGTCGAATAAAGTAATTTCAACTGAGGAAGTTAATTCACTTTAACTTCAAATTAAAGGGGCTGTCCATAAAGTCAGATGACTTTTTGGGCGGCTTTTTTATTTGTCATCGAGTAATTGAATGATGGAGATGAATGGCAGGAAATACGAACAAATTATGTACTTTGTTCATAAAGTAACGAATTTTGTTCATAAATCTAGGTTTTTTGTTCATAAAACAGTGCATTTTGCTCATAAATTTGATCAGACCATTTTTAAGTTATTGAAATTATGTGTTTTGAAATCAAAGAGCACGTACACTATGTCAACTCGGAGTTAATATTGATAGTACTGACCTAATTATCACCTGAACCCGCGATAGGAACGTTTAAAAATTACTTACAAAAACAGCACTCAACTTGTTATGCTGGAAAAAAAGCCCATTAATTTTTAGAAATATTTTTTAGACTAAAATCTTGTACTTATTTTCATCTAAATAAATAAAGTAAGTATAGTCAAAAACACTGACAAGCTGTCCAAGTTAAACATATTAATAGTTAGAAGACCTAAATAAAACTATTTTAATGGGTGATATTTAAATGAAAGATAGACTTAAGCCAATTAAACCACCGTGTCCACCAACTCCACCTTGTCCGCCGAGTCCGCCGAGTCCACCGAGCCCACCGAGTCCGCCAAGTCCGCCGAGTCCGCCAAGTCCACCGAGTCCGCCAAGTCCACCGAGTCCGCCAAGTCCGCCGACTCCACCTTGCCCACCTTGTCCACCGTGCCGACCATGTCCTCCTTGTCCGCCATGCCATTGTTGTGAACATAGGAAGTGTGACTGCTGTGAACACAAGTGTGATTGCCACAAACATCATGACTGTGATTGCCACAAACATCATGACTGTGATTGCCACAAACATCATGACTGCGATTGCCACAAACATCGTGATTGTGATTGCCACAAACATCGTGATTGTGATTGCCACAAACATCGTGATTGTGATTGCCACAAGCATCGTGATTGTGATTGCCACAAGCATCGTGATTGTGATTGCCACAAGCATCATGATTGTGAATGTCATGAGCATAAAAAATGCGATTGTCATGAGCACAAGAATTGTGATTGCAGAATTAAGGTGAATATTAATATTGATTGTGGTTGTAAAAAAAATGAATGCAACTGCTGCGAAGACCATGACTGTGACCGTCACGATCACAAGAAATGTGATTGTTGTACAGATTTAATTGCTAAAATATTAAGTGCTGTAAAAAATAGTCAATCATCATCTCATTGTGATAAGCAAATTACTATTAATATCAACATTAACAATAAATAAGTAATTTCTCTTGATGAATCTAACTCAAACAAAGGCAAAAAAATAGAGTGTAGAAACCTAGTGTTTCTCACTCTATATTTATTTATTGAAATCTTCTTTCCTTGTTGAAATGCCTTTTATTTCTTCTAATGAATTAAAATAAATCTCAATTTCACTCATTTTAAGTTGAATTTCTTCAATTGCATCTTCTAATATTTTAGTTAATTCCTTTTGCACTTGTTTAATCACTTCATCAGTATTTTCCAGACCTTCTAATCTGATATTACGGTCTATTTTGAGTTCTTCAAGTGCCATCTTCATTTCGATTTTTGAAACAACCTCTTTCATTAAACGATTTATATTTTTTTCAAAATATTTCTCTTTTGCTTGTCCTAAGCCTGTAGTATTTGAATGTTCGATATTCAAACCATGTACACCCCTTCCGCAATTTATCACATACCAATATATGCAAAATTTAGAGAGAGTGGTACAAGTAACATTTAAAAACTCATTTAGTTTTGCAATAAATAATTTTAGCAAATTAAAAACGTGTCGTAGCTGCTTTTTACAGTTGTTAAAGTAAAAATATTCTTATATTACTAAATTAATGATTTACTTTATTTATTATTTTAACTACTATCTAATTAGTAGATAAAAGAAAGGTAGATTTGATGATATTCCATCTTGATCCATCGTTATTATTAACTTTAATTGTATTTGGATTTTTAGCTGCATTTATTGATTCCGTAGTTGGTGGCGGAGGATTAATTACTTTGCCAGTATTGTTATTTACTGGGCTTTCTCCTGCTGCTGCTGTTGCAACGAACAAATTAGCTGGGTCAATTGGATCTTTAACGAGCACAATCATGTTTTATCGTTCAGGTAAGCTTGATATAAAATCTGTTTATAAGTTATTCCCACTCACTTTTATTGGTTCTATTTTTGGAGCTTGGACTGTCCATTTAATAGACCCTACAGTTCTTAAACCTCTAATGCTTGTAATGCTTGCGGCAGTCGCAATTTATACTATTTTTAAGAAAAATTGGGGAGATACTACTTCCAACAAAAAGCTGTCAGCTACTCGTATTATCATGTTTATGGTTTTGATTTTTGCAATTGGTTTTTATGATGGTTTTATTGGTCCTGGAACAGGTTCATTCTTAATATTTGCTTTTTTAATGATAGGATTTGATTTTTTAAAAGCAGCCGGGAATGCAAAATTTTTAAATTTCGGCAGTAATATTGCTGCATTATTGATGTTTATGTATTTAGGACAAATTCATTATGCCTATGGTTTAGCTATGGGTATTGCACAAATAGCCGGTGCAATTTGTGGTTCAAAATTTGCAATAAAAAAAGGAAGTGGCTATGTCCGCATCCTCTTTATCACAGTAACGTTTTTACTGTTAGCAAAAAATACTTTTGATTATCTTCATTAAGATGTTGATGTTGAAGTCCTCTAATGAAATATTCTATAAAGGATAAGCAAAATTACTAATAATTTTCTTATCCTTTTTTTTATAAGATACTTTTTAAATGATTCACTAACATCAAGACTGATAGCAGTTAATCCATTTCATCTTCTTATTATCGTATTTACCTATCATTATTATAATAATTATTTATTTTCCTTATAGTAAATGATTCGATAGGATAAATATAAAGAACCCCACAAGGAGATGAACAAGATGGAACAAAAAGCTATAATTGCTACAAAACCTGATCAACAAAAAAAACCTTCTAAACAATTAAATGTTTCTATGATATATGGAATCACTTTTACATTCATCATAGCTACTTTAGGCTTTCAATTGGCAAAGTTACCAGGATTCGATCATGTTGGACCACTTGCATGTGCCATTTTGCTAGCTCTAGTTTATAGACAATTTTTTGGATATCCTGAAAAATTACGAGCTGGCATTCAATTTTCTTCAAAAAGACTTTTAAGATTCGCCATCATTCTGTACGGTTTGAAATTGAACATGGTTGTTATTTTTAACGATGGTTTGCCTTTATTATTAAAAGGTGCTGGAACAATCATCTTTTCGATAGTTGTTCTTTTGGCTATTGCAAAATGGCTTAAAGCAGATTTTAATCTGTCATTATTATTAAGTATTGGAACAGGTATTTGCGGTGCTGCTGCAGTCGCTGCCGTATCTCCAATCATTAAATCGAAAGATGAAGACACCGCTATGGCCGTCGGTATTATAGCATTAGTTGGCACAATTTTTTCCATTATTTATACTTTAATCTATCCATTATTACCGATTAGTCCAACTGAATACGGGGCATGGGCCGGAATAAGTCTTCACGAGATTGCTCATGTTGCTTTAGCAGCTGCTCCTACTGGTCAAGATGCTCTTGCTCATGCACTTCTTGCCAAACTTGCACGTGTTTTTCTATTAATTCCGGTTTGTTTTATCCTTTTATTCTGGATGAAAAGAAAAGGAAAATTAGACGGAGAAGCAAAATTGGAGTTCCCATGGTTTTTAATTGGATTCGTCATTATGAGTTTTGTAGGGAGTTACATTCTTGGTAAAGAAGTTCCAATCTCAAAAAAATCCATGTCAGACATTGCTGCCTTTACATCTTTTATCTTAACAATGTCTATGACTGGCTTAGGATTTAATATTAACCTAAAAGAACTACGTACTAAATCATTACGCCCTCTAATCGCCATAATCATTACATCAATTCTTCTGTCTTTCGTAACTTATATTTTTATTTAACAACTACCCTTTAAATCAAAAAAATCAGAGAAACGATACGCCTGTTTCTCTGATTTTTTATTTATCTAGTGGCTATAATACATTCGATTTCTTATGTTTTGCTTTCTTCATTGCGTTTAATAAAAATCCACCTTTAAATCTTCTCGCTTCATATGAAATAATAAAGGCACTCGGTTCATAATGCTCAATAAGATCCATTAGTTCAGGTTCTCTATTTCGCTTTGTCAATATATCTAAATGATACCTCTCACTGTCTCTTCCTTCACCTTGGAAAACCGTCACTCCGAATCCTTCCTCGCGAAGTCGGTTAATAAGCAATTTATTTTTATTCGTTAAATTAACTACTAATGTCGTATAGCCAATCGCTAAGCGATTTTCTACGTAACTTCCAATTAGAATACCAATTCCAAATCCAACCGCATAAACAATCATTGATAATGTACTTTGGTCTCCAGAAAACACAAGTGATAATCCAAATACATAAATAATTGCTTCTAAAAAACCAAAAAGCGCGGCAGACACACTCAAGCCTTTAACAAGGAAAATAGTTCTCAAAGTTAAGACAGGTACATAAATCAGTTGCAATAATAAAATCAGCAAAATATCTTTCAATGTTGACACCTCAAAGTTCAAATTTCGGGAAAGCAATTTTATGTAAATCATTCACCCTAAGCCTTACTTTTAAACACTTTTGCTAGTAGTTCAAAGTGAGAGCCTAGTAGAAATGACGGATTAATGAATGCTCAATGCGACTACCTTTTTAAATTGTTTTTTTGTATTATTTACCAGTTGTAGTATGTAATTCAACTTGTTCAATTAAATTCCTGCTTTTCTTTAAGGACATTCTAAAGATTAAAATATTGAATTATGAGAACAAATTTTGAACATTGTTGATAAAGTTGTGAACTTGGTGGATATTTTGCTAATGCTCGTTGATATTTTGCTGAAATTCGTTGATATATGCGAATACTCGTTAATATTTAACTATAACCGGCTCGTAAATCATCCATTCTGAGTCGCCCTTCACTAATTTTGCTTAATATCATCTTCAAACAAATAAAAAAAACCGCCAGGAATTCATTCACAATTCCAAGCGGGTTTTCTAACAACTTTCAAATCATCTTTTTTTATTTTTTACCCATTATTCCATTCCAAAAGAAATCGATGATTTGTTCGGCCATTTCATCTATTGTCGAAAAGATTGACTTTTGATCTGTGTCTTTATAATTTCCAATGGATAGAATTGCAAAGAACAATTGAGTATAGAACTTTGGATTCCCTTGAGGTATTTCTCCGTTCTCAATTGCAGTTGTCATTGCTTTTTCAATCACATTATACATCTTCTCTTCAGCGTTATTCATCTGTTGTAATTGTTCATCTGATAAAGAAACTTTCGCTTCCTTCGTAAAAGTTTTTAAATCAATTTCAAAGGTAGCTCTTAAATGAACTTTTACCATTTCGTGGAGGTTTTCTTTTAAAGACTGTTCCGTTGATAAAATCTCAGCAATCCGGTCACTTATTCGTAGCATCATTTGAACCATTGCATCCGTAAAGAGATCTGCTTTTGTTGGATAATAGTAATAAACCGTTGCTTTGGTCACACCACACTGTTTAGCTACGTCATCCATTGAAACTAATTGATATCCGTTTTGAAGAAACAATTGGATTGCATTTTCAACGATTATTGTTTTTGTAGGCTTTTTTTTAGAATCCTGTGGCGGTCTACCGAGGGGACGTTTCATTTGTTCCAATATGCTTCTCTCCTAACCTTTTAATTCCTTTTCATTATATCATATTAAAAGTTCTTGAATAATTAACTGACCAGTATATATAATTATGGTAATCAATTTTACGAGAGGTGAATTCCATATGAAACATCACCCCTTTCATTCATGGGGCAAATTTGTTGGTAGTAAACGTACAAGATGGATAACATTGTTGGTGTGGGTTTTATTAACGGTAGTATTATCTTTTACTTTTCCATCTGTAAATGAAGTAGAAAATAATGCAGCAGATAACCTACCTAAGCAATCCATGTCGCAAAAAGCAGAGCAGTTAATTAAAAAAGAGTTTCCAACTGATTCTGGAAACCCTTTATTAATTGTTTGGAATCGTAAAGACGGTCTAAATGGAGAAGATTTCAATGCCATTAAAAATGTTTATAAAGCGCTTCGAAACAATCCATTGGAAAAACAATTAACATCACCGTCATATGATTTGATGCCTACCGAGGCAATTAAACAAAGTTCTTCTGAGGATGGTACTACAATCATTACAGCTGTTCTTTTTGATAAAAAAGCTGATGATAAAGTACTACAAAAAAATATCGACAAACTAGAAAAGTTAATTAAAAATAATACGGTTGATGACCCAGTTAAACGAAAATTATCAGAATCTGGTCTAAAGGTTCGCTTTTCTGGTCCAGTAGGTATTCAAACAGACGCTGTAAGTTTATTTTCACAAGCCGATGTTAAACTTTTATTATCTACTGTATCACTTGTATTAGTTTTCTTAATCCTCCTATATCGTTCACCAATTATGGCAATTGTGCCGTTAATAGTAGTCGGTTTCGCATACGGAATCGTAAACCCTTTATTAGGTGTTTTAGGTGAAAAAGGTATTATTACAGTTGATTCACAAGCCGTTTCGATCATGACAGTATTATTATTTGGTGCAGGTACTGATTATTGTTTATTTTTAATATCTAGATATCGTGAATGTTTACTTAATGAAGAAAATAAATATAAAGCATTGCAACTCGCAATTAAAGAATCTAGTGGGGCCATTTCGATGAGTGCTTTAACGGTCGTTATTGGGTTAGGCACACTCTTATTTGCTCATTATGGTGCGTTCCATCGTTTCGCAGTTCCATTTAGTTTGGCAGTTCTTATTATGGGTATTGCTGCAATAACAATCCTTCCCGCCCTACTTTCTATATTTGGTAGAGTTTCATTTTATCCTTTTATCCCTAGAACAAAAGAAATGGAAGCATTAAGAGCTAAGAAAAAAGGAAAATTAATAAAAACAGAGCAAACCAAATTGTCAATTAATCAAAAAATAGGAAAACTAGTTACTCTTAAACCTTGGACAATTATTTTAGCTTCTACCATTTTATTAGGTGGGCTAGCTTTATTTGTGCCTCGAGTACAATACACATATGATCTGCTTCAATCATTTCCTAAAGATATGCCTTCTAGAGAAGGATTTGATTTAATATCAGACCACTATTCATCAGGTTTATTGGCACCTGTTAAAGTGATTATCGATACAGAAAATAAAAATATTCCTGTAAAAAAAGAATTAGAATCACTTTCATTCGTAAAAGAAGTTTCTGAACCGATTACAGGTAAAGATCATAAAAATTTACAATTATATGAGATTTCATTAGTCGATAATCCTTATTCTATTAAAGGTTTAGAGCGAATTCCTCAACTTGAGAAAAAAATTAAGAAGCTATTGAACAAAAATGATATCCAAAAAGTAAATAAGCATTACTGGATTGGTGGAGAAACAGTAACTAATTTAGATACAAAAAATACAACTGAAAGAGATCAATCAGTTATTATTCCGGTCATGATTGGATTGATTGCATTATTGTTGTTAACTTACTTACGTTCCTTTACGGCAATGATTTATTTAATTCTAACGGTCATATTATCATATCTTTCGGCATTAGGTGCTGGCTGGCTAATTCTTCACTACGGTTTTGGGGCTAGCGCAATACAAGGTTCAATTCCTTTATATTCATTTGTATTTTTAGTAGCATTAGGTGAAGATTATAATATATTCATGGTCTCTGAAATATGGAAAAATAAAAATAAACAACCCCATCGCGATGCAGTATCGAATGGAGTTGCAAAAACTGGGGCCGTTATTTCATCGGCTGGTTTGATTTTAGCTGGTACATTTCTAGTGTTAGCAACACTACCAATTCAAGTATTAGTACAATTTGGTATCGTTACTTGTGTTGGAGTATTAATTGATACATTCATCGTTCGACCACTTTTAGTTCCAGCAATCACTACTGTTTTAGGTAGATTCGCATATTGGCCAGGCGAACTCTCGAAAAAGGATTTTGACCATAAGCAAGAATTTCAAATAGAAAAATAAAACTTAAAAACACCACAACGTAATTCCATCTACAGAAAATGATGCGTTGTGGTGTTTTTCGTTAGAACTATCTTTTTATTGAATTGAATTAAGTAAATTATTTATTAGTTGGATTAGGCTGTTTCATCGTCAAATTAATCAATTGATACAAGCCATATAAACCCAAATAAGAACCAGAAATAATAAAATAAATATTAAGAAAAACAGCATGAATATTTGTCATAAAAACAACATTATGTTTTATAATTTCATAAATTGATATTGCTACTATTCCCCCAAAGACTATATAACAAATAATTGCTATGAAATTAAAAACGGTATTAAGTATAGGATAAGTTCTTGCTAATCCATACATGATAATAGGGAAAATAATAATGCTACCGATTAGTAAAGTTTTCAAGTGAATTCCTTTCAAATTTATTATTTGGTTGTGATTTGATTATTATTTTCATATTTTCATTAAATATCCAATTAATTAGACAAATATTTCCCTAAAAACACCAAAAAAGCTTGGTGACTAATCAAGCTTTTCTGGTTTAATCATATGAAATAGGGGTTGGGGAATTTTCATTACATTAAGGCTTTTTGGCACCACTTATCAATACCGGGGTGGTTTGTATTAACTGTTGCCATATTTAAATGATAATGATTATCAATTTCAATGTCAATACTTTTTATCTACTAAATAATCACTTACATATATTTCTTCATAATAACGTATTGTTTGCCATCTTTTATAAAGCTAGCATTAGTCTCTTCTAAGCCAAACTTTTTATAGAAATTTGCTTTATTCATTCTGGCATTACACCAAATTTTCTTCACACCATTGTTTTGCGCTTCTTTCATAGCATAATCTAACAGAGAACTTCCATATCCTTTACCTTGTTCTTGATGAAGAGTTGCAAATTTACGAAACTGGCATTCACTATTACTTATAAAAAGTGAAATGACTGAAATTAAAGTAGATTCTTTAAAAAGTCCAAAATGCATCCCAAGACCATCATCATTTAATTTTATATAATCAAAAGCCTTATCTGGCCACATAACTTTATGTCTTATTTCCCACACTTCTTCTTTATCTACTTTCCTAATTGTGATTTCCATATTTTACTCCTTTGCTTCGTTCTAATAAATGAGATTATTCGAGTGTTTTCATCATTATAAAGTCTATTTGTTCTTCGTCTCCCATAAAAAATGAATGCGCGCCAATCTGTACAAAACCCAATGTTTTATAAAAAGAAATTGCATTTTCATTCTTTTCCCAGACACCCAGCCAGATTTTCTTTTTATTAAGCTCCAGCGCAATTTCCGAAGCTTTATTAAACAAATATTTACCAAGTCCAAGTTTTTGATAATTTTTCTTTATATAAATTCTCTCAATTTCAAGTGTTTCCTCACCCATTTCTTCGGATTGAGCAACACTAGTATTTATCTTTAAATATCCGGCGATTGCATCATTAAAATAAACGAAAAAGAACTTTGAATAAGTATTGGATAATTCTTTTTTTACTTGTTTTAAATTAAATGCTTTCTCCAGATAAGCAATCATATTTGCTTTAGTATTTTGATCCTTAAACGTCTCATTAAATGTTTCAAAACCAATTTCCTGTAATAATTGCGAATCCTCATAGCTACACTTTTTTACTTGTATAGACATATAAATGACATTCCCCCTATATCAATAGTTTCTCTTGTTTCCTTTTTTTACAAATTCCCAATCTTTTTCTACATTTTTTCTTACTCTCTGTAGGAGATCAAAAACCGTTTCCATTTCACTATTTGTAAATCCCTCTAATGCAACGAGGTTAGAATAATCATTTTCCCTTTTTATAAACGGGTAAACATTTTCTCCTTGTTCAGTCGCAAAAAGTTTTTTTATTTTTTTATTCTCCTTATCCTCTTTCTTTTCAATAAAGCCAGCAATTTCAAGTTTCTTTATAGCCCGTGCAGCTGTTGTTCGATCTACTTTTATCATCTCAGCTAACTTTTCTTGAATGATTCCTGGATTTTCAACTATTCGTACGAGATACAAATACTGTCCTTTTGTAAGATCATATTCTTTAAATTCAATATTGCTGATCGAATCTAATGCCCTTGCAATCATTCCAATTTCACGAAGTATTTCCTTCATAATTTACTCCTTGTAATCATTTTTGTTGTAAATGCAATAAAATTTGTATATATTTAATTTAATCTAATTTTGTTGTATTTGCAACAAAACACTCTAAATTAAAAGGACTGATCAAAATGAATGCAAAAAAGGTAATAAATGATGAGGATTTAAAGATCGCGTTTTCTATAAGAAAAGATGTATTTGTGAAAGAGCAAGGCGTACCACTAGAAGATGAATTTGATCAATTTGATACACTAGATGGAATTTGCGAACACATATTAGTTCATTACAATGAGAAACCAGTCGGAACTGGAAGAATTAGGTTTGTTGATGGAGTAGGTAAATTGGAAAGAATCTGTCTCCTTGAGTCTTTCCGTAAATTCGGTCTGGGTAAAATTATTATTAAAGCACTAGAAAAAATCGCGGTAGAACGTGGGGCTACAAAAGTTAAATTGCATGGTCAAACACATGCAGAAGGTTTTTATAAAAAACTTGGCTATCATACTTCATCTGATATCTTTATGGAAGATGGAATTCCACATATTCTAATGCAAAAAGAATTGTCTGCTAATTAAATGTTAAATCGAACAAGGAAAATGAGTTATGTTTTTTTTGTATTAGGAATTTTAATTTTAGCACTTGGTGTTTCGATCACTATTCAATCGAATCTTGGAGTTCCCCCTTTTGATGCACTTTTAGTAGGGTTATCCAAAAATGTGGGGCTTACTGTTGGAAGTTGGGAAATAATTATTGCTTTACTATTGATATGTTTAAATTCAATTTTAAAAAGAAAAAGACCAGAATTTTTAGGGCTGATAACTGCATTTATAACAGGTGCTAGTATTGATATGTGGCTTTTTATATTACACGATTTTTTAGTACCCGAGTTATGGTATAGCAAAGTTATTTGGTTTGGAATTGGCCTAATTGTTTCAGGACTAGGAACTTCAACCTATTTACACACAAATTTCGCCCCGATTCCAGTTGATCGACTAACATTAATCATACAGGAATTAACTAAAACAAATTTATTTTTTTCAAAAACATTAATCTACCTCATATTCTTCATAATGGCATTAATTTTTAAGGGACCAATTGGCGTTGGAACTGTAATAACAGTTTGTTTTGGAGGTATAATACTCAATTATTTTATGCCCTTTACTAAAAAAATATTGGATCATGTATTAAGTCATTCTAGTAGCTATGATCAAGAAAAAAAACATTCTATTTAGCATAAATTAACCTATTATTTCTCGAATGCTGAATAAACTAAAAAACAGAAAACCTTAATTTTGGCTTTTCTGTTTTTTTTTGTTTATTTCACTAGCAAGGCTTTTTACCAATTACAATTGTAGCGTCGAATTCTCTATTATATAGAGAATGAGCTACTAATCCACATTGTGTAAAAAATTCTACAGTTTGAGGAGCTTGCATCTTGCTTGTCTCTACTAATAGATGGCCACCTGAAGCTAACCATAAAGGGGCATCTTCTGCTACTCTTCTATGAATATCATTACCATCAATACCGCCATCAAGTGCCACTTTTGGTTCATATAGCCGTGCTTCCAGAGGAAGAGATTTTATTGCCCCAGTTGGAACATATGGCGCGTTTGCTACTATAATATCAACATTTCCAAGTAAGTGAGCAGGCAGTGAATTATAAAGGTCGCCTTCAAATACAAAACCACCTTGTTTAGAAACATTGCGTTTAGCACATTGTACTGCATTATGATCAATATCGACTGCGTACAATTCAACCATCTCCACAGCATTGGAAATCGCTACACCTACTGCGCCAGTACCACAACAAAGATCGACCACTTTGACACCAGGTATCGAAAATTCAACAGCCTTTTGAACAAGGAATTCTGTCCGGCGGCGCGGAACAAATACAGCTGGGGCTACTTCGATTTTTATGCCGTAAAACTCTGCCCAACCTAGTATGAGTTCTAAAGGGGAACCAGTTGCTCGAAGGTTTACCATTGTTATAAGTTCTTCTATTGTTTGAGCTTTTGAAATTAGTAATTCAGTCTCTTCTTCTGCATAAACACATCCAGCGTTCCGAAGTTTCTCTATAATTTTATTTTCTATTTGCCCACTACCATAAATTTGATTTAGCTTTACTATAATTACCACCCAATCTTTATAAAGTTTATTAATGGGTGTTCGTTAAAAAATGGAATATACCTTCTTTTGCTAGTAGTGAATATTTTATTACAAAAAAAAGAATACCTTCTACTGAGATATTCTAGTTTTTTGGGCTTTTTATTTATTGTTACGTACATTATGACATATTTGCCAGGTATTCTTCAAGGCGTTCCATTGTCTGTTCAGCACCTGGAACGGCATATGTTTTCACTTTATCGAATACAGTAGATTCTTCTTCAAAAAGCGATCGATAAGTCAGTTTCGTCTTACCATCCAACTCCTCAAAGATTGCTGTTGCAACAAAATGTGGAAAAACATCATGTTTGAATACGATTCTCTCGAGTTGAACGAGCTCTACAATAAGATTAGTATTAGGGAAATCAACTCCATCAGGACCGTGCATTATAAACTCCCATCTACCACCAGGCTTCATGTCAAACTTTTGAAAAGTTGATGTAAACCCATTAGGACCCCACCATTTTGACAAGTGCTCCTCTTTCATCCATGCATCAAACACAAGTTCACGTGGAGAATCAAAAATTCGGGTAATCACAATCTCATTATCACCTACTTGAGTTGTGATTTTACTTGCTGCTTTATTTTGCTCCATGACCATCCCTCCATTTATTCTATAAAACTAAGTTTATCCGCATGTTGTATAGAGTTATTCAACTTTTAGCTAGATACTTCATCCTCTATGAACTTTAAAAATCTCTGATTCCATATATTTTCATAAAAATCTATCGTCTCTTTTGCAGACATAAACTGATTATTTAATGTAGACGTTGCTCTATGTACCATCATGTTTTCGTAACCTAATCCTTGAGCATATTTAATTGTAGCGTCCATACAGTATTCCGTTTGTGCTCCGCAAAATTCTATACTGCGTATATCTAATTGATCTAAAAGTTTTTTTAAGTTCGTTTTGTAAAAAGAATTTGCATGTATTTTCTGAATAAAAAAATCTTGTTCTTGAACATCAAGATTAGCATGTATAGCCCAAAGTTTTTCTCCTGGTATTAATTCTTCATCACAATGTTGAACAAAAACAATTGGTTTATTCAATTTTCTATATAAGGAAATTCTTTTATTTACTTTAAAAAGTAAATTTTCTAATTCAAATAAGTTCTCGCCGCTGTTACATACTCCGTTTTGCAAATCGATCACAATTAAAACATCTGCACATGTATTCATTACTTTCACCTCAATTAAATTAGTATTTTATTTATCATTTTATCATTTAAAGGGGTAGTATTCGTTTTTATTTTAATCATAAGATTTAAGTGTATTGTTCCAAATTAAAACGTATAAGTTTAATCACCACTCTATTTGCTTATCTCTGTCATCTATACCTCCATAAGGGTAACGTAGATAA
Organism: Gottfriedia sp. NPDC056225; assembly: GCF_042267765.1. NCBI lineage: Bacteria > Bacillati > Bacillota > Bacilli > Caryophanales > Bacillaceae > Gottfriedia > Gottfriedia sp. NPDC056225. The sequence continues at coordinate 29,944 of NZ_JBHJTJ010000003.1, read as the reverse complement.
CATGATGAATGAGTTGCTTTAATTTCCCGATAAAATTCGACAAGCTTCTCTCGATTTTTTTTAAAGTTTTCATTGTACTTATATTTTTAAATCTTTCTTTTTGGTGATATGTCATTTCTATATATTGAACAAAAAAGACTCCGGTTTTATACCGGAGCCCTTAACACTATAAATTTATGATTCTATTACTTAATTCCTAATGCACTCTTAACAGTTTCTAAAGTTTGCCCTTTATATTTCGTTATCGGTGTTGGAGCATAGTTAATTGTAGGGTTTTGCATTAAGTAATTATTCTCTAAATATGCCATATCTTTTTCATCAACTACACCGTCAAAGTTAATATCTGCTTCACGTTTATTTGTTCCCCAGTATGTTTGTAAGTAAAGTGCATCCTTTACATCGATGACATCATCTTTATTTACATCCCCTGCATACGTTGGTTGTAATCCATATAGATAAAGGTTTTGATGAGTTACTTTTCCATCTTCATGGAATCCAATCGTAAAGTTTTTGTGCACTGTAAAATGTCCAGGGATATTGACTTGTAGCTCGTACGTATCATCCGTTAATGGTAAATTTGGTACTTGGAATGTATTAGAAGAATCATTTAACCCCTGGTAAACAGTACCGTTTGAACTTGTTGCTGTTATTTTTATGCCCAATTTTGAATAATCAAGCGTAGTTCCACCTATTGGTTGACCATTTGGAGCCAAGAATGCTTCTGCAGCTTTCGGTCCACGAAGTAAAGAATAAGTCGGGTCCATGTATGCTACGACTGGGTTGCCAGCCTGAACTGCAGTTGTCGAGTTATTGCTATCAGTTACTGTCACGCTACTTAATCCTGCTAACCCTTCGTAAATGGCAGGAGCTGCAGTATACGTATTACTCATTTTAAATGCTGCATCCGCAAGTTTTAAATCACCTGATAATGGAGCTACTCCATCTTTTGTTTTGATTGTAACTGTAGTTGTATAATTACTTGCTCCTGGAGCAACCGGATTATCTGTCACAGTCATGTCCACTTTATCAGCTACACTTGGATCAAGTGAAAGATTCATTGATGCAACATTTGCATAATGAGTAAATTTATAAACAACTTGTTTGACATCTTTTGCTTTGTTTAACATGAATGTCGCATGAGTTGTTTCACCCATTTTTGCCGAACGATCTTGAGGTTGTATATATCCATATGTTACGTCATCACGAGTAACAAATATATCTCTACCGCCTACATAAGTTTTATTCGTTGCCGCATCAACTGCATAGAAATTAAGTTCCATTGATCTTGTTGCAACTGTTGGAATTGTAACAGAGAATGTACCGTCAGGATTTACTGGTACTGCAATATCTCTTCCACCTAAATAATCTTTATAATAAACTTTTGTACTACCTTGATTAAAGTTCATACCAAGCTTTTGCATTTCTTCTGTTTCTTTATCATAAACCGAACCAGTAAATGTGACACTAGATTCACCATTTTTATATTTAACAATATCTGGAGCATTTACTGTTAGTTTAGGGGCTGTGTTGTCAAAATAAATTGGTGCTTCCTGTGAGAATGTTTTGCCTGCATCATTTGTACCAATTATTTTAATTTTGTAGTATCCAGGTTTCGCCATATCTGAAGTGTACTCGAATGGTTGGTCGTCGTTTCCTGTCGGCTTGTAATATTGGCCATTAAATACATCATTTACTGTGTATTTAATATTTTCATCCATTCCGAGACCGTCCATTGATCCGATATACCCTATTTCTTTACCTGTGTTGCCATCTTCAAGAATCGCGTCAAATGTACGCATATGTGATTTAAGACTCATCATCGCATTTGTATACACTAATTGGCCTGGAATCGCATAGTCAAATACTTGCGTAATTGCTTGTGGTGTAAACGATATTGGATTGATTCCTTCTTCCACTGTTTTAATCGCGAAAGGTAATTGGTATGTTTCAGCTGGATTATCATGGTTTGTATAAGTTACAAATCCTTCGTAAATACCTAATTTAGCTGATTTTGGTACCGTAATCGCTACAGTTGATTTCTTTTTCGAATTTGCCCCAACTTTAATGGATTTATCCGTCACAATTTGCACACCATTGTCGTCAGCATTTAATGATCCTCGGCGGTCAGCTTGGTACGTTACTTTTACATCATAAGTTTTTGCTTGATTACTATTGTTATATATATTAACTGAACGTTGGTCACTTATATTTTGTCCAGCTGGTGCAAACACACCAAATGCAAGCGCGCCAGTTAAGTCTTTAACTGTTTTAAGATTTCCTTTTTTATCTGCTATACCTTTCGTTTCGTCCACTACTTCAATTCTCGTTTGTGAGTGAATAGCTTCATAAGGATCTACTTGTCCAGCACCAGTTTCAAATACACTATAATCACCATTTAATGGGTCAGCTGTATTCATTAATGTTTGTTTCACTTGTGCTGGTGTTAAATTTGGATTTGCTTGTAATAATAAAGCTGCAACTCCAGCTACGTTAGGTGTAGCCATCGATGTACCAGATAAATTATCGTACGCATACTGATAATTTCCAATTTGATCTGCACCATGCATATAGGATGGAACTGTTGAGAATACTGCAACACCTGGTGCAGTTACTTCTGGTTTAATATCATATGTGATACGAGCTGGTCCACGAGAACTGAATGACGCCAATGTACTTCCTGGATTCGTTATTTGTCCCATTTCATCAAATGAGAATGTTGGCGTACCTGTACCAAGTTTAGCGATCAGGTCATTACCTTGCTCATATGACATAGAGAAGGTCGGAATCATTCCATAGCCCGCACCTAAGTATGCTGGAATAAACCCTTCACCAGCTATATTGTCAGCCATAAGAACTGCTGCTGCACCATGTTTTTGGGCAATTGTGATTTTATCAATCAGCGCATTTAAACCTCGTTTTACGAGTACGATTTTACCATTCACATCGATATTTTTATAATCAGTATCTGCACCGTAATTCGGTACTAAAACGATTGGTAAATTTTTACCTTTTAAACTATCTACGTTGTCGTTTAAACCTTTACCTAATAATTTTAAATCAGCACTTACATCAGACGTTCCATGTAATGTACCTTTTGATGTAGCAATGACTGTTTTTGTATCATTTGCACCCACTGTAATTGGCAATGCCGCAGCTCCAGGTGCACCTACTGTATACATGCCATTACCAGCATTACCAGCCGCTACAACTGCCGTTACACCAGAAAGGACCGCGTTGTTTAATGCAAGACTTTCAACATTTTCTGGATCATTTACGCTAGCGCCAAGTGATAAATTGATAACATCCATGCCGTCAGATATTGCCTTATCAATTCCACCTAAAACATTTTCTGTTGTACCTGAACCAAATTTTCCTAATACACGGTATACATACAAATCAGCATCAGGTGCTACACCCGTTACAGCATAGTCCGTATTATTTTTACCGCGACCAGCGATGATTCCTGATACATGTGTTCCATGTTCTGTGTAGTATGCTTCACCAGTAAGTGGATCTTTTTCCCCTAGCCCAGATTTTTTCCAATCATCGTAAGTTGTTTCCATTGGGTCTGCATCATTGTCAACAAAATCCCAACCTTTTACAGAACTAGGACTGATTGTCTTTGGATCAACACCAGGTTGTGCGCGATAGCCTTTATAAGCATCCGTTAAATCCGGGTGATTATAATCAATTCCTGTATCAATGACTCCTACTTTAACGCCCTTTCCAGTAAATCCTTCTGCGTGTAATTTGCTTACACCAGGAAATACTTCCGTTTCCGTTTTCGTTGTCGTACCTTGTGCACTTTCAGTTGCTTTTTCTGGCTCAATTTGAATCACATTATTTGGCCAAACAGCCTTAACAGCTTTAGATTTTAACAATGACTTAACTTTATTCGCTGGCAAGTCAATCGCAACACCGTTTAAGGTATTCTTGTAAGTTCGGTTAATTTTATAAAGATTTTTATTTTCTTTTAAATCATCTTTAAAAATGGTTTGTAAATCAGTTTTAAATGTATCTTGAGCATCGTCTGCCTTTTGTTTTGCATCATCAAGAGATAAACTGGTACCTTCTACAGCCTCTTCTAAAACGGCAACTTTTGCTGGCTGTTCTTTAAACTCGACGATTACTGATAGATTTTTAGAACTCTGTAAGTCTACTGAAGAAGGTAACTGTAATCCTTCTTGACTAGTAACATCTAATTTTTTTAAAGCTTGACGCTGCTCAGGCGTAAGCTTTGCAAGCACTTCTTCAATTGAAGATTGTGTTGCTGCCTTTACAATCGACTGATGTTGAGTTACTGGAAATGCATTGAATAATACACCAGTACTTAATGTCAAAACTGCTGTACTTTTGATTAAACGCTTCATCCTATTGTCTCCCCCATTTAAAAATTTCTCTTTCAAAATTGATTATACGGAGAGTTTACAGTTTCGACATTTTGACAAAAATTATCAATTTCATCATTTTTATCGATAAATTCCGACAATTCCCAACATTAAAACAATTATTTTCGACTAAATTTTAATCTAAATCTATTTTTTTCTAATAAATTTCAACAAAATCCAACCTTTATATTTTGTTTATTCAGAAATTAACACCGAATTCCATACATGATTTTCATTAATATAAAAATAAAAGACTCCGGTTTAATACACACCCAGAGCCTTTATAATAATTATTCAACTTAAAATACGAATATATTTTTCTTCTAGTTCTTTACTTAAAAAATCTCTATAATGCCAGATTGCTATTAAACATTTTTGAAATCTCTCGTGAATTTCAGAGTTTTTCACCTTTAATGCGACGTTTAAAATTTCATCTAAGCCTTCGTTTATTTGATTTGTTTCACATTTTAAAACACCAAGCGCATAGCAGTAATCTAAATAAAGATGTTGTTTTAATAAATTAGTAGAATTGCTCATTTCGACGATTTGGTCATGGTGATCTTCAATAAAGTTTTCAGCATCTTTTAAACGACCTAATTTGACATAACTTTCTAGAATTCTTGGTATTCCAACATAAAAATCATCACGGCTTCGCAACCAATTAAAATATGAATCAACAACTTGAACATCACCAAAATCAATCTGCGCTACATATCGATTTCCTGCAGCAAGATCTGCATAATAGTCATTAATTTCTTCATATCGATCAATTAAGTTTAAAACCTCATCTAAATTGTTTCCTAGTCTAGTTAAAGCAAATGCTTGGTACATTAATGCACGGCCTAAATGGTCTTCTATTTTCGCAATTTTTTCTAATCGCTTAGCATAATGTAAAACCTCATCCCATTGTTTTAACATATAGTAAGTAGCCGTAATCCATAAGATCGTTAATTCTTGAAATTTTGGTGGCATATATGAAATATATTCTAAAACACGAACTAAAACTAAACTCCCTTCGTTTGTTAAACGCGTCATATAAAACTTTCGAAAATAACTAATTGCAACTTCCTCTGTCGCTGTATTAGGCATATGTTCAATAATTAGTTCGTATAAAGGTAATGCTTCTTTTTCTTTCCCTTCTAAAAACAGTTGTTCAGCAGTAAAAAATAAATTTTGAAAATATTTAGTTCGAATTGCCTTTGACTTTTCCTCAATCATAACTGATAAAATATAAGATAATTCCGATTTAAAACCATTTTTCGCACACTCATAAACAAAAGCATCACTTCTCCTTTTATCTAAAAGATTTCGTTCATTAAAGCATAACTTTACATACCCCTTATAAAAGGATCCTTTAGGTAGATCGAAAGCTTCTGTTATGGCATCCAAATAATGTAAAGAAAGTGCTTTTTTGTTATTAAAAATTCTACTCATGTCACTGTAATGAATATCAGCATTAAATGCTAACTCTTTAAGATTCCATTTTTTTTTCTTCATCAACTTGGTAAATTCATAAAGTAGAAAATCATTCATGTTGCACCCCACCCACCTAATATTAATAATTTTTAATCTCTAAATATAAAAAGCAAAAATGCCATAAACCATTTTACAAATGGTTTACAGCATCAAAATTATTGTTTATTGGAATTAAATATGTTGAAATGCTAAGATGCTGTTTAAATTTGCGTGTATAAGATTTTGTGATTAATCCCATTTTCCATGTAGCTGCAACAACGACAAGTATAACTTGTCCGGTGCTAGAGGGATTGCATTCTGAATTCAACATCCACATAACCTGTCCATACTCATATTAAGTGGATCGCAACAAGTTAATATTTCCCAATAGTAATAAATAACAATAATGAGGAAAAAATGAATAAAAAAATTATTATAGAATACAAAACCAATTGCACTTCCAACTTAATACAGTTAAAAAAGTAACAATTTTAATATTTTTGTTTTTTTCTAAAATTTCAGAAAAGGAACCACTTAAACTTCCCAAATATTATATTATCTATATTGTAGTTATTTGAATTTGTCCTGTAAAACGCATAATAGTTTACAACGTATTAAGTATTTCTTAATTCTGTAATTTTCAGTAATTATATTCGCATAATAAATGGTAAAACTATTCACAAACATAAAAATAGTAAATTTTTCCATTATCATATTACTTATTAATAATTTAAAATGTTTAGAAACATATATATAATTCATTTACGTTTGATGGGGGAGAAGTAATTAACAATGAATATTGAACAATTAAAATATATCGTTGAAATATCGAAGGAAGAATCGATCACTAAGGCGGCTAAAAATTTACATATTTCTGCTTCAGCCGTTAGTCAAGCTCTTAGAGAGTTTGAAAAGAGAATAAATTTGAAGTTATTTATCCGTTTAAAAATGAAGACAGTTCCTACTGAAGCTGGCAAAGAAATCATTAATCAAGCTAAGAAAATAATAAATGAATTTGAAATATTAGAGGAAAAGATTGCAATTCAAAATGATACAAATCAAACTCAATTAAAAATTGCAACCCCTCCTGGATTAGTTTATTTAGTAAACGAATCGATTATTAATTTCAAAAAAGATTTCCCAAAGATTGATGTTCAGGTTTATGAATATGCTCCAGACCAAGTCCTAAGTAATATACCAGTTGGTCAGCCAGATATTGCATTCATATTTTCAGATGAAAGTAAACTAAAAGAAAATAAAGATGTACAATATGAACTTTTGACAATGACTAAATATTGCGCACTTGTTGGAAAAAACTCTCCTTTGTATAATTTAGACGAAGTTACACCTGAAGATTTACTCCATGAAAATTTTGTCCTGTATAACACTCCTTCACTTGTAGAGCACAGTCGTCAAATCGTAAAAAATATGAATATACATTTTATTTCAAATAATACAGAAAGTATACGAGAGGCAGTAAAAAATGGTTTAGGGATTAGTTTTGTCCGAGATATTACAATCAAAAATCATCCGGATACTTTTTCTGGTCAACTTAAGTCAATTCCTTTAAAATTCTCACCATATATTAGTGATGAACTCTGGACTGTTTATCTTAAAAGTAAACCTCTTACTAAAATTTCAAAGATCTTTATTAATTATATTCAAGCTAGTATAGAAAACTAACATCAAAATTATATCCAAAAAGACCAAATCTTTAGTGGTTTGGTCTTTTTAAATTATATTAGAATTCTATTATTACTTCATTACAAGAGCACTTTTTATCCGTTTTCCTTTGTAATAATAGAATAGGATATCTAACGGTTTAGTATGTTTTTAACATATATTTTCGCAAAAAAAAAACCTTCTAATTGAAGATCTTTAAGAGTTTTATCGAATCAATATATATAAGCAATGAAAAGTAGATTTCATTGCTCGGCATAGAAATAATTTATAATATACTCACATCATACATCAAATTGCAATTTGAAACAGAATTCTTTCTTAGTGAGTTAACTTTTTCTTCAAACTCCTCATATTTCTTTAATACTTCGTTAACTATACTAATAATTCCTAATCCTTCAAATGTGGGTACCACTTTAGAATCGTCATCACACTCAATTAATTTAAAACCAAAATCAATTTCTAAACAAATAATCGATTCTCTAATAACCTCTTCACTTACTAAAAATACTTCTGCTGCAATACGATAGGAACCACTTTTTATTATTTCATTTAGATGACTTAATTGTTCAATTTTCATACAGTTCCTCCTATATTACACCACTTAATATATAAATAATAGAATCTAACAGGGAAGGAGAAATCTTATTTAAAAATAAGATTCCTCATAGCAAAATCTAAACTGTTATCATTTTAGTTGGCAATTTCATTATATGCATAGTTGATTTGATTTTAATTTTGAAAAAAAATATCAACCTGAACTTTTTTTAATTATTTGTAATATAACTCTCACAATAAAAATTACACAAGCACCACTTTCTACTCGTTTTAATATAGTTATTTTAAAAGGAGTGATCAAAATGCCTTGGACTCAAAAAGTTAGATATTTAATCGGTCAACCCGTTGGAGTTTCATTTACAAACGGGCAAGGTACATCAGGTGTATTGTGTGGTGTATCCGGTAATAAGCTTCTAGTTTATGAATATATGTACCAAGCACAATTTGCTTTAAAACAGTACGATTTCCATACGATTCAAGATATTAATGGATTTCCACCTTGTCATACTCAACAACCACTTTATTAATGTAATGAATCATTTTTCTAGGTATTTATTTTTTCATTCACTTGCCTTAGATCACATTGTAAACATTAAAAAGAACAATAAAGACCTGCATATTATATGTAGGTCTTTTTTTATTTAAAATTATATTAATATATAAAAAAGCAGTGATTTATCGCCTTTTCAAATAGTCTTCCACAATGCAACAATGATTATATTGGTATAATTTCTCAAAAAAATCCCCTTTATAAAATGCAATTCAATAAGTTTGACTGTCTTTTATAAGGGGATAAATTACATTACATTATTTCAAAACCTAAAAACTTAAATGTCTTCTAGTACTGCTGTAAAAATGAAATTAAGTTTTACTGCAATCCTAAATCACTTTTAATTGATTCTAACGTACTTCCTTTATATTTTTTGACTGCCTTTGGTGCTACTGTCACAAAAGGATTTGCTATTAAGTAGTTTTTCTCAACTAATGCTAAGTCTTTTGCATCAACAATTCCATCAAAATTAATATCAGCACTTCGCTTATTCGTGCCCCAATATGTTTGAATCATTAAAGCATCCATCACATCAATCACATTATCTTTATTAATATCACCTGGCTTAGCACCAACTGTTGAGTAGTTAACTGCTTCTCCAATATTAATTCCTCTCTCTGTTCTGCCAATTTCTAGCGGTGTATACGTCGTGAAATGTCCCGGAATATCCATAATTACTGTATATTTTTGAACTGCTGCAGGAATGCCTTTAAACGTAACATTTCCATTTTTTTCTATTGCTCCATCGTACATAACACCATTCATACCTTTTAGCTTCATTGTTGCTCCAACTTTCGTATAATCAATGCTACTGTTGTAAGTACCTGCAGCCGTATATAAGCCAACACCATTGATCTTAGCTGTTGCAGTCGAGTAAATTGGATACATCGGTAATGTACCTAAAATGATTTGAAGTCTATTCGCACTTTCGTTATTTACTTGCACCGTAGTAAAACTAAAAATTTGAGGAAATGGGTTAAGGAATTCGTTAGCGTTTGTATCAACGTTCATATCAAATAACGCCACATCTCCTGTAATTCCATCACCTGGTACAGTAAGTTTCACTGTCGTATTTAAACTTGTAGTACCTTTTATAGTTGTTGTTAGGTCTGAACCTTCTGGTAAACTATTTGCTTTTTTAAACTCAACGCTGTCCATATATTTAGCTACGTAGTCCATACTGAAATTAAGTGTGTTAGCTTTTCGTAAATTATGTGCATAGAATGTATAGGTAATTTTGTCACCAAATTCGATTGCATCTTTATTTGGTTTTGCATAGATATAGGAAGCTCCTGGCTTCGTATAATAAACCATTTTAGGTAATGTTGCATTACCTGCGTAATCAGCACCTACATATTGGATTGGATTAATCGTTCCAGCCACACTAACATCAGTTTTAAACTTTCCAGTTTCATCTGCACTTATTGAATACGCTGATGATGAACCAGGACCATAAAATAATTTATTATTCGCCTGTGTAAGAGGAATTCCTGCTTCTTGTGTTTTGTTTATTTCAGGGTCCAATATCGTTCCAGAAACTGTTACCGTATTTTGTCCTTCTGCCAGTTCTACAATTTGGGTATCCCCTTTTGGCATTGCATTTGTGTCATCGAACTTGATTGTTGGCCCATTATTATCAACACTTACTTTCGATGTTTTCACAAATTGTTTACCCGCTCTATTTGTCCCAATCATTTTAATGTCATAAACTCCATCCGGCGCTTTTTCAGACATATAACCGATTGGATTTTTTTCATCTCCAGTGAACGGAAAATATCTGCCGTAAAACCCGCCGTCTAACGTGTAATCTGTATCAACAGCTACACCAGTCGCACTAGAAGAATAAATTAGTCCGAGATCTTTATTTGTTTTCGGATCAACTAGTACCCAGTCCAATGTTTGCATCGAAGAGTTTAATCTAAAATCTAAATCAGTATCCTTTCGACTGAATAAATTGATGACTCGGTTCGTTGAAATACTCTTAGTATATGGTTCAAAGTAAGCCAAGCCTTCGTCTGCAGCTTTTACACCAAATGGAATACGATAGCTTTCTTCTGGATTGTTCTTGTCTTTAATATTAATATATCCCTCATAAATGCCTTTTTCAGCTACTTTCGGAATATCTAGTATTGCAGAAAGTTGTTTAGTACTATTAGCCTTTACCGTAAGTGTATTTGGCACCTGTAAAGTTACACCATTTTTCTTCGCATCCAATGAACCTTTTACACCTACATTGTACTCAACTGATAGTTCGTACTTTTTATCTTTACTACCAAAGTTTTTAAATGATAGTTTCCTAGTATCTGTATAATCCTTATCTGAAGAAACTGCAACGAATCCGTAACTGAGGCCACCTGTTTGTTCTGGAATAATTTTTTCTACGCCATTATCAATATAAGGTGTATTATCTTGAACACTAACAAATGTATCGGAATGAATTGCTTGCATAGGATCGATTCTACCAGCTCCGACTTCAAATACACTGTATGGATTTTTTAGTGGATCTGCTGTATTCATCAATACAGTCTTTACATCACCAGGCGTATATTCTGGATGAGCTTGCAACAGTAATGCCGCAACTCCCGCTACATGCGGAGACGCCATAGACGTACCTGACATTCTTAAATATGCCGATGAATAATCAGACGTATTATCTTTATTTGATATGTAAGAAGGCACTGTTGATAAGATGTCCACACCTGGTGCTGTTACTTCTGGCTTAATATCATATAAAGTGCCAGATGGTCCTCTAGAGCTAAATGTTGCCAATTCATCTCCTGGAAGATCTTTTTCACTTTTTGCGCCAAATGTGACAGTCGGTACACCTTTTGCAAATAAATCATTGATAGCTAGTCCATCATGATTTGTCATGGAAAATGTCGGGATATTATCGTTACTCTCACCTAAGAAAATTGGAATTTGTCCTTCGTCTGGATTCGAATTATAGATGATTACTCCTGCTGCTCCATGATCTCTTGCATACTCCATCTTCTCAATCAATGCATACGTACCACGCTGAACAAACGCGATTTTACCATTCACATCTTTTCCTGTGTAATCGTTAGGACCGCCTAAGCCCACATTTACAATGTCAAAGGATTTTCCAGATATACTGCTGAAATCATCTGTCCATTTTTTCGTCATCAACTGCATTGTCGCACCAGTATTACTGCTGCCAGAGACAAATTGACTCTCAAAATTTGTAGCTTTACTTGTAACCGTACTTGCTCCTACGGTTAGTGCTAGCGCAGCAGCTCCTGGTGATCCTAACGTATATAGCGCATCTCCAGAGTTCCCAGCTGCAACAACCGCAGTCACTCCGCTTAATACAGCATTATCAATTGCTATACTAGTCGCATATAACGGATCATTAATGGAAGCACCTAACGACAAGTTAATAACGTCCATTCCATCTTTAACCGCTTTATCGACCCCTGCCAGTATTGCAGCTGTTGTTCCACTTCCGTACGGTCCTAATACACGGTAAACATATAAATCAGACTCTGGAGCTACTCCAATGACCTTATAATCAGAATTGTTCTCTGCACGCCCCGCAATTGTTCCTGATACATGTGTTCCATGATCTGTATAATATGTTTCACCATTGGAATACTCTGCCTTTTTTGACTTTTGCCAATCCGCATAGGTTGTTTCCATCGGATCATTATCGTTGTCAACAAAGTCATATCCACCTTTATATGCATGCTTCAAATCCGGGTGATTATAGTCAACACCTGTATCAATAACCCCTACTTTAACACCTTTTCCTGTGTATCCTTCGTCATGTAGTTTATCAAGATTTAGGAACGGAATACTATCAACCTTTGTTTGATCCTTCGTTTCTGATTCTTCCGTTTGAGCAGGTGGATCAACATGTACTGTGTAATCACTATAAACAGCCTTTACGACATTCGAATTTAGCAATGATTTTACTTGATTTGCCGGTAAGGTTAATGCAACACCATTCATCGAATCCTTATACGTATATTTCACGTGATAGGCTTCTTTACCTGATTTTGACTTCTTTATTTTTGTTTGTAGATCTTTTTTAAACTGTACTTGTGATTTTTCTACATTCTCATTTGCTTGCGCAAGAGAAAGCTTCTCGCCTTTAATCGCTTTGGCAATTTGTGCTGCTTTTGCTGGTAGCTCTTTAAATTCCACGATAACAGTTACATCTTTATCACTTGATAAATCAATATCACGTGATAATTGTAATCCAGTTTTTAATTTATGATTATCTAAGTTTTGTAATGCCTCACGTTGCTCTTTCGTCAGACTCGCTAATATACTTTCTGCATTTGTATTTGTTTGTGCATGTGCAACAGAAGTATAATTTAGATTCGCTACTGGCCCTAGTAAAAGACCAGTACTTAACACGACAACTGCAGCCTTTTTCACCGAAGCAAAAGGCTTTATCTTATTCGACTTTTTCAATCTTATCAAGTCCTTCCATAATACAATTTAGAATTTTCACAAAAATCTAATTTTATTATAATGACAATTGATAAGTTTGTTATTTTGACAAATTTGTTCAACTAACTAATATTAATCGATAAATTTCAACAAGTAATTTTATATAAACTACTTGAAACTAGCTATCATATCACCCTTCGACCTTTACCTAGAAAGCTCAATTCCTTGTCTACCTTAGAGAAATTGGCAATTTAGATACGTGTCCTTCAACAAAGACTTTTCGACAGATGATAGTTTTGAAGAGTTACTAATTACGAGTTTAGAAAATTATTAATTCGAGTTATAAAAAAACCGACCTTCCATTAAGAAGATCGGCTTCCATTATCTTATTTTACTATTGTAACGGACACTGTTTTTGTTGTTACTTTAAATCCTTGCTTATCAACTGCATCAGCTGAAAAATAATATGTTCCAGCCGGGAAATCTGCATCTGGTGTCCATTTCAGATGAAGTTCATGCTCATTATTTACTGTTGTACTCTCTACTACTTTACCAGTTGAATCCTTCATATAAATTGTCCAATTTACACGAGTATTCGCTAATCCAGTAATTTGAGCAGGCTTACTCGGACTAACATTTGCGCTTGGAGAAACATTGAAAACAGTTACTAACATACTAGGGTTTATATAACTAGTATCGCCCCAAACTTTATAACTGACATTCATAGCATTATCAATTCCCATTACAACCACGCTTTTTGGTTCTTCATTGACTAATACTGAAGTTGCACCTACTGGCAATGATTTATATGTGCCATTATACCAAATAATAGCCCCTTTATAGCCCGAACCACTTCCAGCATCTACCGCGTCGAATGAAATTTCATATTGACCATCTTTTGGCTTCACTTGAACATTCGATACATTTGGACCAACTGAGTCGACTTTAATCGGCAGTTTTACTTTTTGTGGCTTCGCATTTGGATAGTCTAAAGTCGTTTTAATGACAAAACTATACGTATCATCACTTACTGTATTACCGTTTTGATCTTTTGCATCCCAGTTATATCCCGTATAGAAACGTGTTGAGGAAATAACGTTTTTACGAAGCGGATTAGGCTTACCACCATTATATTCACTAAAGTCTCCAAGATACTTAATCATCTTTCCTTTTTTGTCTTCAATATACATCTCTGCTTTTGCCAAGTTTCTAAATGCTGTAAATGTTGGGAATACGCCTTTTAGTATTGAATTTGGAGATGTAGCGATTGCATTCATGTTAAATTTACCCGTTTTAGCATCGTATCCCATCGGAGCTGATGCACCTTCATCATTCCAAAGTGCTGTATAACCTAAAAATGCATCCTCTCGATCCCAAGCTGCAGGATCAATATTATTTGGTTCAGTCCAGTCACCATTAAAGCCCATATAAGGTACAGTTAAAGGAACTGCAGAGTCACTATTTTGTCCAGTTGGTACAAGGCGGACAAATCCTTCAACAAATTCATTTTTCCTTAATGTTCTAGGTAAGCGAATCTCTACATTCAGATTTTTCGTTTGTCCTGCTTTAATTTGCAATGTTGAACCTTCAGCACTAGTAAGCTTCTCTCCATTTACATAGATTGAGGCACCCTCAATACGTTTACTTTTTAATGATAAATAGTCTTTTGATTCTAAAGTTCCATCACCATTAAAGTCAAATTGTTTTGTATCAATTCCATCTGTTAGTAAGTCTACATTAATAGTGTATTCATAATCTTTTTTCGTATCTTTTGCTACAAGAGATTCAACATTTAAATTGAGGATAGCTCTATCGTTTTTAATTTCTTTTAATGCAACTGCTCCCGCTTGCTCAAGAGGTGTATTTTTTCTCGTCACAATAACAGGTGTTTTAATTGCATTTTGTATTTGCATTAAACCAGATCCCTGTATACGAGGTGAATATGGGATTTTGCTATCAGTTTGAGGATCCATTACTACATTAGAGGTATTCATTAAAGCAATTTTTGCCTTTAATGCTGTATCTTCTGAATGCGTTAATCCTTTTTCATAAAGTGATTGTAGAACTAATGCAGCACCACCTGCGACATGCGGAGTTGCCATTGATGTACCGCTCATAACTTCGTACTCATTTCCTGGTACTGTAGAGTATATTTTTCCTCCTGGTGCAGAAATTTCAGGTTTAAAATCTAAAGTAGTTGGCGCTCCATAAGATGAAAAATAAGACATTGTATCTCGAAGTGGATTATCTATCCATGTACTCTTTGTTAATTTCATTTTGACAACTTGTCCACTATTTAACTTATTAATTAAAGCATCCCCTGCTTCTTTACTAGTTGTCGCTGTAGGGGTAAGATTACTACCTAAATTCACGTATGGATAATCTGCCATATTAGTAGCCGGAACTAAAATAACTGCCTTAGCACCACGCTTTTTAGCCTGATTTTGCATTGAAGAATAGGTTGAATAAGATGTATTTGGTTTAAAAACTACAATTTTTCCAGCTACATCTTTACCTGCATAATGCTCATCTTTAAATCCTTCACCAACGTAAACTAGCTCATAACTTTCATTAGGAGAAAGTACTCTTGAAAGTTTGAAATTATATTGAGATTGATCTTGATATGGGAGTTGTAAACCATTTTCTTCCCCCAATGTATTTAATTCGTATTTCGTATTTTCATAGGAAGCTACTGACAAAGCAAATGGACTGACGCCTGGTTCTCCTACAGTCCCAATATCAGGATTATCTGCATACGGTTGAGTAGAAGCCGACATGATGTTATTTTTCGTACTATATGCTGCGTTTCCTCCTGCAACTACGACAAGTGTTCCATGTTCAGTTGCTTCACGAATTGCCTTTTGAATTGGATCTTTATCCTCGCCAACGAATCCTGAATCAGTTCCAAGACTCATATTAATGACATCTGCTCCCATGGCAACAGCATGGTCAATTCCTGCAATAATATCATCTTCGTATGCTCCACCTCCGCTATCAGAGAATACTTTTTCTGCTAGCAGCTGAACACCTGGT
Organism: Gottfriedia sp. NPDC056225; assembly: GCF_042267765.1. Taxonomy (NCBI): domain Bacteria; kingdom Bacillati; phylum Bacillota; class Bacilli; order Caryophanales; family Bacillaceae; genus Gottfriedia; species Gottfriedia sp. NPDC056225. Next base: position 13,864 of record NZ_JBHJTJ010000003.1, on the reverse strand, counting down.
GCGATTCCTAGTACACCATCATTCTCTTCATCCCCATTTGCACCAATTGTTCCTGAAACATGTGTACCATGAGGATTTCCATTTGCACCACGTGGGATAACATCCGTATCATTATCAGCCCAGTCGTATCCAGTCGGAACTTTATCACTATACCACTGATCATTAACGGCAGTTTCAGATAATTTACTTTGAATATTACTTTGTGTTAGCTTCTCTTTTTGTTTTCCTTTTTCAGTTAACGTCATATCTTGGTGAGTATAATCGATCCCTGAATCAACTACACCAACAACTAGCCCTTCGCCTTGATAACCATATTTTTCCCATACACTTTGTGCTTGTACTAATTCTTTACTTGTTTTCATTGTTGGTTCATAAGTTCTTGCAATATGTACATTTGTTACACCAGGGGTTGCCTGTAAATCTTTAATATTTTTATATGCGGTATCTAAGCTGAACCCATTAAAGCCATCATAAAATCGGTGTCTAATCTTTGGATTTAATTTCTTTTTCGTCATTTTAGAAACGACATCGTCCTGATTTTGTTTCATTAGAGCTTTTTTACTTAACTTAGCTTTCGTTTGTGTAGCTTGCCCTGGTTCTTGAACTTCGACAATTACACGTACTTTTTCATTAGGGTCATACGCTTTTACGCTATTCTTATCGATGCTACTATAACCATCTTTATCAGAAGTTTTAGATGCTTGTTTATTAAGATCTGCTAAATAGCTTTTTAACCCTTCATGCACAATCTCATCAACTTTCGAACTAGAAGGTTGATTCTCCTTTGTAATTTGTGCATATCCTGTTGTAGTTATAAACATTGCTGCTAAAGTAGTTGCCGTAATGACACGGAATGGAAATTTCTTTCGATTACCCATAAACTTAAAACTCTCCCCTCGTAATCTATTAAATTATTAATTTATGTTAACTCCAAGTAAGAAGCTTTTAGGCTGTAAGCAACTCCAACTTGAATGTATAACCTCGAGCTATTATATATCCGCATTTTTTACTGAATATTCAGAATTAAAAAGTTAGACTATTTACTATTTTTAAATTCTCTTTGTGAATAAAAAATTAGCATAGATAACAATCAATAATGGCTGATTCAATGATTGCATCATTAGCTTTCATTGAACCAGTCACTTAATTGATTACACCATAACTATATTATTCTATTCCAAGCTCACTCATAATGGATTCCAATGTATCCCCTTTATATTTTTTCTTTGCTTCTGGAGATGTACCTGGATGTAAATATTCTAACGTTGAATTTTTCTTTAAATAGTTTAATTTTACGAGTTTCATATCTTTTTCATCTACAACGCCATCAAAATTAATGTCAGCTGCACGCTTGTTCGTTCCCCAATAAGTTTTAATGTACTCAGCATCCAGTACATCAATAACGTTATCTTTATTCACATCTCCTGCAATAACGTACGCATCGCTAACTAATGCGTTTAAGCCAGCTTGGAAATTTCCTTTTTTAGTAGTAGTTGTAACTGTGTCATAATATGTGAAATGTCCTGGTACATCAATTGATACAGTATATCCCTTATCATTCAGTGGTACATTTCCAAAGTTGTATGAACTAGTAGATCCTAAGTTTTGTTCAAGTACGGTTCCTTGAGAGTCTTCCAGCTTAATCTTCCCACCTATTTTTGAGTAATCTAATGCCCCATTCCATGCATTAGTTTCAGTGAGTAAACCTTGAGAAATAACCTTTCCTGATACAATTGATTGTTTTTGAGCAATTTGAATACCATTGTAAGGAAAGAAAGGTTGAGGTGATACCCATTTTCCTGCTGTATCATAGAACGTTGAAGCAAAACTTAAAAACCCGGTTGAATTCGACTGATTATCTTCTTTTACTTTTAGATATACATCAACCATCGGTATATCACCTGTCACATCCTGAGTGCCATCCATCGTCAATGTATAGATTTCGCTTGAATACATTCCACCATTTACTGGTCTAGTTTCATGCTTTAGATCAACTGAACCATATTTGGAGAGTTCAGGGCGTACATCTACTTTTACAACTTCAACTTGCTTCGGATCGATATATGGTCTAAATTGTACCTGCTTAAAATTCTTTAGGTTTTGAGCAGTTATTGAATATTTTACTGTTTCCCCTGGCCTCACTACATCTTTGTCCATTTCCCCTGTTAAATAAGTCGTGCCTTCTTTCAAGAAATAAACTGTTTTACGACTCTTTCTATTGTTTGCAGCATCAAGTCCATCTATATATGCAGTAATGACATCCTTACGATTATCTAGTGGAATATCATAATCTAATTGCCCGTTAGTATCTACTTGTTTAATAGAGTCAGGATAACCGGAAAAACCAGAATACGTAAATCCTACTTTATTTTTAGATTGGTCAATATCAAAACCAAGAGATTGCATTTCTGCCACTTCATGATCAATAACTGTCGCTTTAATTGGATAAGATGTTTGATTGGCAGGATATTCAATTACATTTTTATCGTCGACATTCGTTTGAAAATCTGGATTTGTGTTGTCTACGAAGAAATCTTTTTCAATCGGAAATGTCTTTCCATGATCATTTGTACCAATTAATTTAAGCTTGTAATGTCCTTGTGGCGCTTTTACAATTTTATCAGAGATTGGCTGATTTTTATCTCCAGTATATGGAAAATATGACCCATCATATCCAAGCCATCCATAGTCTACATTTTCATTGACTGCTATTCCATCAAACTGACCAATATAACCTAGATCCTTACCTGTTTCTCCATCTACTAATACTGCATCAATCACTTTCATATGAGACTTTACACTAAAGCCAAAAAGTAAATTTGTTGGATAAACTTGATCCGCTCCATTTGTTACGGTAGCCATTGAAGGATTAGCAATAGATAAATCACCCATTCCTTCTTCAACTGTCCGAATTGCAAAAGGAACTTTATACGACTCATTTGGATTAGCTTTGTTTGTATAAACGATATAACCTTCATATGTACCATTCTCAGCTGTTTTCGGAACAAAAATAGACACCTTCGTCTGCTTTTGACTGTTCCCTTTCACCTTAATTTCTGAATCTGTAATTAAATGTACATCATTTTGTTTTGCATCCATTGAACCCCTTACACCAGTTTGGAATTGTACATCTACACTAAAGGTTTTAGTCTCACTTTCCATATTAGTTAGACTAATTTTACGGCTCTCTAAAATATCATTGCCAGTAGATCCAAACGAACCGTAACTGATTCCGCCTGTTTTTTCTTCAATAGATGTTTGTACCCCATTACTAATAAGTGGCGTTTTATCTATGACTTCAATCTCCATCCCTGTATGGACCGCTCTATAAGGGTCAATTCGACCTGCCCCAACTTCAAATACGCTGTACGGTTTCTTCAATTCATCGGCCGTATTCATCATTATCGACTTTATATCTTCGGGCTGAAGATTCGGATTTGCTTGCAACATTACAGCTGCGACCCCTGCAGTATAAGGTGATGCCATTGAAGTTCCAGATAATCTTTGATAAGCATAATGATAGTCACTTTGATTATCCTTACTGTTTATATAGGAAGGAACCGTTGACAAAATCGAAACACCAGGTGCCACGATTTCCGGCTTAATATCATAATTTACACGAGAAGGTCCACGAGAACTGAAGTCTGCTAATGTGTCTCCCTCCAAGCTACCTTTGCCCATTTCTGTAAACGTAAAAGATGCATTACTTGCTTGTACTTGTTTTAATAAAGCTAATCCTTCAGCATTTGATAACGAGAATGTTGGAATATTCGTTGTACCTTCTCCAAGGTAATAAGGTATAAGTCCTTCATTTGGATTGTCGTTATACATTAAAATTCCTGCTGCTCCCTTTAGTTGCGCATACTTCACTTTGTCTTGTAAAGTAATCGAACCTCGAGCGACAAGTACAAACTTTCCTTTTACATCCTTACCTAAATAGTTGCTTGAACTACCAACTCCAACATCTACAATAGGAAATGTTTTTCCTTTTAAACCTGGTATATTATCTGAATACGCTTTCGCCATTAATTGTACATGAGCTTGTACAGGATCTTCTCCATCAGTCGAGATTGTAAATGTTTCCATGTCAATTGGTACATCACTTGCTCCGACTGATATTGGCAGTGCAGCTGCACCAGGTGACCCTAATGTATACAGATCACTGCCAGAATTCCCTGCTGCTACAACCGTTGTTACTCCACTTAACACGGCATAATTAACTGCCATACTTGTTGGAAAAAGTGGATCATTTACAGCAGCACCGAGTGATAAATTTATTACATCCATGCCGTCCGCAACTGCCTTATCGATCCCTGATAAAATAGCATCGGTTGTTCCTGAACCGTATGGACCAAGTACACGGTATACATAAAGGTCAGCATCAGATGCAATACCAGTTGTTGCATACTCACTATTGTTTACGCCACGCCCTGCAATCATACCGGAGACATGTGTTCCATGTTCTGTATAATACGTTGAACCATTGGTTGTTTCAGCTTTCTTAGAATTCTTCCAATCCGTATATGTCGTTTCCATTGGATCTGTATCATTATCTACAAAATCATATCCGCCTTTATAGGCACCCTTTAAATCAGGATGATTATAGTCTATTCCTGTATCAATAACTCCGACTTTAACTCCCTTACCCGTATAACCTTCATCATGTAATTTATCAACACCAAGATACGAGTTTCCTCCAGGGATGTTTACCGCCGATGCATTCTGCTTTGTTGTATTTTCTTGTTTTGGAAGATCTAGTTGAACAGCCTTATCACTCCAAATAGATTTAACAGCATCAGAAGCTAATAAGCTCTTAACCTTGTTTGCAGGGAGCGTCATTGCCACCCCATTAAAGGCGTTCTTATAGACGCGCTTTACTTTAAAAGAAGATTTCTTTTTTTGAATATCTTCTTTAAAAATTGATTTTAAATCTTGTTGAAATGTAGCTTGGTCTTTGTCACGTAAACTTCTTGCTTTACTGGCAGTTAAACTATTTCCATTAACCTCTGCTTCTAGCTGCGCAACTTTTTCAGGCTTTTGTTTAAATTCAACAATAACTGAAATTTCTTTTTCACTATTTAGGTCAACACTCGGATCAAGCTTTATACCTGAACTATCATTTAATTCCATCTTTCTCAAAGCAGAACGTTGCTCCTGAGTTAAGTGCGATAAAGTTTCTTGTGAATCTACATTCGATTCAGCTTTTACAACAGAATGATAGTTTAATGGTGTCACTGTTCCTAATAATACGCCTAAGCTCATTACTACATTAAAAGCATTTTTTCTTTTATTGGTACTATGTTGCCTCATTGATCTAGTACTCTCCCTTCTGAATATAAAATAGTTTAGTTATTTCGAATTTTCTTAAAATTCTAATCACATTATAATGAGAATTGATTTATTTGCTATTTTGACAAAATCATTCAACTACCAAATATAAATCGATAATTTTCAACAAGAAGATTAATTTAAACTAATAAAAAAAATAGTTAAATAAATCTTCTTAATAGAATTAACAAACGCCAATCCCTGTCCTAACAATTGATTGGCGTTTTCTATAAGCGTTTTAATGAAGTTGTTAACTATTGGAAATGAATGTAATATTTTATCGAAAAACTTCTTCATAAATAAAACGCTATTCTTTCTTAAAAATACACAGAAAGAATAGCGTTTTTTTTTGGTGAGTAATTGCTTTATACTAAAAGGAATGCTGTTGAAACGATTAAATCATTTCTGAAACTAGTTTTCCCATCATTACATTCGATACAATCACAGGAAGGCCAGTTACTTTTGACACTAATTGTCTTGACTGTTCTGAGTATGCCATGCAATCTAGTAAAATAATATCTACTTTATCCTTCAGTTCATTTCCTGCATTTTCATAGTTTGTCAAGTCATTCTTAAAAGGAGAAGCAACCGCAAAGTGTGGATTCATTCCAAATGATGTAAACTTACTCCTTAAACTTTCTTCTTGTTCTGCCAAAGGCAAAATAACGCCAAATCGACGCTGACCAACTATTGATTTAACGACAGGAGGAATAATTTTATCTGGTTCAATCAAATAAGATGATTTTGTGTGTATTCCTGGAAATACGCCAGTACAAAGAAGTAGAATTTGCTTGATTCCCATCTTCTCAAATTGATTGATCTTTTCTTGTAAAATTGGCTGTATTTTCTCCCTTGACATCACGACAGAATCACCATTTGTTAAACGAGTAGTTAACACATAATCACCCAATTCGGGTGACAGATGTTCCTCAATATATTCCTTCTTCAAACCGTCCAATACACCAACCTGAACTAATTCAGATCGGCCATCTATATATTTTTCAAAAACTGGTGCAACATCTTGACGCGGAGCTTGACCGATTGTAATCATTCCTAGTTTTGCCATCTACTACTCCTCCCATTAAAAGGCAAGTGGGCATACCACTTACTTTCAATGAATAACTTCATTCCCCATTGTTTGTAAGATTTTCATAGAACCATAGAGTTTCGTAATTTTATCAAATTCAACTTCATCATAAAATTTGCAAGTACCATTTGTTGTTTCCTTTGCAACTTCAATTGCAAATCGAGCGGCTAATGCTATATCTGTTTCATGACTTGCTCCTGTACCACATCCTGGTACAGCTGATTGCGCTGTAATTGCTAAACCTACAACAGGCGAATCCGTAGCAACGGACGGCTGTAGAATAGAATTAATATGATAGATGTCATTTCCATAAGGTGTTATATCCTGCATTGTAATTGGATACGTAACAGGAAGCTGTCCTGAAGTCATCTCCATTATTCGTAGCAAATCATCACTGACACGAAGAATATACCCTTCTTTTACAGTCGGTGAGATCGCAATTCCCTTATGATTAATCACTCGATTACCTTTTGTAGTATCAATAGATAAAACAACTTCCATTTCGGATAGGACTTCATATTTATTCATTGTTAATATATCGACTGGTGAATCCATAAAATCTACAGGTTCATGTGGCAAGGTTGGTGCATCTGGACAAATATGAGTTGTAACAATGACGTCACCTTTTAAGGTATCTCCTTTTACTTGCATATCTGCTAATTTTAATGCAGAAGCAACTGCTGCAACGGCACCATCTGCATCAGAAACTAGTCCAATACGGCTAGGGCGTGCACCAATACCACCAAGACGACCTACAATTCCAATAGTAGGGGCCACACCACCCCTACTTTTTCCTTCTACTCCAGGAATTATTACTTTAATAAAATCTGTACTACCTTGCTCTCCTGATACCGTTGTTACTTCTACTGTAACATTAGGATATGAAGTAAATAATTCCTTTACTTTTTCCCCATTTACATATGCATTATCTAGTAAATCAATTACCGAAAGTGTTTGTTTCAATGTCATATAAAAACCTCCACCTAATTTACACGTTGTGTATTAAAGAACTGATTTTTTTATAATACCTTCAATTTGTTTAAGTAGTTTCTCATTACTCATTGTAGAGCTTAAGATTAAGTTTTCTTTTGGTACTGCAATTACTGAAAGATGCTGTCCTTTTTCGATTGCTGCAGACACAATTGGTTTTGCTGTTTTTGCGTCAAAAGTCATAATTAAATCCGGGAAAGTTGCATATCGCTCTCCATCTTTTTCTAGTGTCATATACTCATTCCAGAATGTTAACTCATAGGAATCATTGATCCAGAGCGTTCCAACATCAAATCCGCCCGCTGTTTCAAGCTGAAACTCAGTGACAATTCCAGTTGTAATCACTTTTCCATCTAACTTTTTAACGACCGCATCAATTGCAGCTTCACCTTCATGGCTTAATAAAGCCTCACCGACTTCTATTGCTTGTCTGATTGCACCAGGTGCTCCATTTTGCTTTGCATATTCTACAGACACAGGATTTCTAGCAACGGCAACGACTCCACCTGCTTCAACTGATGCCTTTCGAACCATATTAGATGCCTTATCAAGAGAGCCTGAAATACTCACCTCGACATATCTGTCATCTTTTCCACCAATTGCAGCTTGGTGGGATACATAATCAGTAAGCTCAGATAAATTTAATGAGCCCATTGAGCCTGTTGGATGTGCTCGTCCATTACAAGGTATATCAATTACCGGGATATTCGTTACAGCACTTTGAAACCAACCATTCACAGAAGTTGCGGCACCGTTCTCATTGGTTATAATCCCTTTTATTGGTTTTTCAATTTTTTTGGAAAGTAGCTCTAATGCCTGAGCATAGTGAATTGGTTTAACAAATTGATCCTTTGCAGCAGGAGCTCCTACTAAAGATACAGTTACAAGCGTATCCTCATCTTCAAGCTCATCAATTGTAAGAAGTTGCGGCTGTCCAACTTGAAGAGCCAACTTACCAATTTTAAGACCTTCTTCAATCCAGCCGCCACCGCCGCCTCCTAGAACTGCACCTCCATAAACTGCATATTCCACCATTTTTTCATCTAATTTTATAGTTGCCAATTGATTTCGCCTCACTTTTTAATTTTAAACATAGAATTAAAGAAACTATACAGTGCGTCACCCGCAATAAAGCCCGCGGCTAAAATACTCATTGGAGCTTCTGCTTCTTTCCCTTTTACCTTTAATACAACAACACGAATTAAAATCCCTAACAAAACTGCCCAACATGCATTTGGACTTAGAATTAGTAAGCCTGTGGCAAATAAGACTCCTAATTGTCGTCCAGGACCACCAATTAATTGAAGAATCGCACCTGGAATTGCCCAGAGTAAAAGTTGTTTTGCTACCTCAGGAGATGCGCCTGCTTTAATTGTTGAAACATATACGGCATCAATTGGAGGCACTAAATTTTGAGCGAAATACCCTTTATAAGTGAAAAGTACTGTTAAAAGCGCAACCCCAAAAGAAATCATCCCAGTAATATATTGTTGCTTTCTTCCTTGTAATTCATATTCTTTGTCTTCACCATTGCCTCGAAGAATGTATCCAGTTTTCAAATCATATCCCATATCGGCGAAGGCCGGGCCAGTAGCAGCGCTGAATCCAGCTAACAGTGCAAGTGCCACAGGTGGAAATCCGATCAACATTCCAAATAGAAGCGTAATAAATGCAACTGCGAAGGCCGGAAACCAACCAGAATGCATAGCTGCAATCCCAACAATTAACTCATGTACAAATGCTGCAAAAGCTGCAAATAACATAAAACCAAGTAACATCCCTAGGGACATTTTTGTAATAAGTCCACCAGTAATCGCAATCAGAAGGGCTATAATGAGATATGCAATAAACCCATAGCCTAATGCTCTTCTTGCTTCCTTAATCGGTCTAGTTAAAGTATCCTCAGCTGATTTCTCTGCTTTACTAGTCTGTAAATTCTCATTACCTTTCTTTTGTTTCCCAAAAATCAGCAATGAAACTTGGAATAAGGCTACAATTCCAGCTCCGATCATGAACCCATGAGCAATGTAATGCTGATTAATATCAAAATCAAACCAAGGAATCGAATATTGGCGAATCATCAGACCAATCCCAAACATCGAAAGCGCCCATATATTACCGATAAATGCTGTACCAAATGCAGACATTGAAATACCAAAATAAGATCCAATTAGCCCGATTCCTGTACCAACTCCTAAAAGTGCCGCACGTTTTCCTCCCTTATCTCCAGCTAAGATGGATTGAGCTGTCGCAACTCCGGGTGCCCAAGTTTCAGATGCTGGAAATAACCTAGAATCAAAAATTTTGTATAAGATTGCAGCATCAACAAACATTGCTAAGGCAGCACCAATTAACATAGGAACAATTAATTTAGAGTTCCCCATAACGAATGGAATTCCTATTGGTATTAACAAACTGTTAGCTGCTCCAAACGTCGCAGAAGAAATTGAAGTTTGAACTAAATTCTGTCGATGAACCGATTTGTATTTTTTAAACATCGCTCCTGGAATTCTAGCTACTAGCATGGCAACAAGTGCACCAACGATAGATGTACTAGGTGTTACTCCAAGTGTTGTAATGATTTGCATTCCAATGATTGCTCCGATAATACTCGTTACAATATTAAAGATCAGTGCAAAGGGTTCAAAAATACTTGGATGCTTCTTTTTGTCGTTCATAAAAAATCCCCCCATTTAAATTCTCCAAAGTTATCAAATAAAAACTCTCTCTATAAGTTATTAAATGTTATGCCCACCTTTAGATGGTTTTTTAGTTTTGGTACTGCTCGAATATCCCCCCATTTATCTCCATTGTCTTTATTGTTTCTATATTAGAAACGCTGTTTCTTTTTATAAACTAATTATATATAATAATCTAAAAATTTTCAATATTAATATTCTTCCAGACTTTGTTAACGAAAAATGAATGCTCGCTATCCAATTTGCTTGCAAATAATTTTTTTTGAACAAATAACATGACTTTATTGGTTTAAGGTTCATCACTTAGTCATAAAAAAATGCACGACGAATGTTAGATGTACTAACATTCGTCGTGCATTTCAGCGTGATCTATATAAATATAACAAATTTTTACTAAATTAACTCTGCATATTTAGAAAAAAGATCATTCAATAATATAATTCATCTTGATATGTAACTATTTTGAGTTCCCATATTATATTGGGAGAAGTAGCTTTGGATTTTCTCTGCGGCTTTTTGGAGCTTCGGTAATACTTCAGGAACAATTGATTCAGGCATTCGATATTCTGGTCCCCCTATTGTTAATGAAGCAATAATTTCATTATTACTGTTAAATAATGGGACAGCTAAAGCAAATATAGATTCAGAATATTCGCCGATTGAGTAGCACCAACCTTTTGCTCGAATTACTTCTAAATCAGCCATCAATTTTTCAGGTTCTAGAATTGTCTTACTTGTAAATGCCTGTAGCCCTTTATTAATAATCTCTGCTCTTTTTTCTTCTGGGAGATAGGCCATCATAACTTTACTAGACGCCCCTGCATATAGGACGGTTCGCGTTCCAATCGAAACAGCAAATTTAATTCTTTTTTCAGTTTCAGCAATTTCTACTGTGACACCATCTGCTCCATCTAACCACGTTAAAAAAGTAGACTCTTCTGTTCCCTCTGAAAGCTCTTTCATAATTGGATAGACGTAATCTGAAAGATTCATTTTTTCTTGAACAATATGACCATATTCCAGAAAACGAATTCCAAGTTCATATTTCTTTGTTTCTGAGTTCTGAGATAAAAAACCATGACTTTCAAACGTCGATAAGATTCTATAAACGACTGAATGGTTCATATTCATTTCCTTAGATAACTCTCGAACACCCCAAGACGGATTTTGCTTTGTAAAACATTTCAATAGCTCTAATGAATTGTCTAACGTCTTTAGCATTTTGCCACACCTCTATGTCTCTCTATAGGAACCGCAGTTTCTTTTTTTAATTATATTATAACTTTTAATTGTGGAAGAATAAAACAAAAAATGAAGAGCCGTCATAAGTAACTGTTTCATTTTCTTCACAATATGTCTATCAGAAAGAGATCCAGTATGACAACATACAACTTTTATACTTTGGTAGTCTTATAATATGTCTAAACATTTTAAAGAAATCCAAAATCTTATAATAATCTCTGGCTATGGCTTGTTAAGAGGAAAATAACTGAATAAATTTTAACACATTAATTTATGATCATTAGAATTAAAATAATTGAAGTTAAAAATAAAAACACTAGTAATAAAGGATAAACGAACAAATGCACTTACATATCCTCCAATCGACTATATTTATCAAATGTACTATCTATTATCTAATTATATTTTTGTAAAAATTTTCCTCTTTTTTATTTTATTTTTCTTTGTAACCATATGTAAAAGTAAAAAACTAGTATTATTTATAAAACAAATTTTGAATCTGCTATAGATATAGAAAGACTCCGGTTCACAACCGGAGCCAATAAAACCAAGAAATATTTTTAATTTATTCGTCTTTTATATTAGTTAATTCCAAGATCTTCCTTAATGCTCTCTAAAGTAGCAGTTTTGTATTTCTTCTTAGGTGCTGGTGAATTTGCGATTGAAGTATTTTGCATTAAGTAGTTTTTCTCTACAAATGCAAAGTCTTTCGCATCAACTACGCCATCAAAATTAATATCCGCAGCACGTTTATTAGTTCCCCAATAAGTTTGAATATAAATTGCATCCATTACGTCGATGACATTATCGCCATTTACATCACCTGCATTGTTTTTGTCAATCTCTACTAACTTTTGAGCCCCGGCAAGTTCACCATCGAAGTTTCTTGATAAATTTGTTGATACTTTACTTGCAAGATGTCCTGGCACCTTCACATAGATATCATAGTTTTTATCTGAAAAAGGTAGGTTATTAAATGTAAAGTAAGAACTTTTTGTAAGACTACTTACATCATAAATTTTACCATTTGCATCCTGTGCATAAACGATTGCTCCAAGTTTAGAGTAATCTACCGCAGTATCTATTTGTCCATTTTTCATGAAAGCTTCAGGTGCCATAGTTCCGCTCACCGTCGATTGTTTCGGTAATACATAGAATGGTTTGTCTTTATATACTTTAATTAAGTTAGTAGTAGTTGCATCTGCTGTTTTCTTATATTTAAACGATGATACATCAAATCCATATCCTTCTTGTAAGTATAGATTATCTTTTGTCAATTTAAGTGTAACATCTAAGAAAGGTAAATCTTTATCAACTGTTAAACTTCCTTGATCAATAGAAGCACCAACTTTAACAGAACCTGTACTCAAAACTGGTGAATTTAAGTTAACTTTTGCACCTTTTTCCTCAGCATATTTTTTAAATGCATCATTTATTTTTACGCTTTGGAATGAATAATTGTTATTAGAAAAAGGCAAAGTGAACTCTCCAGAAGCTAGCTGCTTAATATTGTTTAAGTTCAATGTCATTGTAATTTCGTCACCAAGTTTAATCTTGTCTTTGTTATAAGTTGGAACTGCGTATTCTGTTCCTGCTTTAATAAACTGGTAACGCTTAATGCCTTTTGGATAAGATTCTGCTGCTGTTCCGTTATCAAAAGCAAATAAATTCGAATCTACAAAACCTACTCCGTCAACCTCAGTCTTAGTTACTGGGAATCTAAAGTTACCATCCGGATCAATTGAAAGTAGACGATAATTATATACGCTATATTCAAAATTTAATGCACCATTAATCGATTGATCAACATTTAAACCTTTTTGTTTCAGTCGGTCAACACCTGCATCAAATATGTTACCATGAATCCAGATTGCTGGCCCATTATATCCAGCTTCTGTCGTATACATTGAATCGTTCACTTCATAAATACCTGGCTTCATATCTACTTCTAATTTAGGTGGCGTATTGTCAATCGTAAAGTTAGAATCCATGCTGTATGATTTTCCTTGGTCATCATGCGTAACCATTTCAAGGGTATAGTCGCCTTCAGGCAGCCTTACCTTTTGATTGGAAATAGGTCGTTTTTTATCATTTGTAAATGGATAGATTATACCAGTAAATAGACTCTGAGAAAAATAGTCTTTACCTGTCAATAGATTACTTGCAGCAAAAGTACCTACAACTCCAATTGGTTCGCCTGTATTTCCATCTTTCACTAATACATCGATCGCTGTTGCTGGGCTTGACAATTTAAAGTACACATTTTCAAATAATGTCGACATAGGATGTATATTTTCCGGATTATCCGACATCATTGGCCTACTCACGTGCATATAATCAAATCCTTTACTATTTTTTATATTAATTGCAAATGGGATTTGATAGTTTTCTTCTTTATTGTTTGAATTGACAAAATAAATATATCCTTCATATCTTCCTGTTACTGCTTGTTTTGGTACATTAATTGTTGGATTAATTTCGACAGATTTTCCTGCAGCTACAGATATAGTACTTGGTA
>NZ_JBHJTJ010000002.1:0-276635 GCF_042267765.1 Gottfriedia sp. NPDC056225 | reverse complement strand
ATTTGGAATATATTAACTAGCTTTTTTCTATTTAAATGAATAAAATGATAGATACTATACATAGTTAGGAAGATGAGTTTGAAGAAAGTTATTATGAATGTTAAACATTCAGAGAAGAGAATTGCTGTAATTGAAGATGACCAGCTAGTAGAATGGTTTTCATCAGCAGATAAAAATACGCATGTAGGAAATATATATGTAGGACAAGTTCAGGAAGTAATGCCAAAATTGAATGCCATTTTTGTAAATATAGGCTTAAATAAAAACGGTTTTTTGCGATTTGAAGATACAATTGAAGGTAAGGAATCTGACATAAAGATCGAATCCGTTATTAGACAAAAATTCCACAAAGGTCAATATATTTTAGTTCAAGTCATTAAGGATGCATTTGATGAGAAGGGTCCAAAGTTAACTAATAATATAGAGATTTCAGGTGATTATGTAGTTTATTTTCCACTTACAAAACAAGTAGCAGTTTCAAATAAGATCAAAAAAGAATCAAAACGAAATAAATTATATTCGTTAGGTAGAGAGTATACAAATGAACATGACGGAGTGATTTTTAGATCATCTTGTGAAAATGTAATTACGGATGAAATAATAAGCGAACTGAAAGCTTTTCAATCATTATATGAGTCACTAAAAAGCCAAGATTATAAAAAAATTTCTTGTGTATGGGAAGCAAATTCGCTATTTACAAAATTTTTTAAACTGCATCCTAAAGATACGATAAGTGAATTGATAATAGATGATCTAGTCTCTTACCAAAATTATTTGCCAGCCGAAATACAAGTTACAAGTTATAGAGGGGTCGAAAATATATTCGAGGCATTCAAAATTGAGGATCAAATCGAAAAATCCTTTAAACAAATAGTCTGGTTAAAGAATGGCTCATTTCTAATAATAGAACAAACAGAAGCAATGACAGTTATTGATGTTAATACTGGTAAGTTTGGTGGGAAAAATGATCGGGAAGATACTGTATACAAAACGAATCAGCTTGCTGCGATTGAAATTGCCCGCCAATTAAGACTTCGCGATATCGGCGGAATGATTATTATTGATTTTATAAATATGAAAACTAATGAGAAACAAAAAAGTATTTTTGATCTACTAAAGGAATCGTTCAAAAGTGATCGAGCATATACGAAGTTATTTGGATTTACTGACCTTGGCTTATTTGAGTTGACTCGAAAGAGAACGGCACATTCACATATTGAAGCAACACATCAGAAATGTCCTGTGTGTAACGGAAGTGGACTTGTGAAAAATACAGTACAGACTGTTTTTGAACTAGAAAGAGCACTTTGGGAACTTTCAGCAAACGATGTAGAGGCAATACTTGTTGAATGTAACGAAGAAGTTGCAAATGCGTTGAATGGAGAGCAAAATAATCATATTCAAAGACTAGAAAAAGCAATGTTTCTAAAGATATTTTTAAAGATTAGTTCTTCAAAAACACCATTTTACGAAATTGTTAGAACAGGTACGACCAATGAACTGAAGCTTTATTTAGAAGCAGCTAATAGTTAAAGAAGTTATTGACATTCGATATTCATCATGGTAACATCATAATGTTATTGTTTGTAGCGCACCCGTGCTACAACCGCTCATTGTGGGTATTAAATTGCTTTATAGCATGCCTACTTTTGGCGAGTCTTAGACTATTGAGGAGGTGCAATTATGTACGCAATTATTGAAACTGGTGGTAAACAAATCAAAGTTGAAGAAGGTCAAGTAATCTACATTGAGAAACTTGATACTAACGCAGGTGAAACTGTAACATTCGACAAAGTTTTATTCGTAGGTGGCGAAAACATCAAAGTTGGTAGCCCAACTGTTGAAGGAGCTACTGTAACTGCAAAAGTTGAAAAGAACGGTAAAGCTAAAAAGATTCTTGTATTCAAATACAAATCTAAAAAGAACTACCGTCGTAAGCAAGGTCATCGTCAACCTTACACTAAAGTTGTTATCGAAAAAATCAACGCTTAATTTTAAGTGATGACTAAAATAACAATTGAACGTTTAAAAGATGGACGTATAGGGTCCTTTAAAATAAGTGGACATGCATTTTTTGCTGATTCTGGTACTGACATTGTCTGTGCGGGTATTTCAGCAGTTTCAATCGGAACGATTAATGCATTGGAAGCAATTTGTCATATAGCTTCTGAATTAAATACGGTTATTGATGAAAAGAGAGCAATCTTGAAGTATCAGTTACCAATTGATTTAAATGATGAAAATATGCAAAAAGCGCAGCTTATCCTTGAAGCGATGATCGTATCTTTACAAACTATCGCTGCAAGTTACGGTGACTTTGTCACTATAAACGAGTAAAACAGGAGGTGTAACCATGTTAAAATTAAATCTTCAGTTATTTGCTTCTAAAAAGGGAGTAGGTTCTACAAAAAACGGTCGTGACTCAATGTCAAAACGTCTTGGCGCTAAACGTGCTGATGGACAATTCGTAACTGGTGGTTCAATTCTTTACCGTCAACGCGGCACTAAGATTTATCCAGGTGTAAACGTTGGTCGTGGTGGAGATGACACATTATTTGCGAAGGTTGATGGCGTAGTTAAATTCGAACGTTTAGGCCGTGACCGCAAACAAGTAAGTGTATACCCTGTAGCTCAAGAAGCTTAAGAAACTAACTTAGAAACTCTAACCTTTTAGGTTAGAGTTTTTCTTTACACAAGAAATTTTAATTTCTTAATTTCTAATAAATTGCTTTTCAACTTCAAAAAGAGTTGATCACAGCAACCTCTCAAACAATATGCTCCGAGACTCGGCATTTTACTGGTTAAACACTAGTTTGGGACGTTCAAAATGATTTACCAAAATGCCGAGTCTATTTAATAATTTTACCTTCATAAATACCAAAAATGTAAACCTATAGGAGAAATACAATGCAGGAGAAATGGGACGTTCTAGAGGTATTAAGACATTCACGTCATGATTGGTTAAATCGAATTCAATTAATAAAAGGATATATGGCCACTGGTCAAGCCGAACAATTAGAAGAAACGATGACGAAAATAGTCGCTGATTCTTTAAATGAAGCAAAAATTTGTTCGTTACAAATTCCAGAGTTTGCAGAATTTATTATTACGTATAACTGGAAGCCTCGTACAATTGTGCTAGATTATGAAATTTTAGGTGAACCATGTTCGCTAAAAAATTTGGATCAAGTGATGACAGAATGGATTCAAATTTTTTTAGAAAAGTTAGAATCTTGGGTACATATTTATGAGGAAAATTTTGTTAGTTTAACAATTGAAATAAATGATAAAACAGTTAGTTTCTTTTTTGACTTCAGAGGTAAACTAACAAAGAAAGAAGATATGTTGAAGTGGATTGTTTCATCATCAAATGACAGCTCGAAAATTAGAATGATGTCATATTTTTGTGAAACAGATGAGTGCAGTATCGAATTTAAAATGGAAAAATAAAGAGTGGTGGATTTATGTTTATTGATCAAGTCAAGATATATGTAAAAGGTGGTGACGGCGGAAATGGTATGGTAGCCTTCCGTCGTGAGAAGTATGTTCCAAAAGGTGGCCCAGCTGGTGGTGACGGTGGTAAAGGTGCTAATGTTGTTTTTAGAGTAGATGAAGGATTAAGAACATTAATGGATTTCCGTTATAAACGTCATTTTAAAGCAGACCGTGGTCAACACGGTATGTCAAAAAGTCAACATGGTAAAGGCGCAGATGACATGATTGTAAAGGTACCACCTGGAACAATCGTAACAGACGCTGATACTGGCGAATTAATAGCCGACCTTACAATGGATGGTCAAACAGCTATTATTGCAAGAGGAGGCCGTGGAGGCCGTGGGAATAGTCGATTTGCTACTCCTGCAAATCCAGCTCCAGAAATTGCTGAAAATGGTGAGCCAGGTAAAGAAAGAAACATTCAACTAGAACTGAAAGTTTTAGCTGATGTTGGATTAGTTGGTTTCCCAAGCGTTGGTAAATCAACATTATTATCTGTTGTAAGTTCGGCTAGACCAAAAATCGCTGAATATCATTTTACGACAATTGTTCCGAACTTAGGTGTAGTAGAAACTGAAGATAGCCGCAGTTTCGTAATGGCTGATTTACCAGGATTAATCGAAGGGGCCCATCAAGGTGTAGGACTTGGACATCAATTCCTACGTCATATCGAAAGAACGCGTGTAATTGTTCATGTTATTGATATGTCAGGTCTCGAAGGTAGAGATCCTTATGAAGATTACTTAACAATCAATCAAGAGCTTAAAGAATACAATCTACGTTTAACTGAACGACCTCAAGTAGTCGTTGCAAATAAAATGGATATTCCAGAATCTGAAGAAAACTTAGCTAAATTTAAAGAACAAGTTGGGGATGAGGTTCAAATTTTCCCAATTTCAGCAGTAACACGCCAAGGATTACGTGACTTATTATTTACTGTAGCAGATTTAGTTGAAACAACTCCAGAATTCCCACTTCATGATGAAGAGGAAGACAAACCATTACGTGTTCTTTATAAATACCAAAAAGAAGCACCATCTTTCGAAATTACTCGTGAAAGTGATGGAACGTTTGTCGTTAAAGGTGAAGAACTTGAGAAGGTATTCAAAATGACTAACTTTGAACGTGAAGAATCGATTCGTCGATTTGCTCGTCAAATGCGTGGTATGGGTATCGATGAAGCATTACGTGAGCGCGGTGCGAAAAATGGAGATATCGTTAAAATTTCTGAATATGAATTCGAGTTTATCGATTAATTATTTCAATATTAAAGAGGGTGTCTTAAAAGATACCTTCTTTTTTTTAGTTACAAATAAGAAACTGCAAATGGAATTTTTAGTAACATAGAAAAGTGAAGTATAGTGGAATAGAAAATCGAGCATGAAATATGAGGAAGTGGACTGCAAATAATTGTGGATTTGGTGCAATTAAATGATGATCAATCGCAAATAAACTGTGAACTGCAAACTAAATTGGAAAATCGCAATTAAAATAGGCATAATCGCAAGTATAATTATTGAATCGCAATTAAAACCACAAAATCTGCCTTGTAATCATAAAAAATCAAAAATATTAACTTTAAATTAAAATGCCAAGCAGAAATACCCCCACCCAAGCTACTATTACAATTAAAAAAGGACGCTCGTAGTCAATGACTCTGATTTACAAGACGCCCTATTTTAAATGAACTAAAATTCCTAAAGTGATCAGAACTCGTCGTGCTAAGTAGCAGCTAGGCAATAAGAAGCAGAATTTCCTAAGAACCTGCTACTTAGTACAACTACGCCTAAATGCCTCTAAGGCATATCTACCAAAAAACCTGCATTTTTCAATTGTAAGATCGCACTTTCTATCTGATTTTCACTCTCTGCCTCAATTGTATGAAGATGCGTTCCGTTTGTTAAGTTAGACAGAGGGACGGACCTAGTCTCTGCCATTTTTTGAAGAAATAAGTTAATATCATAACGATTTGTAATTTGTAATTGGGCTGTGATGTATCCGTAGACAGGATGTTCAACCATTACGTCTTTAACAGTTACGCCGTGATCGACTAAAATTTCTAGTTCTCTTTGGGTATCTTCAGATGTATGGTGACAAATAATCACTTTTGTAATTTTGTGAGTTTCTTTATTAGGATGAATATAAATATATCCTTGAGCAGTTGCTAATATAGGCTCATTTTTCGCTTTTAATAGTGTAATATCACCTACAACTACTTGCCGGCTGACATTCGCTCTTTTAGCTAAAGAATTGCCTGATAAGGGTGCCTCAGATTCCTTTAGCCATTGTAGTACTTTGTTTCTTCTTTCTTCTCCTAAAAGTTTCTTATTCATTTTTAAATTCCTCGATTAAAGATTTTGGTTAATAATTAATTTTAATACAGACGAAAATTGCTTTAAATCTTCTTCTGCTGTGAGTTTTCCGATTGAAATTCTGAAAAATTGTTTAGCCTCATGTTGATTTCTTCCTATAGCAAGCATTGTTTCTGAAGGTTTTTGCATACCTATTGCACAAGCACTTCCAGTTGAAATGGCAAATTGATGTCGATTACATTCTAACATAACAAATTGTCCTTCAAGTCCAATGATCCTCATTCCAATTATATTTGGGATACATTCTTCATCTGAGCCTTCAAATTTTACAAGATGTTGAACGTCTTGCAATTGAGATTTTAATAATTTCTTTAATTGGTGATATCTCGCTTGCTCTTCTGATCGATTGTTTATTAAATGACCGGCTGCAGTGACAAATGAAGCGATCGCCGGTACGTTAACTGTACCTGGACGGATTCCGCTCTCATGAGATGTACCAGGATAAATTGGTTGGCACGTAAGTTTAGGATTTAAATAAAGAGCTCCTACACCTTTTGGGCCATATAATTTATGGCTTGAAATACTTAAACTAGAAATTTCTGAATTTGATACATCAATTTCTAGTTTTCCAAATGATTGTACACAGTCACAATGAAGTAAAATATTTGAGCGTTTAAATAAATTAGCGATTTCGTCTATAGGTTGAATTGCACCTATTTCAGAATTTACATGTTGGAAAATGCCTAAAATAGTATCTTCACGAATTGCGTCTGAAATTTGTTCTAATGAAATATTACCATTATTTGTAACTGGTAAATAAGTTATTTCATATCCTTGTTCTTTCAAAACTTGTAAATAATTACTAATTGAAGAATGCTCTAATGTTGTTGTTAAAATATGTTTTCCGACTTTTTTTGTACTTTTGAGCAGTGTTTGGATTGCAATTAAATTTGATTCAGTTCCGCCACTTGTGAAGTATATTGATGCAGGGCTAGCCTTTATAAATTCCGCTAATTGTTTGCGGCAAGCTTCGAGTAGTAGTGATGCATTTGAGCCAATATCATGCAAGCTTCGCTCATTTCCAAAGTAATTTTTAGAGGCAGTTACAAATGTCTCCAGTGCTTCATCACTCATTGGAGTTGTAGCAGCATAGTCTAAATAAATCAATTTGAAGCCTCCTTTTATTTACATTAAAAAAATATTTCTTGTCATTAGTTTAAATATATGTAAATATAGGTGTCAAGACAGCTTTTTAATCTGTATGATAAAAAGTTAAATTGATGTACTGAAAATGGAGGAGGGCAACTATGCGAAATGCAGATGTTGTCATTATTGGCAGTGGAATAGCTGCTTTAATGGCTGCTGAGGAAATTTGTCAGTCTAAAAATGTGATTCTATTCACAAAGAAGAAAGTTTGGGACAGTAATTCTATGCTCGCACAAGGTGGAATTGCTGCAGTCATGTCAGAAGACGATTCATGGGAAATTCATAAACAAGATACACTCATTGCTGGTTGTAATGTAAATAATATAGAAGCTGTAGAAGAGCTTGTTAAAAATGGAACAATGTCTATGAAAGATCTTGTTTCTATTGGTATGGAATTTGATAAAGATGAGACTGGCCAGTTTCATCTCGGTAGAGAAGGAGCGCATCGTAAAAATAGAATTTTACATGCTGGTGGAGATGCTACAGGAAAGCACCTAGTAGAAACGGTTTATGAGCGGATAAAAGATAAAATAACGATCATTGAAGATGAAATGGCAATTGATTTAATGATTCAAGATGGAAAATGCAAAGGCGTCTTTACTCTTAACGAAGCTGGTGAAATAATTTCTTACGTTGCTAGCACGACTTTACTTGCTACAGGTGGTATTGGGGCAATGTATCAATTTAGTTCTAATAATAAGTCCATAACAGGGGATGGAATTGCGATGGCTTATCGAGCTGGATGCGAGATGGCAGATCTTGAATTTATTCAATTCCACCCTACGATGCTTTATATTCACGGGGCATGTAAAGGACTTGTGTCAGAAGCTGTTAGAGGAGAAGGAGCTTACTTAGTCACTAAATCTGGCCGTCGCATTATGAAAGGATTACATCCTTTTGAAGATTTAGCACCTAGAGATGTTGTTAGTAGGGCGATATTTAACGAAATGCAAAATGGAGAAGAAATTTATTTATCAATCGAAATGATTAATGGATTTGAAAAACGTTTCCCGACAATTACATCAAATCTTATTAATAATGGAATTGATTTGAGAAAAGGTTTAATTCCCGTTGTTCCAGGTGCACATTTCCATATGGGTGGAGTAAAGACATCTACAAACGGAGAAACAACAATTCCTGGATTGTATGCGGTGGGTGAAGTGGCTTGTACAGGTGTACACGGTGCAAATCGACTTGCTAGTAACTCCTTATTAGAAGGGATTGTGTTTGGGAAAAAAGTTGCTAAGTTTATTGCTAACCTTCCTACTACTTTTACTAATGCGAATGAACAAAAATACATGATTCCACGACATAGATCCTTACCAACAAAGGACGAAATTAAAGAAAAAATGATGAAATACATCGGTATAGTAAGAAATGAAGTAGATTTAGAGAAGGCAATCTCGTACTTTTCTTATTACTTAGAATCTGAAACATTAGATTCTCGACCAATGAGCAAAGATGAGTTAGAAAGATACAATATGTTAACTACTGGAAAATTAATTGCAGAAGCGGCTTTGGGGAGAAAAGAAAGCATCGGCTCACATTTTATAGAATATATAGATCAACCAGCTACTATTTGAGGAGAGAATATAATGAATACATTAAAAGCTAAAAAAATGATTGAGCAATTTTTATTAGAAGATATCGGAGAAGGCGATTTATCTTCCATTCATATTTTTCCTATGCATGAACGAACAACTGGGAAAGTTCTTGCAAAAGCAGATGGGGTAATTGCTGGAACAGAATTAATCGAGATCACTTATAAACTACTTCATGATAATGTTTCAGTTAATCTACATGTACAAGATGGTGAGTTAGTTAAAGCAGGCCAACTGCTTGCTGAAGTAGAAGGACCAGTTCAAGTTTTATTATCTGGGGAACGAGTTATGCTAAATCTTTTACAAAGAATGAGTGGAATTGCAACACTTACTTCCCAAGCTGTAGAAACACTCAACGATGAAAAAATAAAATTAGTAGATACAAGAAAAACGATGCCTGGTTTACGTTTATTTGATAAATATGCAGTTACTTGTGGTGGAGGAGCAAATCACCGATTCGGTCTTTACGATGCTGTAATGCTAAAAGATAATCATATTGCGTATGCAGGTTCTATAAAAAATGCAGTTGACGCATTGCGAAATAAATTAGGTCACATGGTCAAAATTGAAGTTGAGACTGAAAATAAAGATCAAGTACTTCAAGCAATTGAAGCTGGCGCGGATGTAATTATGTTTGATAATCGAACTCCTGATGAAATTAAAGAATTTGTTAAGCTTGTACCAGAGTCAATTGTAACAGAAGCATCAGGTGGAATAACGTTAGAAAATTTAGCTAGTTTTCAAAATTGTGGTGTAAATGTTATTTCTTTAGGTTGTTTAACACATTCAGCAAAAGCATTAGATATAAGCTTCTATTTATAATAGAAAAGGGATTGGAGTGGGGATAATGAACGTTTTAGATATGATTCAAAAAAATGAGGGATATCAAATTCCTGATGAGTACTATAAATTATCAACAGAGGAAATGGAAAAAAGAGTAAGAGCAATTAAAGAGAGATTAGGTGAAGAACTTTTCATTCCTGGTCATCATTATCAAAAAGAAGAAGTTGTCGTTTTTTCAGATTCAACTGGTGACTCTCTTCAATTAGCACAAGTGGCAGCTAATAATAAAAAAGCAAAATATATTGTTTTCTGTGGTGTTCATTTTATGGCAGAGACAGCAGATATTTTAACTGAAGAAGAACAAGTTGTTATCTTACCGGATATGAGAGCGGGCTGTTCAATGGCAGATATGGCCGATCATCATCAAACTGATCGTGCATGGGTAGAATTACAAAAGCTGTTCGGAGACACAATTTTACCGCTAACATATGTTAATTCAACTGCTGCAATTAAAGCGTTTGTTGGCCGAAATGATGGTGCAACTGTAACATCTTCTAATGCTAAAAAGGTTGTTTCTTGGGCATTTACTCAAAAAGAGCGTATATTATTTTTACCTGATCAACATTTAGGCCGAAATACTGCGTTTGAATTAGGCATACCATTAGAGCATATGGCGATTTGGAATCCGATAAATGACACTTTAGAATATGAGGGTGATATTAATAACATCAAAGTTATCTTATGGAAAGGTCACTGCTCGGTTCATGAGAACTTTACCGTTAAAAATATTGAGAATGTGCGAAAGAATCATCCTGATATGAGAATTATTGTGCATCCTGAGTGCTCTAGAGAAGTAGTAGCAGCAAGTGATGATAATGGATCAACAAAATATATTATTGACCAAATTGAGGCAGCTCCTGCTGGAAGTAAATGGGCGATTGGAACTGAAATGAATTTAGTACAAAGAATAATAAAAAATCATCCAGATAAAGAAATTATTTCTTTAAATCCATTTATGTGTCCTTGCTTAACGATGAATCGAATTGACTTACCACATTTATTATGGTCATTAGAAAATATCGAAAAAGGTACGATTCAAAATATTATTAAAGTAGATAAACAAACTGCTAAAGATGCAATTAAAGCATTAGATAAAATGCTTGAGCTTGCTTAAATAATAATTAGTTTCAATCAAGTAAAGATCATTTAGTTCATTTGAGCTAAATGATCTTTTTTTGCAAATTAAAAAAGTTAAATAAATAGCGGTAAAGAAAAATCGACGTTTTACCAATTGTATGCTTAAGTATTTGGGCAACTAAACCGCTATCTTCGCCTAAAGGCTCGCCAATTGGCGATTTTTCTTTATAAAAAAAGCAAGAAAAAAGTAAATATTTATACGAGCATACTCATGCAATTTACATTTCCTCCTATCATAAATATAAATATTCAGACATACATTGTTGTGAGGTACTAATGTACAATCCAACGTAGAGGCAATTGGTCAGGAGGGGAAAAGGTGAGAATTCACATAGTTCTAAAGGGCGATACCCTTAAGAGCATTGCTCAAAAATATAATATTGACTATGAAGAGTTAGTTAAATTAAATGCCCAACTAAGTAATCCAGATATGATCTATCCTGGCATGAAAATAAAAGTGCCAGAAAGGAGCGAAAAACCAGCTCCTTTAGGTTCTCAAAAGGAGGTAAAGCTTTCTAAAGAACCTAAACAAAGTGTTAATTTGGAGGTAGAAGCAGAACAAACTCAAAATGTAACTCAGCCTGCTGTTGTGCAACCTACAGTTGAACAACCAAAACCTGCTGTCCAACCGAATGCTAAGCCAGCTGAAAATAATTATAATATTAATGTAGAGGTATCAAAGGCAGTAAAACCTGTCATTCAGGTACCGATTCCACCTGCAAAACCGACTGTATCACCTGTGACAAATAATGCGAATCAACAAGTATCTCCTGTTCAAACTGGGAAATCAAATGCGAACATACCGCAAGTTGTTTCGCCAGTGGCAGTTAAAAATCCTATAAATGTAAATAAATCAAATGTGAATACCAAGGGAGGACAAAGCATGTCAGAGAAAAAGAACTACTTCCCAGGATCATTGGTTTCTCCAACAACACCAAATCCGAATTCGCAAGTATCGCCTGTGGAAACAGGAAAACCAAATCAACAAGTGTCACCAGTAGCAACAGGAAAACCAAATCAACAAGTATCGCCTGTAACAATTGGGAAGCCGAATCAACAAGTATCACCAGTAGCAACAGGAAAACCTAATGTTCAAGTATCACCAGTAGCAACAGGAAAGCCTAACCAACAAGTATCACCAATAGCGACTGGAAAACCGAATATGCAAGTATCACCAGCAGCAACAGGAAAACCGAATATGCAAGTATCACCAGCGGCAACAGGAAAGCCAAATGTTCAAGTATCGCCAGTGGCAACAGGAAAACCAAATATGCAAGTATCGCCAGTGGCAACAGGAAAACCAAATATGCAAGTATCACCAGTAGCAACAGGAAAGCCGAATGCGCAAGTTTCACCGGTAGCTACGAATAAAGCTCAAACATTGCCAGCATATATGGGACCAAATGCACCGCAAACATTGCCAGCATATATGGGACCAAATGCACCACAAACATTACCAGCGTATATGGGACCAAATGCACCACAAACATTGCCAGCATATATGGGACCAAATGCGGCACAAACATTACCGGCATATATGGGACCAAATCCAAATGCGGCACAAACATTACCGGCGTATATGGGACCAAATCCAAACGCAGCACAAACATTACCAGCGTATATGGGACCAAATGCACCACAAACATTACCGGCATATATGGGACCGAACGAAAATTTCCCACAAACAATGCCAGCATATATGGGACCAAATGAAAATTTCCCGCAAACACTACCAGCATACATGGGACCAAATGCGCCGCAAACATTACCAGCGTACATGGGACCAAATGCACCGCAAACATTACCAGCATACATGGGGCCAAATTCAAACTATCCATATTATCCAGGTAGAGGAGAAGGAGGAGCATTACCAACATTGCCGAGCTTTGGTTCTATGCCGATGTTGACAGGAGTGACTGGAGAAGCTCCTGGCGCAACAGGTGGGGTACCAGTTCCACCAACAGCTACGCCAATGCCATTACCAGCACCAGTTCCTACACCACTACCAGCGCCAATGCCAATGCCTGCACCGTTCCCAGTAAATAATGCGCAAACATTACCAGCATACATGGGGCCGAATCCGAATTTCCCACAAACAATGCCAGCATATATGGGACCGAATGAAAACTTCCCAGCAACAATGCCAGCATACATGGGACCGAATGAAAACTTCCCAGCAACAATGCCAGCATATATGGGACCAAACGCAAACTTCCCAGCAACAATGCCAGCGTATATGGGACCAAATGAAAACTTCCCAGCAACAATGCCAGCATATATGGGACCAAACGCAAACTTCCCAGCAACAATGCCAGCGTATATGGGACCAAACGCAAACTTCCCAGCAACAATGCCAGCATATATGGGACCAAACGCAAACTTCCCAGCAACAATGCCAGCATATATGGGACCAAACTCGAACTTCCCAGCAACACTACCAGCTATGGACTATCCAAAATTCCAAGGTAATGGGCCAGTTGTTTCACCGTATGCTACTGGACCAAATACACCTATGTATCGTGATTCATCAGAGCCTTATTTTGATCCAAATTCGCAATTATTTACTCCTTATGCTCATAATCAGTCTTCATACGGAGTTCCATATTTTGAGGAAGATGAAAATTAAAAAAGTTACCTTGAAAAGACGATTTATTTTTAATCGTCTTTTTTTACATATTAAGAAGAATCATGGTAGTAGGATATGCCTCTTTTTTTATTTTCCCAATAATTCAGTAGCTAAATACAATGAAGCAGTTTTTTACTTATTATGAGTTTCATCCCATCAATTAACAATTTAAAAACTCCCTAAAAAGGTCATCCTAACTTTGTAATACAATTTTAGTATTACAATTAGCTGTAATTAAAGGGAGGGTTTTATATTGAATAAAAAGGGTCTTATCGTTGCTACAGGTACCGTGTTAACAGCTTTATCATTAGCTGCTTGTGGAACAAACAATAATGCCATGAATGACCACAAAAGAAACGTTGGTTATGAAAAAGTTGATTTCAATAGACCGACTAACCCTTATGCGGTTAATTATCGTTATGAAAACGTTAACTATCCAAATAACAAAGATTATTTCAATAAGAAAAACGTTCACTATGGAAATGATCGAATAAATGAAGGCTTAAGTAGTGAATATTCGAATGATGGTTTAATCCATAATGGAACTTATGGAAGAAATGTCAATTATACGAATAGAAACTACAATATGGATCAAGTACGTTATAATAACGATTTAAATACAGCTCCTGTTGTACCTTATACAAATATTAGTACAAACGCTAATATGACAACTGGTGAGCGAAAGTTTGCAGACCAGATTTCTAAACGAGTAGAACAAATGTCAAATGTAGCCGACGCAAACACGGTTGCTGTTGGTGACCAGGTACTTGTCGCAGTAGATTTAGTAAATGAAAATGTTGATGAGAGCGCAACTCGCTCAAAAATTAAAGACGCATTATCACCATATACAAGTGGTAAAAAAGTCTATATAACTTTCGATGGGACAATTAGAAACAATTTAAATAACGTCCCGAATGCTACAAAGAATGTATTATACGATACAAAAGAAAATGTTAAACATATGTATCGTAATGTAAAAAATGATGTAAAAGATGCGACAAAACCTAACCGTTAATCTACTTACTAAAAGGAAGAAGCTTTTGCTTCTTCTTTTTAGTTCTATTTTGAATTGTTTAACAACTCGATTGATATAGAATAAACATTATGATAAAGTGATTTTTATATTGACCAAAAAACCGTATTGGCCATTGGTTTAAAATAGAATTTGAGGTGAGTTTTTTTGAAAAAGCAAAATATTTTAGAAGCTGCCACAAAGTCATTTACCATATTTGGGTATAAAGCAACGACAATGAGTCAGATTGCAAAACAAGCAAATGTAGGAAAAGGAACGATCTATACTTTTTTCAAAAATAAAGAAGAATTGTTTGATGAAATCATCAATAACTTGATTAATGAAATGAAATTTTTAGCTGAACAATCAATTCGTGATGAAGATTCATTCATTGAAAAGGCTCATAAAGGAATTGAAGTTTTCATTGCATTTCATAATGAACATGAATTAACAATAAAATTACTTCAAGAACAAAAAGAATTTGGAACAATTGCTGTGTATGACGCTTTAAAACGCTTGAATAATTCAATTATATTATACATACAAAAGAAAATTGAAGAAGCAATCACCAAGAAAGAAATCGTTGAATGTGATCCTGAAATAACTGCTATGGTAATGTTTCGACTTTATACAACATTAAAAATTGATTGGGAGAAGGAACATGATGCACTTACTCCTAAAAAAATCACTGAACTATTTAATTTTTATATTTTAAATGGTTTGTCAAAAGGGCTGTAATAGAACTCATTTGGGGAGAAATTTTTTGATCACTAAATTAAATAATAAACACAGTAAGATAGCAAATTTAATTTTAAAGGTACAACTACCGGCATATAAAGTAGAGGCAAAGTTAATTAATTTTGAAGGAATCCCTCAATTAAAAGATAATGCACTGAGCATTATAGACTCAAACGAGATCTTTATTGGTTATATGGATCAGAATGAATTAATGGGATTCTTAGCTTATTCAGAAAACGAGGATGAATATCAAATATGCAGATTGGTCGTACATCCTAATTACTTTAAGCAAGGTATTGCTAAAAAATTAGTAGGTAATTTTTTAAATAATATTGCCAAAACAAAAAAAGTAATCGTTTCAACGGGATCAGAGAATTATCCAGCAATTAACTTATATAAAAATTTTGGCTTTAAATATAAAAACAAAATTGAAGTTGCCCCAGATTTCTTTATCACTCTTTTTGAAATTTGAGTAGCTATTTAATTTTCATATATTTTTAACTATCCTAAAGAATCTTTAGGTTTTTTTTATTAGGTCTGTTAGATATATTGTTGATTTTCTTATGCAGCCAATTGGCAATTTAATTGCATAAGGACTGTAAATTTAAAGTTACCTTTGCTACTCTAATTTAAAAGAGGATTTAAGTAATAGTAATTATTGGGGGATGATTATGTGTCAAAGATATCTAAGTTAAGTATAGAAAAAAAAATACACGAGGGTTATCCTGGTAAAATAGTTTTTGCTAATTTTTTAATTGATGGAATACCATTAATTAATTTCAAGGAATTTAAAGATAAGGAATATGTTTCTTGCTTAGGATGGGGTCCAAAAGAGTTTCAACAAAAACAAATAGATAGATTATTATTAAAAGTAAAATCAGATTTTGATAAGAATAATCGAAATTCAATATATATTTGTCCTTGTTCTGACTTAGGCTGTGGTGCTGTTTCGTTAAAAATTAAACGGAGTTCGAAAGATGACAATATAATTATTTGGTATAAATTAGGTTATGAAAATACTCTTGAAGATTGGAGTAGTAAATTAGAAAATTATTACGGAATAGGACCTTTTTATTTTGATTGGGACCAGTATAAAGAAACTATTGAAAGTTCATTGCTTTTTGGAAAGCCAGATTATTGGCATTCTGATAAGTGGAGATAACTTTTTCCTTATGCAACTAAAGCAGTGCGTTAGTTGCATAATCTTTAAAAATAAAAAAAGAGAGAACTCTAGGAAAAGAGTTTCTCTTAGGTGGCATTTGGCGAAAAAGATAACTTAGTACAATATATTAAATTAAAAAACCAATGTATATTTTTTTCGCCTAATACGAAAATATATAGAACCATCGTATGCTTTAGTTCAATATCGTTGAATAAGGATTTATCACAATACCCCTATATACAATGAACGCCTCGTATATACAAAGATACGAGGCGTTATTATTATTAAAAATATTGTTTTAGCTTGATCAGATCAAAGTCAGTAACGTCCACCTTGAACCGAGTTCTCAGGGCTAACTTCTTCAAGGTGGTTTAAATCCTCTTCAGTAAGCTCTATATTAAGTGCCTCAACATTTTCTTCCAGATATTTTACTCGTTTAGTACCTGGAATTGGCAACGCACCTTTTGTAATTGTCCAAGCGATTGCTAGTTGGGAAACTGTTACGTTCTTTTCGCTTGCAACCTCACTAAGTTTATCAACGATATCAACGTTTTTTTGGAAGTTTTCTCCCTGGAATCGAGGTAAATTTCTGCGGATATCATTAGGTTCAAGATCCTCAAATTTTCTTAATTCTCCTGAAATAAAACCTCTGCTTAAAGGACTGTATGCAACGTGAGTTATCCCAAGTTCTCTAACAGTTGGAAGTATCTCATCTTCAATATCACGGCTCCAAAGCGAGTATTCCGTTTGTAATGCAGCAATTGGATGAACTGCATTTGCACGACGAATGATGTCTGCTCCTGCTTCTGAAAGACCAAGATAACGAACTTTCCCTGCCTTGACTAAATCAGCCATTGCGCCAACTGTTTCTTCAATTGGTACATTCGGATCAACTCGGTGTTGATAATACAAGTCAATATAGTCAAGACCCAAACGTCGAAGGCTCTCATCAATTGCTTTTTTTACGTAATCTGGATGTCCACCAATGAACTCCCAATTAGGTCCGAACGTAAATTTGGTTGCGACAATTGCCTTATCACGTCGACCTACTAATGCTTTACCAAGCAATTCTTCATTATGTCCATTTCCATAAGTGTCGGCACTGTCAAATAAAGTGACACCAAGATCCATCGCACGATGAATCGTTTTAATTGACTCATCGTCATTTATCGTACCGTAAATTCCTGGAGACATTCCCATTAGACCAAGTCCAATCGATGAAACCTCTAAATCACTATTTCCTAATTTTCTAGTTTTCATTTTTGTATCCTCTCTTTCAAATGAGATTAACTTCTATGTAAGAGTATCACACCCTATTTACAAAGTATACAAAAAATATGTTTTTTGTCTATTTTATCTTTATCGTATTACTTGTATATGATTTTTGATATAATACTCACAACGAGGTGGAAACAAGGTGACCGATGAAAATAAAGTAACTGATAAATTCAAACAAAAACAAGGAGACATTATCTTAAAGCTGATGCCTACTATTCGAACTAATGGGTTTCAGACATTAAAAATGGATGAAATTGCGAAAATCGTTGGGATTAGCAGAGCAACATTGTATAAATATTTTCCTACAAAGGAAGATTTATTCCATAGAGTTTCTGACGGTTTCGTGCAGTACATTAAAGATATGACAACAGTTATGCCGAAAGAGGACAATTTATTTGCCTCAAAATTTCAAGAAATTTTTGAGCAGTCTGTTTCACTTGCACTTTTTATCACTGATGATTTTCTAAAAGAACTTCAGAACACATATCCCTTAATGTACGATAAACTATGGGAGATGGTACAATTCCGTGAAAAACAATTACTTAGTTTTTATAACGAAGGAATGGCAAAGGGTGTCTTTAATCAAATCAATGGTAGACTTTTGATATTACAGGATCAGATGTTGTTTTCAATACTTGATCTTAAATATTTAATGAAAAACCAATTAACGATTGAACAAGTTCTTTTCGATTTTTATGAACTAAGGAAATTACAACTGTTTAATTCGGAAAGACTTTCAACCGTAGATGATTCCCTTATAATGCCTAGAATCGAATATTTATCCCAAAAAATATCAAAGGTTTTATACTAATAAAATGAAAATATCATCAAAAAAGTCAGATTCTAAGTTAAAAAGTACCCTATAGAGTAGACACTTGAAAAAGGTCACTTCTATGGGGTACTTTTTATATAATGAAGAAAAATAGAAAATCGGGGAAAATATCATATGTCAAAAAAGCTCTTTTCTAATAAGGAAATAAATATATTAAGTAAAACTCCAAACGTTAAAGCTGTAAGTTCAAAAAGTATTACATACTCAGATGAGTTTAAAAGGATTTTTGTAACTGAAAATAAAAATGGAAAATTGCCGAGACAGATCTTTGAGGAAAATGGATTTGACGTTGAAATCAGTGGTATTACTAGAATTAATAGGGCTGCCAATAGATGGCGTACATCTTATAATGATTCGGGAGTTCTTGGACTTCGTGATTCACGTAAAGACAACTCTGAGAGACCAACTAATAAAGAGCTCACTTTAGAAGAAAAAAACGCTAAATTAGAAGCTCAAATCCAACTGTTAAAAGCTGAAAATGAATTACTAAAAAAGCTAGACATGCTGGAAAGGGGGATGAAGGTAATAGAGTAAAAGTACCTGCTGAACAAAAATTTCTTTTAATTCGCTCAGTGATCGAAAAATTTAAGTTTAAAAATATGATAAATCAAGGCTTACATTATACCAGCCCTACTTTTCAGAAAAAAGTTAAAAAATTAGGGTTAAAACAATCAATGTCTAGGAGAGGAAATCGTTGGGATAACACTCTTCAAGAGTCTTTTTTTGGTCATTTCAAAGATGAGGTAAATATAAAACGGTGTAATACTTTAGAAGAACTAAAGAAGGAAATAAGAAGTTATATGACCTACTATAACAATTGTAGATATCAATGGAATTTAAAGAAGATGAGCCCTGTAGAATACAGAAATCATCTTCTTTGTGTGGCATAACCTTTTTTATCGTCCTTTATAAAGGGTACATTTTAAAAACTGGATGAGCTTATAATGCGAACACATGCTCTGGTTTAACAATCTTTTTTGAATTAAAAGGATTTTCAACTAGTAATATATGTTTTCCTATGTGAGTATCTTATTGCAGAGACCAACTTTACTAATCGGAGGAATCTGTGTGGGATACTATATTACTGTAGAACCAGGTGTAAATATTTATGTAGAGGATGTAAATCCGAAGGGGAATAAAACAATTCTCTTTATACATGGGTGGCCTTTAAACCATAAGCAGTTTGAATATCAGTTTAATGTTCTTCCAGCAATGGGATATCGATGTATAGGCGTTGACTGGAGGGGATACGGTAATTCGGATAAACCTTTTGGTGGCTACAATTTTGACAGATTGGCAGATGATATAAGTATAGTAATAGCGTCGTTGCAGTTAAAAGATTTCACATTAGCAGGACACTCAACTGGAGGAGCAATTTCGATTCGATATATGGCTCGGTATCAAGGTTATGGAGTTTCCAAACTTGTTCTTATAGGCGCTGCATCTCCGACTAGTGTTGAGAAAGAAATTGCAAATAATTTCATTACAGAATCCCTTAATGATCGCCCTAAAATGTTGCAGGGGGTAACAGATCTCTTTTTCTTCCAGAAAATATCCGGCCCATTCTCGGACTGGATATTTCAGTTGGGATTACAAGCAGCTAGTTGGTCGACCACTGCAATCATGAGTACATTAAGAGATGAGAACGTGTACAATGATCTTGATAAAATATTAGTGCCTACACTAATTATTCATGGCATACATGATAAAATCGTTCCGTTTACTAAAGCACAGGAAACAAATAATTTAATAAAAAATTCACAACTTGTACCATTTCAATACAGCGGTCATGGTTCATTTTGGGAAGAACGTGACAAGTTTAACCAGCTATTGATACAATTTATTGACTAATATAACATTTTAGGTAACGAATAATTAAATAGGGGTTGTTCCATCAGCTCCTACGTTTTGTTCAACTAACGCATGCATTAGTTGAACAACTTAATCGGCTATTTAGTCGATTTTTTTAATCAACAAAATGGCAGTTTAGTTGAACAAAAAATTAGATAGTTATGCTATATTAGGCTTAAGTTAGGGGAGAAGTATGGATGATGAATTAATGAAAATTTCCTTTCCAGAACTTTTCTCTAAATTAGCAGTGGCACCTTTATTTATAGTAGTGGTAATTATGGCTATTTTAAATGTAATACTGAATAGAAAAGATAAAGTATGTTTTAATTTCTTTTGATAATAGGAACTTGGGTATACATATGTATATATCCTTTAGCTTTGTTTTTCTATTTCTTTGGGGAATAAGTAGTTGTATATCGAGTAAAAAAAATCTAAATAGATTCTTAGAGGTAAAATATGTTGCATCATTCTTATATTAACTTAATTCTTGCATTAGTATTTTTTATTTTTGGTTGTTTTATATTTTGTTTAATAACTATTAATTTATGGAAGGAATATAA
This sequence comes from Gottfriedia sp. NPDC056225, assembly GCF_042267765.1. Taxonomy (NCBI): domain Bacteria; kingdom Bacillati; phylum Bacillota; class Bacilli; order Caryophanales; family Bacillaceae; genus Gottfriedia; species Gottfriedia sp. NPDC056225. Next base: position 255,982 of record NZ_JBHJTJ010000002.1, on the reverse strand, counting down.
AAGTAATTATTATAATAATAAACTTGGCTTTGTTTTTAAATTTATAGGTGATATTTTTCTGCCACAATCTCTATTTCCACTAAAAGTATTAGCTGTTTTTTTGTTGATACTAACCTCATTAATATTTCTAATTAAATTTTTAGATTGATCTTATAAATTAGTTAGTCTTATGTAATTAGCTGAATAATGATCGACTGCTTCAACGTTCGTTTTTATTGGACTAAATGGCAGTATAGTTGAATAAGAAATGATATAATTTTGATATGAAATTGCTTCTAAGGAGAAATAAATTATGAGCGATTGTTGTATAACAAATAATACGGTATCTGAGAAGATTCAAACTTGTTCGGCTTGTGGTGTAGCTGGTAAAAAGATTAAAAAAATTACACTAAAATCACTGTTAAAACCATCATCCTTAGAGTTATTAAATGCAGATTTAGATCATTATTTTTGTCCAACTGCTTATTGTGAAATCGTTTATTATGATTCGGAACAAAAATCATACGCTACATCTGAAATATAGGTGCCTGTTTTTCAAAAAGAGTCTTCATCTGAAGCTCCTGTTTGCTACTGTTTTGATTGGACAAAAGAAAAAATTCAACAATTTGTTGAAAACAAAGAAACACAGAATCCAATTGAGCACATTCGAGAAAATATAAAGGCAAATCGTTGTGGTTGTGAAGTCAATAATCCTCAAGGTAGTTGTTGTTTAGCGAACGTTACGAAGTTTATTACCCAAATTGGAGGCTAATATGAATTATTGTGATGCGATGAGAGAGAAGATTGGGAATGATCCTTTAATTATTGTCCGACCAAGTGTAGCAATTCTGAATCAAAACGGAGAGATTTTACTTTATCGATACATAGGAGGAATTTGGAATATTCCAGGTGATATCTTACAGTTAAACGAATCAGTTGAAGAATGTCTTAAACGCAACGTCCTTCGTGATATTGGGCTAACAATTAAGAAGTTAACTTTATTTGGTGTTTATTCGGGAACAGAATTAATTAATCGTGTAGAGGAAAGTGGAGATGAGTATCAAACTGTTGCGATTGGTTATTTGTGTACGGAATTTGAAGGACATATAACCCCTGACCAAAATCAAGGAATCGAAGCACAAATTTTTGCTTTAAACGAACTGCCTGAAGATACAAATCCATTTATCAAAATCAAGTTAGAAGAATTAAAAAATCAACTAATAAAATAGAATTTTCTTATACAACTATTAGCTGGTCTAGTTAAACAACAAATAGAGGATGATCACAGGATCATCCTCTATTTTATTTAAATTGCTGTATAGTCGAATAAGCTTAACGTACACATAATTACCTAATTAATTCTAAAAAACCAGAGTAAATAAACCTAATAAAATATTCTTAAATAAGGGGTGCAGTCTAGAACTTCCCTTTGCTTTTTTAAAAATATTTGAACTAACTTCTATACTTATGCATTAAAAGCTTTATTCAATGCTTCCAATCCATCTTTATATATACCATGGAATAAATCGATGACCTCTTCATCACTTACACTCACAGGTGTAAAACTACCTGACCACTCAACAATTGATTTATTTTTATCTGAGTGTTCAAAAACTTGTATAGTTGATAGATAGTTAGTCACTGGGAATGGTGCCTTCATAATCGAGTAGGTATATAAACGCTCTTTTTCATTGAATGCTTCTAGGCGTTCAATAATTGCATTGCCATCTGGGTTCGCTAAACTACGAACACGACCACCTTCACTTAGTTCACTAGTTGGGATATATGGTAACCAATCTGGTAATGCATTAAATCCGCCAATTAAATTCCAAACTTGTGTTGCTGAAGCAGGGATTTCCATAGTAACTTTTGTATTTGTCATTGTAATCACTCCTGTTGTAGTTATTTAAGTGTTAATTCTTGCGTTATTTAACGTCAATTGGTAGTGGAGCATTTTCAGCCACTAATTTTTGTTCGCGCATTTCATGCCAGAATGCAGCTGGAATTACTTCATTTAATGCAGCTTTGTCTTCAGCTATACGTTCTGGTTTACTTGCACCTGGGATTACTGATGCAACTGCTGGATTTGCTAGTGAAAATTGAAGGGCTGCAGCTTTTATACTAATACCATGTCGTTGTGCAATGCCTTTAATTTTCTCAACCTTTGCGATAATTTCAGGAGATGCTTTTTGATATTCGAAGTGAGTTCCACCAGCTAAAATACCTGAGCTGTAAGGACCACCAACGATAATATCAACATTTTGTTTAGCAGCTTCTGGCATTAATCGATGAAGTGCACGATCATGATCAAGAAGTGTATAACGTCCAGCCAATAAACTAACATCAGGTTTGTGTTCACCTAATTCTAATGCAATTTCGATAGGTTCTACTTTATTTACGCCAAGTCCCCAAGCTTTAATAACACCTTCTTCTCGTAATTGAGAAAGGACGCGGAATGCTCCAGTACGAGCAATTTCAAACTGCGCTAACCACTCGTCACCATAAAAGTCTTGAGCAATATCATGAACATAGACAATGTCTAAACGATCAGTTTTCAAACGATTTAAACTATCTTCGATTGATCGTAATGTTGCGTCAGCACTATAATCGTTCACGAGCTTATTCTTACGTCCGAATTCAAATAGACCGCCTTTTTCTCCTAAGTCACGTGCAGTAGGATCTTCTAGTTCATCAAGAATTAAACGACCAATTTTCGTACTTAGTACAAATTCATCACGATTGTATTTTGATAATGCTTCTCCTAAACGGATTTCAGCAAGACCAGCACCATAAAATGGAGCAGAGTCAAAGTAACGTATGCCATTATTCCATGCAGCATCAACCGTTGCGATTGCTTCTTCTTCTGGGATGTTACGGAACATATTTCCTAATGGAGCAGTACCAAAACCTAATTTTCCTTGAAACAAGTTTTTCTCTTTCATGAAAATCCTCCTATATATACAGGTCTTCATGAATAACATGAAGATAAGTAATTAATTTTTTTAAAGAAAAGAGCCTCGCTTATAATTTGATGTTTATAAGTAACCTCTTCTCTACAATTGCTATTATTAAATAAAGTAAAAATAAAAAAAAGAACGTACTTTTAAGTACGATAGAAACCTATAGGTACCTTAGGTACCTATAGGTACCTTAGGTACCTATAGGTAACATAAGAACCAAACATATATAAATGTAAAAATAGAGAGTTAAAATATAATTTGAAGTTGATAGAGACGAACCAATAAATATGGATTCGTCTTATTAAGTTATTTTTGTTTACTTTTTTATTTTTTAACTGTTTTAGTTTTTAATCTCAGCTTAAATCTGGTGAGAGAACAACTCACGTACAGTAGCTAGAAATGAATCAAGTGCAGGGGAAATCCACTTATCTTTATGCCAAATCATTTGTGTGACAGCTTTCAATTCTGAGATATCCATCGGAAGGGCTACTAATTGACCATTATATCCAATCTCAATTGGGATCGTTTTTTTATCCAGCTAAATGGCGAGATAGTTGCTTAAGGATTCAATACCAATAATAGGTATTTTCCAACAAAAGGCCAAAATGTGTTATCGTTAAAATATGATTTTTTAGAGTAGAAACATGAGAAAGGTGTGCGAAGTGTGAGCAAAAGATTAATTTTGATTTTATTTACAGTGATTTTACTATCTGTATTTGCAGGTTGCGGAAAAATCACTGAACAGACTTCGGCAAAAAAAGTGCAATCAATAACGAGCACGGCTTCTAAGACTGTTGAAGCGAATAAGAATACATCTGCCGATGACACAGAGAAACCAAAGAGTGATAGTGAACCGAACAAAAGTGTTCCTGCTTCTAGCACTTCAAAGGCAACAAGTAAAACGAACGGATTTGATTATAGCAAATATACCCTAATTGTAGTAAATGGCGGGGATATGTCAGGATATAGACAGCCGAATGTCAAAGTAGATGTCGGATATGGAAAAAGGGAATATTGGGCGTATACAAATGAATACGGTCAGTTAATTCGTGTTGAGGCGAAAAAGATAACACTTCAAAATTCGAATACTGATCATGTTTTGTCATCAGGTAGATATTACTCTGATGAAGCAGATGTTCCTGGTACAGAGAGTCCAATCTTGGATAAAGGGCATGTAATTGCTGACTCGCTTGGGGGAGTATCAAACGCATATAACATTACACCTCAGGATAGCAATCTGAACAGGCATGGCGATCAAGCTTATATGGAAAAAGTGATTCGAGATGCAGGAGGTTGTACTGATTTTGTAGCAGTAATTCAATATCCAAATAATAAAACGCAAATTCCTAACCATTATAAATTCACATACAAAATTCAGGGCAGATCCATTAAAGATGAATTTGACAATGTGAACCCAGATAAAGTGAACAAAAATTTAGGGAAAACGACAGGTACGAGCAGTACGCCACCGAAAACAAACAATGTGCCTGCAAACAAAACAAAAAATAGTAATGAAGATATTAGTAAAGTGGATACAAATCATAATGGAAGAGTTACGATCGCTGAAGCCAAAGCTGCTGGCTTTAAAATGCCTATTACGCGCGATTCATGGCTCTATAAATATATGGATGATCGAGATGGTGATGGTTTAGTAGGCGAATAAATAGCGTTATACTAATGCTATTTTTATTCCCTCGATAATTTGTTTTCAGTGTTTTGATCTTATCAATTTATTAATATAGCATCATTGATATTTTAGAAATATAGAGTTTCTAATGTAACAAACGCATGCTTTAGTTAAAAAAGTTTACCCAAAGGTTGTCTCGTTAGACAGCCTTTTTTTAGTTCAGAAATCAACATTTAAATTTAACCGAGCCTTTTAGTAAGAAAAAAATATAAAACACTTGGATAAAGTAAAAATGAATGGTCAAACTAAAAAAGCTTGTATGATTTTGTCTAAAGGAGTGGATGTTTGTGAAAAAGTTTATTTTAATGTTTGTTTGTTTAATAGCACTACTACTATTTCCGGCACAAACTGAAACATTGGCAGCACATCATAGTATTCATCGTCAAAGTACGACTAACAAGGGAATTACAATCATTTTACATAAGGTGTATATAAACGGTGAAGTGATTGAAGAAATTTATATTAATCAACATAAAACACTGGGACAAGTAAAAAAAGAATTTAAAGGTTGGAAAGTCATAGAAGAAAATGATGATCAAATTGTATTGATGAAAAAAATAAATGATCTTTCTCCTACGTTGAAGTCGAAAGGTTATTTAGGAATCAATTCAAGTGGGATGTTAAACTTATATATTGGAACGCCAAGTGGGAATAATATTATTGAATCTTTTTTTCAAATTGATACGAATAAATTAGAAGTAAATAAACAAAAGGAACTTGAAAAAGGGATAAAAATTTCGACTAAAAATCATTACGTTTATCTATTACATTACTTAAAAGAGTATGAAAGAATTATAAATTAAAATTTGGTAAGTCATAAAAGAACCACAAGAGATTTTTCTTGTGGTTCTTTGACGCTGTTGAAAAGGAGAACTTAAACGACCCATTCTTTCCGTAAGATTGAATAAGCATATGTATCATGAACTGAGGTACCTTGAATTAAATACTCTCTTAATAAACCTTCATTAGTGAATCCAATTTTTTCAAGAAGCTTTTGTGAAGGTAGATTTTCTGGATAGACGATAGCTCCTATTCGATTTAGTTGTAGCATATCAAATCCATAATTTAATAAAGCTTTTACAGCTTCAGTTGCATACCCTTTTCGCCAATAATCTGGGTGGATCTCATAGCCAACTTCAGCTCTTTTGTTACGTTCTTGATAAGCATTAAATCCACATGTTCCGATTAATTTGTTTGTCTCTTTTTCAATAATCCCCCAGCGGATGCCACTACGTGTTTCATACATTTCTCTAAAAAAATGAATTAGGTCAATAACTTGACTACTATTTGTTAGTGCATCTAATCCATAATATTTCGTAACATCTTCTCTAGATAAAATTGTAAACAATCGATTTGTATCAGTAATGTTAACTTCTCTTAAATAAAGTCGCTCAGTTAAAATGTTCGGAAATAAGTTCAAATAGTTGCCTCCTTATCTTATTCTTATGAAATGGCAATTTATATGGATAATCACTTTAACTATTTCGATCGTAAATTCCTATGTATAAAATTTTTATTTTCGACACCCGACTATTTTTTTCCTTCTTCTATATATGGTACAATGGAATACATGTAAAAAGGGGAGAAAACCATGTACGAATACGTAATTGGAAAGATAGAATGGGTTGGACCGGAATATATAGTAATTGATCATAATGGAATGGGTTATCAATTATTTACACCTAATCCATATGTTTTTAGACCTTCAAATGAAATCTTAAAAGTTTATACACATCTTTACGTAAGAGAAGATGTTATGATGTTATATGGTTTTAAAACGCTTGATGAACGAACTTTATTTCAAAAATTATTAAGTGTGTCTGGAATCGGACCAAAAGGTGCTTTGGCGATTGTAGCAACAGGTGAGCCAAATCAAATTGTTCAAGCAATTGAAGAAGAGGACGAAGCATTTTTAACAAAATTCCCAGGCGTTGGTAAAAAGACAGCAAGACAAATGATTCTAGACCTAAAAGGAAAGCTTGAGAAAGTTTTTGGAACGGTACAAGTAGATTTATTTACTGATATAGATGCGATGGAAGAAAAAGAAAATGCAGCATCTTCATTAGATGATGCCATTGAAGCTTTAAAAGCATTAGGGTATGCAGAGAAAGAAGTTAAAAAGATCGTACCATTATTGAAAAATGAACCACTTTCTACTGATGAATATATTAAAAAAGCTCTTCAATTACTATTGCAAGCTAAGAGGTGATGAAAATGGATGATCGAATTTTATCAAGTGAAAGTAATCGTGAAGATTTTGATCAAGAACTATCACTTAGGCCTCAAACATTAAAAGAATATATAGGGCAAGATAAAGTTAAAAAGAATTTGCAAGTCTTTATTGAAGCTGCAAAAATGCGTAACGAATCTTTAGATCACGTTTTATTATACGGTCCTCCTGGTTTAGGTAAAACTACTTTAGCAGCAATTATTGCGAATGAATTAGGTGTGGGCTTTAAAACTACTTCTGGACCAGCGATTGAGCGTCCTGGAGATTTAGCAGCAATTTTGACGTCACTACAACCTGGTGATGTGTTATTTATTGATGAAATACACCGATTACCTCGTACAGTGGAAGAAGTACTTTATCCAGCGATGGAAGATTTTTTCTTTGATATCGTTATTGGTAAGGATGCAACTGCAAGGTCAGTAAGGATTGATTTACCACCTTTTACACTAATCGGTGCAACAACTAGAGCAGGTTTGCTTTCTTCACCACTTAGAGATCGTTTTGGTGTATTAAATCGATTAGAGTTTTATACAGTTGAACAGCTTGCATTAATCGTTAGAAGAACGGCTGAGTTATTTGGAATGGAAATCGAGAAGGAAGCTGCTTTAGAAATCGCTAGAAGGTCTAGAGGTACACCTCGAATTGCAAACCGTTTATTGCGAAGAGTTAGAGACTTTGCTCAAGTCCAGGGCAGTGGAATTATTACATTTGAAATAGCTAAAGATTCTTTAATTCAAATGCAAGTAGATGAAGCGGGTCTAGATCATATCGACCATAAACTGTTACTTGCGATTATTGAAAGATTCCGAGGTGGTCCTGTTGGAGTTGATACGATTGCGGCTTCGATCGGAGAAGAATCACAAACAATTGAAGATGTGTACGAACCTTATTTGCTTCAAATCGGATTCCTTCAACGAACTCCTAGAGGAAGAATTGTAACTGATTTAACGTATAAACATTTTGGTTTGCAGGTACCTGAGCAATGACTGATTTATCAAAAGTGTTAATAACGCTAGGTGTTATATTGTTATTAGTTGGATTGTTTATGAAATTTGTAGGTAAACTTCCAGGTGATATCTTTATTAAAAAAGGAAATGTATCATTTTATTTCCCAATTGTTACTTGTATTATCATAAGTGTATTACTATCACTTATTTTTTCATTTTTTGGGAAAAAATGATAATACATGATTTTGGAAAAGATAGGGTTTAAGGGAATAGGAAATACGAAGGGCAAGAATTAGAAAGGGAGAATTTTAAAAGATTCTCCCTTACACCCTTGTCCTTGAAATATACGAGGTGTTTAGAAATGGATGTAAATTTATTTGATTTTGATTTGCCTGAGGAGCTGATTGCTCAAACTCCTTTATTAGATCGAGAAGCATCAAGACTAATGGTATTACATAAAGACTCGGGGAATGTAGAGCATAAACAATTTCCTGATGTGTTAGATTATTTACAAGAAGGAGATTGCTTAGTTTTAAATGAAACGAAAGTAATGCCTGCTAGATTATTTGGTGTAAAAGAAGATACAGGAGCTCAAATAGAAGTATTATTACTTCAGCAAGAAGAGCAAGATGTGTGGGAAACACTAGTAAAGCCAGCTAAAAGAGTAAAAGTAGGTACAATCATTTTATTTGGAGATGGCAGATTAAAAGCAGAATGTGTAGGCAGTAGTGATCAAGGTGGAAGAAAGTTAAAATTCCAATACGATGGAATTTTTTATGAAATTCTAGATCAATTAGGCGAAATGCCACTACCTCCTTATATTAAAGAAAAGTTAGAAGATAAAGACCGCTACCAAACAGTTTTTGCAAAAGAAATTGGTTCAGCTGCAGCTCCAACAGCAGGTTTACATTTTACGAAGGAGCTTTTAGCAAAAGTTCAAGAAAAAGGCGTAAAATTAGCATTTATTACTTTGCATGTAGGTTTAGGTACATTTAGACCTGTAAGTGTAGAATCAATTGAAGAACATGATATGCATTCAGAATATTACTATATGTCTGATGAAACGGCTAAACTATTAAATGATACAAAAGCAAACGGTGGTAGAATCATTACTGTTGGGACAACTTCTACCCGTACAGTTGAGACCATTGCAACGGCAAATGAAGGCAAGTTTGAAGGAAGCAGTGGTTGGACGTCTATCTTCATTTACCCTGGATATAAGTTTATGGGGATTGATGGAATGATTACGAACTTCCATTTACCAAAATCAACTCTTATTATGCTAATTAGTGCTTTAGCTGGTAGAGAAGCAGTTTTATCTGCTTATAATGAAGCAGTAGACCAAAAGTATCGCTTTTTTAGTTTTGGCGATGCAATGTTAATACTTTAAGACGTGAAAGGAATCGAAAAATGACAGCAATTCGTTATGAACATATTAAAACTTGTAAGCAAACAGGTGCGCGATTAGGAATCGTTCACACACCACATGGTTCTTTTGAAACACCGACTTTTATGCCTGTTGGTACTTTAGCTACAGTTAAAACAATGTCACCTGAAGATTTAAAAGCTATGGGGGCAGGAATTATTTTAAGTAATACTTACCATTTATGGTTAAGACCAGGTCATGAAATTATTAAAAAAGCTGGTGGCCTACATAAATTTATGAACTGGGATCGAGCAATTTTAACGGATTCTGGTGGCTTCCAAGTATTTAGCTTAAGTCAATTCCGAAAAATTGAAGAAGAGGGAGTACATTTTAGAAATCACTTAAATGGTGATAAATTATTCCTTTCTCCTGAAAAAGCGATGGAAATCCAAAATGCTTTAGGTTCAGATATTATGATGGCGTTCGATGAATGTCCACCATACCCTGCTGAGTATGATTATATGAAGCGTTCTGTTGAAAGAACTAGTAGATGGGCAGAGCGTTGTTTAAATTCTCACCAAAGACCAGAAGATCAAGGATTATTTGGTATTGTACAAGGTGGAGAATATGAAGAACTTCGTAAGCAATCTGCAAGAGATTTAGTTTCATTAGATTTCCCAGGCTATGCAATTGGTGGATTATCAGTTGGAGAGCCAAAGGATGTAATGAATCGAGTACTAGAGTTTACAACTCCTTTACTACCAACGAATAAACCAAGATATTTAATGGGCGTTGGCTCACCTGACTCTTTAATTGATGGTGCAATTCGAGGCGTAGATATGTTCGACTGCGTACTACCAACACGTATAGCACGTAATGGCACATGTATGACTAGTGAAGGAAGATTAGTTATTAAAAATGCAAAATATGCAGAAGACTATTCACCACTTGATCCAAATTGTGATTGTTATACTTGTAAAAACTATACAAGATCATATATTCGTCACTTAATTCGATGTGAAGAAACGTTTGGAATGCGATTGACTACTTATCATAACTTACATTTTCTGTTACAATTAATGGAACAAGTTCGTCAAGCAATTCGCGAAGACCGTTTAGGTGATTTCCGAGAAGAATTTTTTGAACAATACGGTTTTAATAAGCCGAACGCTAGGAACTTTTAAAATTTACATATTGAAAGGAAGATATTAATGAACTTAGGATCTTTAGGTGGAATTTTACCATTAATATTAATGTTCGTAATTTTCTACTTCTTACTAATTCGTCCACAACAAAAGCGTCAAAAACAAACAGCTTCTATGCAAGCTGGAATTGCTAAAGGCGATATGGTTGTAACAATCGGTGGATTACACGGTTTAGTTGATGCTGTTAACGAAGAAAATAATACAATTACATTAAAGACTACTGATGGTTCACGCATGGTATTTGAAAAAAATGCAATTCGTGAAACTCGTGCACAAGCCGCTAAATAATTGTATCGTAAGAAACGCTAGTTCCATTTTGGGAACTAGCGTTTTGTTTTTTATATGAGGAAGTAGCAAGAATGCTTACTAATCGTCGAGTTTTATTTATTATAGGATTTATTACTTGCAGCATTTACACCAAAAATTGACCCTAACATGCAGATCGCAATGAAAATGGCATGGTACATCAATTGCTCTTTAGAAAAAGTTCGATCATAACCAAGAAATTGTACAAAAAATACAAATACAGAGTATGCTCCACTTGTTAGAAACCCAAGAATCCAACCTTTTTCTTTCCCTTTTGCTCCTGTAACAAAACCACCTATTAGCATTACGATAAATGATAAGACAAGAGTTGTTGTATTGACACTTGTTTCTGTAAGTGAAGTTAGTCTAAGTAATAATGATAAAATTAAGCTAATTGATAATACTAATAATAAAATAGTTAAAAAGCCAAAAGAGACAGCCGTTGCTGTTTTTTTCATTGATATTCCCCCTTGTACACTCTTTTATACAAGCATATTCATAAGATGAATTTTTAGAATACTTATAGAGCAATTACAAATAGTAAAATTATGAACAAATTTCTACTATTTTTTATATGTAAAGTCTTTACTACTTCTAAATAAGCAAGAATGTAAAAAGATAAATAATTAAAATTCAGCAAAGTTTTGGATGTGAGGGTTAGTAAAATGGAATTAGGTTCTATGACGATTCGTACCATTTTAATCTATTTAATTATTGCGTTTTTCTTTCGAATAATGGGTAAGAGAGAAATTGGAGAGCTAAGTTTATTAGATTTAGTTGTTTATATTTTATTAACTGAAATAGCTGCAATTGGAATTGAAAACCATAATGATCCAATCATAAAAGTGATTTATCCGATGTTTTTAATTGTTGCGATACAAATAATTTTTTCGCTCATATCACTAAAAAGTGTTTTATTTAGAAAAATTTTGGATGGAAATCCTGTATTGATTATCAGTAAAGGAAAAGTATTAGAAAAAGAAATGAAAAAGCAAAGGTACACATTTGATGATTTATTACTTCAACTAAGAGAAAAAGATATTGGAGATGTAAGAGATGTCGATTATGCAATCCTTGAACCAACAGGGAAGTTGTCCATCTTTAAAAAGGAATTAAATGGAGATGGCTATGATAGTACACTTACATTTCCACTAATATTAGATGGTATTGTCCAAGATGATAATTTAAAACTTTACAATAAAAATAAGCTTTGGTTGCTTCAGGAGCTAAAAAAACAAGGTATTGAAGACTTTAACCAAGTATCGTATTGCAGTTTAAGGAGAGATGAAATATTCCTTGATAAGAAGGATGGATAGAGTGAAAAAAAGGAAGTGAGGGGAGTAGTATTCCTATTCCCTGTAACTTCCGTTCTTTCCCTTTAATATCTATCTAGTGATTAGCTTTTTAAAGAATGGGATTCGAATGATTTCGTCTTTTTTGACAAGATTAAATAAAAATATTAATAGGATATACATTAATGTCACAATTGAGATGCTTGCCAATGTTTGTACTAATAGTGAGGATGAAAAGACTACATATTCTTTGATGAATTTGCCGATATAAATACAGACTCCTAAAATAATTAAACAATAAAGATAGTCTTTAACGAAAATTGAAAAGTTAATTGCTTTTAAAACAGTAAAATAATGAAGAACTGTTATTGTTACAATACTAATATTCATTGCTAAGGCAACTCCATTAATACCGAACTTAGGATTTGTAGCTAGGAATAAAATACTAGCGATCTTTACGACTGAACCTACAAAGCTATTGATCATAGCTGAATTAGCAAGATTTAGAGCTTGTAATACTGCTTGCAGTGGACCTTGAAAATAATAAAAAATAAAGCATGGTGCTAAAAGTAAGATGAAATGTGTGGCTTGGTCACTTTTATACATTAGCGTTAAAATTGGTGAAGCAAAGACATATAAAACAACGACTGACCATCCACCGGCAATCATTGAGTAACGCAGAGCTTGCTGTAGTCTTCTTTCAACAGTTACGCGATCCTTTTTAGCCATTGCTTCACTAATTGCAGGTACTAGTGAAGTAGATAGTGCATAAGTAATAAACGCTGGTAAAAGTAATAAAGGTAATGCGTATCCAGAGAGTAATCCATATTGTTTTGTAGCAACTACTGCTGTTACACCAGCAATCGCTAAACTTTGTGAAACTACAATTGGTTCCAAAAACATTGATATAGAGCCGATTAGTCGACTTCCAGTTGTAGGGAGTGCAATACTTAATAAGTCACTTAGGGTTTTTCTTCCGTCTTTAATATTGTTTTTAAATCCTGTAATGAACTTTGCATTTTTTTCCTTTTTAAATACATAAAGCATATAAATTAAGGATGCCAATTCCCCTAAAACTGAAGATATGATCGCGCCACTTGCAGCAAATTCAACACCATATGGTAAAAAAGTTTTAGTACAAACAGCAACTAGTACGATACGTACAACTTGTTCAATAACTTGAGAAAAGGAAGAAGGACGCATGTTTTGTACACCTTGAAAATAACCACGTAAAACGGAAGAAATTGCGATAATCGGTACAACTGGTGCGATGGCAATTAATGGGTACATAGTCCTTGAGTCGGTTAATAGATTTTTTGCAATAAAAGGAGCTAAGAAGATCATAGCTGTTGTAAAAATAATACTTAATATGCCAGTGATTGTCATTGAAACAGCTAAAATCTTTTTTATCTTATCTTGTCTATTTTGGGCAACTGCTTCTGCAATTAATTTAGAGATGGCAATTGGTAATCCAAGCTGCGTAAGTGTCATAACTAAAAATAGTGTCGGGACTGCCATCATAAATAATCCTACGCCCTCTTCACCCATGATTCTTGCGACAACAATTCGATTAAAAAATCCTAATATTCTTGTGATGAGCCCTGCAATAAGTAAAAAAAACGTTCCTCTTAAAAACGTTTGCTTCGTCATTATTTTTACCACCTTCTCAAACAGCCTAGAATGATTTACAATTATATATATGCTAGAAATATAGGCAAGCATGACAAGTTAGTTCAACAACTAGGAAATGAATATCAAGGTCTAACATCATTTTTCTAAAAATACAGAAAATTAGGGGGGAAGAGTATGTCGACATTTCATCAACAAGCTGCAGAATTTAAACCTACGCTTCAGGTAGTAATTGAAAGTAAATTGGATGAATTTAGAATGCTTGGATTTGATACTGTCAGTGAGGATGAATTATGGGAATGCCTCGAAAAAACCTTATGGCGAAAAAAAGAGGAAGAACCAAAGCTTTTTCAACTGGTGGAAGACATACTCTCTTTAACTGTTAACGATTATATGAATTATGTTCGAATCGAAGCATTTAAATCTCCTACATGGCAGTTTGGGGAGTCAGTTTAGCCATTAATTGACAATGAAAAAATTGCATTTGTATAATAAAAGAATGAAAACATACCATTTTCGTACTAGAACTTGAACTCGTTAGAGGAGGAAATTCACAACATGGTTAAGCGTAACAGAATTGTTGCCTTTTTCTTAATTATTGCTGTATTAGCAGCAGTAATCGGAACAACTGTGTTTGGTACTGCGAAAAATATCAAGCTTGGTCTGGATTTACAGGGCGGCTTCGAAGTACTATACAAAGTTAAGCCAATTAAAAAGGGTGACAAAATTAACAAAAATGTTTTAGTAAGTACAGCAAAAGCCCTTGAGAAGCGTGTAAACGTATTAGGGGTAAGTGAACCAAACATCCAAATCGAAGGAAAAGATCGTATTCGTGTACAATTGGCTGGTGTCAAAAATCAAGCTAAAGCACGTGATATTCTTTCGACAGAAGCGAATTTAACAATTCGTGACGTAAATGATAAGGTTCTTATGACTGGAGCAGATTTAAAAGAAGGCGCTTCAAAGCAAACATTTGACCAAATGGGTAAACCTAGTGTATCGATAACATTTAAAGATGCAAGTAAGGTTAAAGATGTTACAAGTAAAGTGCTAAAAATGGGTTCTCCAAATAATATGATGGTTATTTGGCTAGATTTCAATGAAGGAAAAGACTCTTTCAAAAAGGAATCAGCAAAAGCAAAACCTAAGTTCTTATCTGCAGCAAGTGTAAATCAAGTATTTACTGATGATTCACTTTCTATTGTAGGATCAACTTTTACAGTTGAAAGTGCAAAAGAACTTTCAGATTTATTAAATGCTGGTGCTCTTCCAGTACATCTTGAAGAAATGTATTCAACATCAATCGGTGCAAAATTTGGAACAGATGCATTGCATGAAACAATTTTTGCTGGAGTTATTGGTGTAGCAGTAATTTTCTTATTTATGCTATTCTTCTATCGCTTACCAGGCTTAATCGCAAGCATCATGTTAATGGCGTACACTTACGTAACATTACTTGTATTTGATGGCATGAACGCGGTATTAACACTGCCGGGTATTGCTGCATTAATACTTGGTGTTGGTATTGCGGTTGACAACAACATTATTACCTTTGAGAGATTGAAAGACGAGCTTAAACTAGGGAAATCAGTTGCATCAGCATATCGAGCTGGTAACCAGCGTTCATTTGGTACTATTTTTGATGCTAACATTACAACTCTACTTGCAGCTGTTGTATTATTCATTTTTGGTACAAGCTCAGTAAAAGGTTTCGCAACAAGTTTAATTGTCAGTATTTTAGTAAGTTTCTTAACTGCAGTATTCGGAACTCGCTTATTACTTTCTTTACTAGTTCAAAGTCGTTACTTAAATAATAAGAAAACTTGGTTTGGTATTAAACAAAGTGAAATTCTTGGTTTGAATCATAACTTGGCACATCCACCAACAAAATATGATAAAGTCGATTTTGTTAGTATCGGTCGTAAATTCGTTTATTTTTCAATTGTTACAGTAATTGTCGGCGTAATTATCCTTTCTGTATTCCGATTAAATTTAGGAATTGATTTTGCAAGTGGTACACGAGTAACATTTGAATCAAAATCAGCTGTTACAAAACAAGTTGTAAATACTGAATTATCAAAAATGAACTTAAAACCTGAAAGTATTACAGTTTCTACAAATGATGCAAAAACTGGTTCAGTTGTATTTAAAGGCGTATTAACTAAAGATCAAATTAACGATTTGAAAAAAGATTTTACGACTAAATTTGGAATTGAACCAAACGTAAGTACAGTTGATCCAGTCGTTGGACGAGAATTAGCAGCTAATGCAATTAAAGCACTAATCATTGCTTCTGCAGGTATTATTCTTTATGTATCGTTACGTTTCCAATTCTCTTATGCAATTGCTTCAGTAATTGCCTTATTACATGATGCGTTCTTCATTGTAGTAATATTTAGCGTGTTTAGATTAGAAGTAGATATAACTTTCATCGCTGCGGTACTGACAATTGTTGGTTATTCAATAAATGACTCAATTGTTACATTTGACCGAGTTCGTGAAAATATGAAGCTTAAGAAGAAAATTCGTACTAGAGAAGAATTGAAAGATATTGTAAATGAATCGATTCGTCAAACTTTAGGCCGTTCAGTAAAAACAGTTCTTACAGTAGTATTAGCTGTTCTTGCACTACTTTTATTCGGAAGTCATGCAATTCTTAACTTCTCAATTGCATTACTTGTAGGTTTAGTAGTTGGAACATATTCTTCAATCTTTATCGCATCACAAATTTGGCTAGGTATTAAAGGTCGTCAACTTGATAAAAATCAAGTTATTGATGTTGAAGAAGCTAAATAATTTCTAACTAGAGGGTGTCCCAAAAGTAAAATTTGGGACATCCCTTTTTATTTGTGTTAGAAAGAGGAGGAAGTTATAAGGTGAAGTTCAAATAATGCTTTGGCATATGAAATAAGCGAGTGGAATGTGTGAATTAGAGATCAACGAATGAAGTAGATTTTTACTATGATAATAAAACAACAATAAAATCCCCCGAATAATAGCTTCTAGACTGAAGCATAAATTGATTACATAATGCCTTCGCATATTCACAATAAAATCAACCATTTTTCAATTTGAACTTCTTAATTAGCGATAGCTCTTTTTTTCATCCTAACAAAATAAAATGAAGTAAATATTGAAGTTATTTTTGTATTAGTTTCATTCCGAATTGAAGATACTAATAGAATGTGTGTAATAAAAAATTAATTTGTTTTGCGAGTAATCGACTAGATCTAGAACAAAGGAAGTAGGTAAAGTATATGGAACAAGATGAGCGTTATAAGGAAGCCAAGAAAGGAGCTTATATTGGAATATATGGAAATTTACTTCTGGCAATTGTTAAACTGATCATTGGGTATATCGGAAATAGTAAAGCATTATTGGCTGATGCAGTTCACTCTGCATCCGATGTAGCAGGTTCAATAGCGGTTTTATTTGGATTAAGAGCAGCTAAGATGCCACCCGATGAGGATCATCCCTATGGACATGGAAAAGCTGAATCAATCGCTGCAATTATTGTAGCTGTTCTTTTATTTATCGTTGGAATCGAAATAACGAAATCCTCAATTACAGCTTTTTTTAAACCTGTCCATTCTCCTGAACTAATCGCTTTAGTAGCTGCATTTATCTCGATATTCTTAAAAGAATGGATGTTTCGCTATAAATATGCTTTAGGAAAAAGATTGAATAGTGCTGCGATTATTGCGAATGCTTATGAACATCGTTCAGACGTATATTCATCCGCTGCTGCTATGGTTGGAATCGGAATTGCAATTCTTGGCACTAAAATTAATATGCCTATCCTTTTGTATGCAGATCCGGCGGCCGGGCTTGTTGTAGCAATAATGATCCTGAAAATGGCATGGGATATTGGGGCAGAGTCAATACATACTACGATGGATCATGTACTTCATGAGGAAGACATAGAACCATATAAAGAAATTGTGAGAAAAGTAGAAGGGGTTAGAGAAATAAATACTCTTTATGCAAGAGAGCACGGCTATTATGTCATTATCGATATAAAAGTATCTGTAGATCCATATATAACTGTTGAGGAAGGGCATAGAATCGGCAAAAATGTTAAAGAAAAACTAATGGAAGACAAAGATGTTGAAAACGTATTTGTCCATATTAATCCATATAATGATAAAAATAACTCTTTCATCCAATAAGTTTACTTTAGTATAATAGTACAGTTAGGGGTGAGAGTATTGTTAAAGTCAAAAGCACGTTGGAAACCGAAATTATCGAATCAACAAGAAGAGCAAATATTAAGTAAAGAATTACAGATTTCCCCTCTATTAGCTAAACTACTTGTTACTCGCGGGTTTAATACAGTTGAAACAGCAAGTAAGTTTTTATATGAAGATCAAATGAGCTTTCATGACCCGTTTTTATTAGAGGGTATGGATATTGCAATAGACAGAGTATTTCAAGCGATTGAAGAAAATGAAAAAATATTAATTTTTGGCGATTATGACGCAGATGGTGTTAGTAGTACATCAGTATTGTATTTAACATTAATTGAACTAGAAGCAAAAGTAGATTTCTATATACCAAATCGTTTTACTGAAGGGTATGGCCCTAACAAGAATGCATTTAAATGGGCGAAAGAACAAGGCTACTCATTGATTATTACTGTAGATACAGGTATATCTGCAGCTGAGGAAGTTAGTTTTGCAAATGAACTTGGAATAGATGTCATTATCACAGACCACCATGAACCACCAGAGGACCTTCCAAAGGCTATCGCGATCATTCATCCAAAACTTAGTCCAAGCTATCCTTTTAAAGAATTAGCTGGTGTAGGAGTTGTATTTAAATTCGCTTCTGCATTATTAGGAAGAGAACCGGAAGAGTATTTAGAACTTGTTTCAATCGGTACAGTAGCCGATTTAGTGCCATTAGTTGATGAAAATCGACTAATTGTAAAAAAAGGTGTAAGACAATTAAAGCAAACTAGACGTGAAGGCTTAAGAGCACTTTTAGAAATTAGTGGTACTTCTAATGATTCAATTAATGAAGAAACAATTGGTTTCGCAATTGGACCAAGAATTAATGCAGTTGGCCGACTTGGTGATGCTAAGCCTGCAGTAGATCTAGTTCTAGAAACAAATAGAGAACTAGCTAAAACTAGAGCAGAACAAATTGAAGTTTTAAATAAAGAACGGCAAGAGTTAGTTTCAAGTATGACTGAAGAGGCGATTAAACAAGTAAATGGGCTTGATTCCTCATGTTCAAACAAAGTGATTATTGTAGCAAAAGAAGGCTGGAATGCAGGTGTAGTTGGGATTGTTGCTTCAAAATTAGTAGATCGTTTTTACAAGCCTGTAATTGTTCTAAGCATAGATCGCGAAAAAGGAATTGCCAAAGGTTCAGCAAGAAGTATTGAAGGTTTTTCTCTCTTTGAAAATTTATCAAAGTGTAAAGATATTTTACCTCATTTTGGAGGTCATACTCTTGCTGCTGGGATGACACTAGCGATTGAGGATGTTGAACAATTAAGACATCGTTTAAATGAATTTGCTGACCAAACTATGACGGATGAAGATTTTATTCCATTAAAAGAAGTTGATTTAATCTGCCAAGCTAGCGAAGTTTCAATCTCATTTATTAATGAATTAAATATGTTAGCGCCTTTTGGTATGCATAATCCAAAACCTGTTTTAGAAATAAGCGAAGTAGATGCTTTAAATATTAAACAAATCGGTAATGAAGGTGCACATCTTAAATTTCAATTAAAAGATGATGTAACGTCCCTCGACGCTGTTGGGTTTGGATTTGGACATGTTGCAAATGAAATTGCTACTGGATCAAAAGTGTCTTGCTTAGGAATGGCTTCAATTAATGAATGGAATGGCAAACGTAAGCCACAACTAATGATTCAGGATATTAAAGTAAATCATTGGCAGTTATTTGACTTAAGAGGTCAAGAGCCACATCGATTAACTCTACCTTCAAACGAAGAAAAATTAATATTTTTACATCAAGCATCAAGTGATTATGAAAACTTAAAGACGAAATATCCTGTTTCGACGTTTATTTCTTATGAAGATGTACTAAACTTAAATACTAATATACAAAATAATTATATTATCTTACTTGATTTGCCTAGTTCTGAAAATCATTTAAAAGAGGTTTTTCAAAATGGTTTGTCGGAGCGCATCTACTTAGTATTTAATCAAGAAGAACTACATTTCTTCTCTCCAATTCCTAGTAGAGAAAGCTTTAAAAAATTCTATTCAATCTTAGCAAACACCAATCCATTTGACATGAACATGTATGAAGTGGCATTATGTCGTAAGATGGGATGGAAAAAAGAACAAGTCGATTTTATGACAAAGGTGTTTTTTGATTTAGAATTTGTTACAATAGAGGATGGAAAAATTCGTTTGTTGCCACAAACTGAGAAGAAAGATCTATCTTTATCGAATACGTACGCAAAAAAATTAGTTAGTATTGAACTAGAACGTTTATTTCTGTACTCAAAATGTGATGAATTAACTACATTTTTTCAAAATATGAAAAGTCATTTTTCCGAAAATGGGGAGGCACTTATTTAATGAATTTAAAAGATTATATTACGATTGTACCGGACTGGCCAAAAGAAGGCGTTCAGTTTAAAGATATTTCATCATTAATGAATGATGGTAAAGCTTATAAAGAAGCAACTGATCAAATCGTAGCTTATGCGAAAGAAAAAGACGTAGATTTAGTAGTTGGACCAGAAGCTCGTGGATTTATTGTTGGTTGTCCAATTTCTTACGCTTTAGAAATCGGTTTTGCTCCTGTACGTAAACCAGGTAAATTACCTCGTGAAGTAATTAGCTATAACTACGATTTAGAATATGGTACAAACACGTTAACAATGCACAAAGATGCGATTAAGCCAGGTCAACGTATACTAATCACTGATGACTTATTAGCTACTGGTGGTACGATTGAAGCGACAATTAATCTAGTTGAAGAACTAGGTGGAATTGTTGTTGGTATTGCTTTCTTAATTGAGCTTTCTTACTTAGAAGGTCGTAAAAAATTAGATGGTTATGATATATTTACACTAATGACTTATTAATTTTTAACATATTATAATGTTAACCTATAGGGTACTCTGAATCATCAGAGTGCTCTTTTTCTATAACGAATCTGCAAAAAAAAATGAAATTTGACGACTCCTGCTTTACAAAAAACGAAATTTTCATGATAATAAAAGAAATAATGATTTAAGGTGATTAAATGGCTACTGAGCAAGTTTTGACAGCAGAACAGGTTTTAGAGCAAGCGACCCATTATTTAAAAGAAGATGATGTGGCGTTTATTAAACGTGCTTATGAATATGCTCGTGACGCACATAGTGAGCAATTTCGTAAGTCTGGAGAACCCTATATCATCCACCCGGTTCAAGTAGCAGGTATCCTCGTTGGCTTGGAGATGGATGCTACAACCATTAGTGCTGGGTTTCTGCATGATGTAGTAGAGGATACTGAAGTATCCAAAGAAGACTTAGAGAACCAATTCGGCAAAGAAGTTTCTATGCTTGTAGATGGTGTTACAAAATTAGGTAAAATTAAGTTTAAATCGAAGGAAGAACAGCAAGCTGAAAACCATCGTAAAATGTTTGTAGCGATGGCACAGGACTTGAGAGTAATATTAATCAAATTAGCCGATCGCCTTCATAATATGAGAACGTTAAAGCATTTACCTCAAGAAAAACGCATGCGAATTGCAAATGAAACTTTAGAAATATTTGCACCTTTAGCACATCGATTAGGGATTAGTAAAGTAAAATGGGAGCTTGAAGATACAGCCCTACGCTACTTAAACCCACAACAATACTATCGAATTGTTAACTTGATGAAGCGCAAAAGAGCAGAGCGTGAGCAATATTTAGAAGAGGTTATTAACGAAATCTCAACACAACTTGAAGATGTCGAAATTAAAACAGACATTTCTGGACGTCCAAAGCATATATATAGCATTTATCATAAAATGGCTAAGCAAAATAAACAATTTAACGAGATCTATGACTTATTAGCTGTACGTGTAATCGTTAATAGTATTAAAGATTGTTACGCTGTTTTAGGCGTTATTCATACATGTTGGAAACCAATGCCAGGTCGTTTTAAAGATTATATTGCAATGCCTAAAGCAAACTTATATCAATCGCTTCATACGACTGTTATTGGGCCAAAAGGTGAACCACTAGAAGTTCAAATTCGAACAACAGAAATGCACCAGATTGCTGAATACGGGGTTGCAGCCCACTGGGCATACAAAGATGATAACGCAAATTTTCCAACACAAAAAACATTAGAAAATAAATTAAGTTGGTTCCGTGAAATTATCGAATGGCAAGATAATTCTACAAATGCGGAAGAATTCATGGAATCAGTTAAAATGGATTTATTCTCAGATATGGTTTTCGTATTTACGCCAAAAGGTGATGTTTATGAATTACCACTTGGATCTGTACCAATCGATTTTGCTTACCGAATTCACTCCGAAATCGGAAATAAAACAATTGGTTCAAAAGTAAATGGTAAAATGGTACCACTTGATTATAAGCTTAAAACAGGTGATATCGTTGAAATCATGACATCAAAACATTCATATGGGCCAAGCCAAGACTGGTTGAAGGTCGCTCAGTCTTCACACGCAAAAAATAAAATACGCCAATATTTTAAAAAGCAAAGAAGAGAAGAGAATGTTGAAAAAGGCAAAGAACTAGTTGAAAAAGAAATTAAAGCGTTAGAATGTGATTTAAAAGAAGTTTTAACGTCAGAAAATTTAAAACGTGTAGCTGAGAAATTCAACTTCTCAAATGCAGAAGATATGTATGCGGCAGTTGGATATAATGGAATTACTGCAACGCAGATTGCTCACCGTTTAACAGATAAATTCCGTAAGCGAACTGAAGTAGAATTGGAAGACCGTCTAAAAGAACTTTCTTCGGATCTTAAAAAAGCTCCTTCACGCCGTAAAGACGCTGGTATTTCTGTAAAAGGTGTAGACAATCTATTAATTCGTCTATCTAAATGCTGTAATCCAGTACCTGGAGATGATATTGTTGGTTATATCACAAAAGGTAGAGGGATTTCAGTTCACAGAAGTGACTGTGTAAATATGTTAAACGACAGCGAAGAAGATCGTTTTATTGAAGTAGACTGGGAAGAAAGTCCAACATTTGAACGTGATTATAATGTCGATATAGAAATATTCGGTTATGATCGTCGCGGACTATTAAATGAGGTTCTTTCTGTTGTCAACGAAACAAAAACGAATATCTCTTCAGTTACAGGAAAGAATGATCGAAATAAAATGGCAACCATTACAATGAGTCTGTCCATTCGAAATATAAACCACCTTCAAAAAGTAGTGGATAAGGTTAAACAAATTCCAGACATATACTCTGTGAGACGAATTTTCCACTAATAGGAGGTGCCTCTTGAAAGTATTATTACAACGTACAAAAGAAGCAAAAGTAGTAGTTGATGGACGTGTAGTCGGGGAAATACCTAAAGGATTATTATTGCTTGTTGGTATTACACATGAAGACACAGTTGAAGACGTTAAATATTGTGCTGACAAAGCAGTTAACCTGAGAATCTTTGAAGATGAACTTGGAAAAATGAATTTATCATTAAAAGATGTTGGAGGCCAGATCCTATCAGTTTCTCAATTCACGTTATATGGTGATACGAGAAAAGGAAGACGTCCAAGCTTCACGGATGCAGCTAAGCCAGAAATTGCAAACGAACTATACGAATTTTTTAATTCATATTTACGCGAGCAAGGATACGAAGTACAGACTGGTATTTTTGGTGCAGATATGGACGTAACATTTACAAACTGGGGACCAATTACAATAATGATTGAAAGTAAATAAAATTTATTACCTCCTTTTTCATTAAAAAGGGGGATATTTTTTGTACAAATTAATTTTTAAAATAATAACTTCTTATTGCGAATATACTAAAAGTACACGGGTTCTGATAAAGAATTCACAGGAGGGTACTATATGGACATAATTACAATCGTCTTGATCCTCATCGCTGGTGTAATTTTGTTTACAATCCTCAAAAGCTTCTTTAAAGCACTCTTATTTGTTATTTTAATCATTCTAGTATATTACGGATTAATGTACTTCATAGACGGCTCAGTTGAGAGCATACAATCTACTATAAGAGCTTTTTATTAGACCATGGTGTGTGCCATGGTTTTTTTTGTTGGTGTGGGAATGTGGAACAAAAAATAGAGAATCATAAATAAAAATGGGGGAGCGGAAATAAAAGAATTAGCAGCAAATAAAAATAATGAAACTGCAAATAAAATTACCGAAAATGCAAATAAAATCATCAAATCTGCTAATAAGTCGGTCCAAAACTGCAAATAAAACTTAATAACCACTAATTTCATCCAATTATACTAATTATTTGATTCATTTTTGAAACGATATATTAAGAAATACTCAATTTTTATAAAGTTTTACTCATTTTCACCTAAGCCGATAGAACTGAAGCTACTTTAATTGTTTAATCCAATAAATAATTGGACATCCTATATAACAACATACTTGGAAGGAGACTGCATCATGAGAATAAATAATCGTAATAGTCTAGGATCAGGTAGAAAAGGTGTCTTTAATATGGATTTTCATGAGTTTCAAAATAGGGGGCAAGAAAC
Organism: Gottfriedia sp. NPDC056225; assembly: GCF_042267765.1. NCBI lineage: Bacteria > Bacillati > Bacillota > Bacilli > Caryophanales > Bacillaceae > Gottfriedia > Gottfriedia sp. NPDC056225. The sequence goes on along the minus strand of NZ_JBHJTJ010000002.1, from coordinate 231,701 downwards.
TAATTCACTAGAGATGGCGAGTGAGTTTGGCCTTACTTTAAGAGAAGTGCGTGAATTGAAAAGACAGCTAGAACGTTCGTAAAAAATTTTTAACTGTCCTTGACATTTATTGTATCCGAACGTAAGATATAAAATAACATATTGATACATAATAACAATCCAAAGACGGAGAAAAGTAGGATAGGATCTCTTGGAGAGAGAGGGAGTGCCGTGGCTGAGAGCATTTCCACAAGTAGACTATTTGAAAGACACTCCCGAGGCTTTATTCTGAACGATTTCTAGTAAGAATAAACGTGAATCGGCGTTAACGATGAAAGTGGGAGAACATTTATTGTTCTTCAATTAGGGTGGCACCACGGGCTTATAACTCTCGTCCCTACTGATATTTATTTCAGTAGGCACGGGAGTTTTTTGTATTTATAATGAGGTTTTTTATTTAGGAGGATTTACAATGTCAATTAATATTCCAAGAGGTACTCAGGATATTTTACCTGGTACTGTTGAAAAGTGGCAGTATATTGAAAAATTTGCAAAAGATTTATGTAATCGATACAACTATAGTGAAATTCGTACGCCAATGTTTGAGCATACTGAGTTATTCCTACGTGGTGTTGGTGATACAACGGATATCGTTCAAAAAGAAATGTATACTTTTACGGATCGTGGAGATCGTCAATTAACATTACGTCCAGAAGGAACGGCATCAATTGCTCGTTCTTATGTTGAACATAAAATGTACGGAAATAGTAGCCAACCTACAAAATTGTATTATATTGGTCCTATGTTCCGTTATGAGCGTCCACAAGCAGGTCGTTATCGTCAATTCGTACAGTTTGGTATCGAAGCTTTAGGTAGTAATGATCCTTCAATCGATGCGGAAGTATTAGCACTTTCAATGGATTTATATCGTGGACTTGGATTGAAAAATGTTAAGTTAGTAATTAATAGTTTAGGTGATTTAGAAAGCCGTAAAGCACATCGTGAAGCGCTTGTGAATCATTTTAAACCAGTGGCACATGAGTTATGTGGCGATTGTAATACTCGTTTAGAGTCAAATCCATTACGAGTTTTAGATTGTAAAAAGGATCATAATCATCCTTCAATGAAGACAGCTCCTTCAATTTTAGATTATTTAAATGAGGAATCTGTAAAGTACTTTGAAGCTGTTCAATCTTACTTAACTGCTATGAAGATTCCATTTGAAATTGATGCAAACTTAGTGCGTGGTTTAGATTACTATAATCACACGGTATTTGAAATCATGTTAGAAGGTAAAGGATTCGGTTCAATTTCAACATTAAGTGGCGGTGGTCGCTATAATGGTTTAGTTGAAGAAATCGGTGGCCCAAATACGCCAGGTATTGGCTTCGCATTAAGTATTGAGCGTTTATTATTAGCTCTTGAAACTGAAGAAATTGAGCTTCCTATTCAACAAGAGATGGATGTATTCCTAATTGCACTTGGAGACGAAGTGAAAAAAGAAGCAACAGCTATTTTATATCAATTACGTAAAGCTGGTCTTGTTTGTGAAAAAGATTATCAAGACCGTAAAATAAAAGCTCAGTTCAAAGCAGCTGAACGTTATAAATCAAAATTTGTAGCAGTTCTAGGTGAAGATGAATTATCACGAGGAGTTATTAATTTAAAGGACCAAGAAACTGGTGTACAAGAGGAAGTCGCATTAGACATCTTTGTAAAATACGTAAGCTCTAAATAATCAAGTGGGGGAATTGAAAATGGAACAACGAACGCATTTATGTGGAGAACTAAGAGAATCACATATAGGTCAAAGTGTAACACTTAAAGGATGGGTACAAAAAAGACGTGATTTAGGTGGATTAATTTTCATTGATCTACGTGACCGTTCTGGACTTGTACAAATCGTTTTTAATCCTGAAACTTCAGGTGAAGCTTTAGCTTTAGCGGAAACTGTGCGTAATGAATTTATTCTTCATGTTCACGGGAATGTAGTTTCTCGTGGTGAAGGTACAGTTAATACAAATCTTGCTACAGGAGCAATTGAAGTTTCTGCAGAAAAGCTTGAGATTATTAACAAAGCTAAAAATCCTCCATTTGCGATTGAAAATAAATCAGATGTTGCAGAAGACCTTCGTTTAAAATATCGTTATTTAGATTTACGTCGTCCGGTTATGTATGACACGTTTAAATTACGTTCGAAAATTACAAAATCAGTTCGTGATTTCTTAGACGGTGAAGACTTCTTAGAAGTTGAAACACCAATTTTAACGAAGAGTACACCTGAAGGAGCTCGTGACTATTTAGTACCTAGCCGTGTACATCCAGGTGAGTTTTACGCTTTACCACAATCACCTCAAATCTTTAAACAATTATTAATGGTTTCAGGCTTTGAGCGTTACTTCCAAATTGCTCGTTGCTTCCGTGACGAAGATTTACGTGCTGACCGTCAACCAGAATTTACTCAAATAGACATCGAAACTAGCTTCCTTTCTCAAGAGGAAATTATGGAGATGACTGAAAGAATGATGGTTAAAATGATGAAGGAAACAAAAGGTGTAGAATTAGTTACACCACTTCCTCGAATGAGCTATGATGAAGCGATGAATCGTTATGGTTCTGATAAACCAGATACTCGTTTTGGATTAGAGCTAATCGATGTTTCTTCTTTCGCAAAAGAAAGTGGATTTAAAGTATTTACTTCAGCTGTAGAAAATGGTGGCCAAGTAAAGTGTTTAAACGTGAAAGGTCAAGCGGCAAAATATTCTCGTAAAGACATCGATGGACTTCAAGAATATGCTGGTCGTTATGGAGCAAAAGGCCTCGCTTGGTTAAAACTTGAAGAAGATGGTTTTAAAGGACCAATAGCAAAATTCTTTAGTGAAGAAGAGTTTGCTACTTTAAAATTAGCTGTAGAAGCTGAAGCTGGTGACTTAATTTTATTCGTAGCATCAGATGCTTCAGTAGTTGCAAACAGCTTAGGAGCACTTCGTTTAAAACTAGGAAAAGACTTAGATTTAATCGATCAATCGAAATTCAATTTCTTATGGGTTACTGAATGGCCTTTACTTGAGTACGATGCAGATTTAAACCGATATTTTGCTGCACACCATCCATTCACATCACCTGTTCGTGAAGATATTGCGAAATTAGATACTGATCCTGGTAGTGTAAAAGCACAAGCTTATGACTTAGTTCTAAATGGTTACGAGCTTGGTGGTGGATCTGTACGTATTTATGAAAGAGACATACAAGAAAAAATGTTCAAATGCTTAGGATTCTCTGAAGAAGAAGCGCAAGCTCAATTTGGTTTCTTAATGGAAGCATTTGAATATGGAACTCCGCCACACGGCGGAATTGCGTTAGGTTTAGATCGTATTGTCATGTTACTTGCAGGTCGTACAAACTTGCGTGACACAATTGCATTCCCTAAAACGGCGTCAGCAAGTTGCTTATTAACAGAAGCACCAAGCCCAGTTTCTTCTGCACAATTAGAAGAATTAGCGTTAAAAACAACTGTAGAAGAGTAAAATAAAAAGGAAGGGGAAAGGAATTTATTTTCTTAATCCTTTCCTTTTTATTGTTGTAAGATTATTAAAATTCTTTATTTCTAAAATTCAAGCTTGATGTAAATAGCTTGTATCATGTATATTTAAATCATTGTAATCTGATTAAGATAGTGGGAGTTGAACAAATGTTACACCAATTTTCTCGTAATGAGCTTGCTTTTGGTAAAGCAGGTTTAGAGCGTTTACAAAACAGTACGGTTGCTATTTTAGGTATTGGAGGAGTTGGCTCATTCTCCGCAGAGGCTTTAGCTCGTTCTGGAGTCGGTCGTTTAATACTAGTTGATAAAGATGTAATCGATATAACAAACGTGAATAGACAAATTCATGCTTTATTATCGACTGTCGGTGAGCCTAAAGTAGAAATGATGAAGCAACGTATTCTTGAAATTAATCCTGAATGCGAAGTAATTACACATAGAATGTTTTATACAGAAGAAACATTTGAAAAGTTTTTCGAAATTCCATTAGATTATGTAATTGATGCTTCTGATACGATTACATATAAAATTCATTTAATTAAAGAGTGTCGCCGTCGAGGAATTCCACTTATTTCAAGTATGGGTGCTGCTAACAAGATGGATCCAACACGATTTAAAATTGCAGATATTTCTAAAACAACACATGATCCAATTGCAAAGGTTATTCGAACAAAGCTGCGCAAGGAAGGTATTCAAAAAGGGGTAACAGTGGTCTTTTCAGATGAAAGCCCTATTGTCATTCGTGAAGATGTACGTAAAGAAATCGTACCAGATGAAAATACAAAAATTCGTAAAGCAAAAATGCCGCCATCTTCAAACGCATTTGTCCCTTCAGTTGCTGGCTTAATCGCGGCAAGTCATGCTGTACGTGAATTAATAAAAGATATTGAAATTAAACGTGTAGGTAAAGAATAAAAAAATTAGTGGTAGTCAGACTGTAGGAATTAATTTCCTACAGTTTTTTTATTTATAAATGCAAAAACTAACCTTAAAGTAGGAGGTGTTTGATGTTGAATAGAACATTGAAAGTATGTTGTGCTTTCGGATTATCATTAACAATTTTATCTGCCTGTAGTAGTACGAATAACATGGAAAAAGATCGAACTCAGCATAATGTAGATAATTTATCCAATCGGTTAAATGTTTTATATAAAAAGAAAGATAATGTCGTCAAGAAGAAAGGTAAAGTTGGCAAAGACGGTGTTGTTAACGATATGGAATCAATTGAAATGAATAAACGAAAACCTAATAAGTAAAAAAAGAAACCCTCAAGAAATTGGGGGTTTTAAACTGCTCGCTTTCTTTTGTTTCGCTGTTTTGTGATGCTCAAAAAGAATCTGTGGAATTATCTTAAACCTGTTACATATTTATGTCTTTTTCATTTTTATTTTTACTTTTATGCCTGCGAACAAATCTTCGACCAATTAAAGAAATCACTACAAGCAAAATAACAAGTAGGAATATTTGAATTGTTGATAAGTTAAAATATTTTGCGCCAGTTACAATCAAAAGTGTAGAGAATGTACCTTTAATAATAAAAAATATAATAATCCATAAACCGCCCTTTTTCCAATTCATTTTATTATACTCCTTACTACCCGCATTCGTTTTATTACTTCATTATACAATAGTACAAGTTAGAAAATACGGTAAATGTTTTACAGTATTTTGTCTAAATTAATCAGCTAAATTGATCAATACATCTTGTTTCTTTTGGATCAGCATTTTTAAATTGATTATTTTCTTGTACAATTCCTCATTTTCTATTTTTATTTTCATGACGTTTTCTTTTAAAATGAAATTTTGTTCAATGATTTGAGAATTTGGTTGTAAATTCGTTAAAAATTGAATGACTAAATCTAAATTTAATGAATGATTATTTATAGGTGTTTCGACGATTTGGTTTTTCTCTTTTAATTCATTGCTTTGATTTGTTGATAGTTTTCGGTATCTAGACGCGCATGCGGCTTTTGTCCGATTGACAATATTTGCGACCATTTCAAATGCTTCTTGCTTCGATTTACCTTTGCTTTCATAATTGTTTACTAGTTCGATTAATGTATTTTCATCCTCTATGGACCATTTAGATTTAGGAATATTCATTTTTTCACCTTCTTGAATTCATCTATTATTATCATCACCAATTAATTTGTTTAGTAATGAGAAATATTTTCTAGTGCAGATGAAAAATGTTTCCAATTCATTTACAATAGAAAAAAGAGTTTGTTAAAAGGAGGGTGAAAAATGAGTCATGAACCTCTAGCATACCGTATGAGACCTAGGACAATTGATGAATTGATCGGTCAAGAAAAAATAATCGGAAAAGAATCAGCGTTATATCGATTAATACATAATGGGCGAGTGCCTTCAATGTTAATACATGGAGAACCAGGAATAGGCAAGACTTCATTTGCCCATGCTATTGCTGGTACAGTTGATAAACGATTTGTCACTGTAAATGCTACTACTTCTGGGAAAAAGGAACTTGAGGATATCGTACATGAAGCAAAAATGTTCGGTGAGATCATTCTTTTTGCTGATGAAATTCATCGTTGGTCGAAGCTACAGCAGGATTATTTATTATCGTATGTAGAAAGTGGATTTATTACTTTAATTGGTGCGACAACTGAGAATCCATACCACGATGTAAACAGTGCGATTAGAAGTCGGTGTAACCATATATTAAAATTAGAGCCTCTCTTGCCAAAGCATATTTATAAACTATTAGATAAGGCCTTAAGAGATGAAGATAGAGGATTAGGAAATTTACAAGTTCAAATTTCTGAGGAACAAATATTAAAAATAGCTCATGGAGTGAATGGGGATGCAAGATCATCCTTAAATATATTAGAATCAATTGTTTATGGTTCACCAAAAGAATCAGACGGTACAATTGTAGTACAAGATGAAATCATCGATGAATTCCTTCGTTCGAAAGGATTTAATCATGATAAAAATGGAGATTTTCACTACGATACATTGTCTGGATTTCAAAAAAGTATTCGTGGAAGTGACGTAAATGGAGCGCTTTATTATTTAGCAAGGTTAATTGAAGCGGGTGATATAACTAGTATTATCCGTAGATTATTAGTTATTGCTTATGAGGATATCGGATTAGCTGGTGATCCATGGAAGGTTGTACTAGCTTGTGAAGCAGCAAAACAAGTTGGTTTTCCTGAAGCGAGAATTATACTCTCAAATGCGGTAATTGAACTTTGTTTATCATCGAAATCTAATTCAAGTGTTACATCAATTGATCGCGCATTAAATGATGTAAGAAGTGGGCTACATGATGATATTCCGGCACATTTAAAGGATAGTCATTATGCCGGGGCAAAAGATATGGGTCATGGAATTGGGTATATTTATCCACATGATCATCCATTAGGTAATTTTGGTGGATGGGTAAATCAGCAATATCTTCCAGATCGTCTTGTCAATCAAATTTACTATAAACCAAAAGACGCTGGTAACGAAAAACGTTATGGGGCTATATTTGAAAAACTACAGCAATTTAAGAAGGATCGAAAATAAAAAGGAAGTTCGATTTAAGCGAGTGTATTCGCTTAATCGAGCTTCCTTTTAATATGTTTCTTTAAAATGATCCACTCAATAATGATAAAATTAAGTAATAAGCCTACCCATATATTCACGTTTAAGGCTACTTCGACCATTTTCTCTCTACCACCAGGTATATGCATTCCATTCAGCAAGAAGTAAGCTAAAAATAAAATAGGTACTAAAATTCTAGCACTAACGGCAACTAAAGTAATCCCCATACTTCGAATCATCCAGATTTTGTGATCCATATAATTTTTCTTCTTAATGCTATACACACCTTGAAATGTAGTAAAGATCCAAAGTAATGTTAAAGTAAGAAAAGACGTTGCCCGCGTAAAATCTTCAACATAAAAAATGACAATCAACGCTAAAAGTCCACTTATGTAGACACTTATAAAGTAAACTTTTCCAATCATTCTGTGGATTTGCGGATTACGAATCCTAATACTTTTAACAAATTGTAAGAAACCAGTAATTAGAGCTATCAATGCAAAAAAGATATGTGCTATTAAAGCAGGGTACTGTATTGAAGTAGAAGATATTTGAATACGACTATTTTCTGGATTAAATAGAAAATAAGGAACTATAAATGGAATCATGACACAAAGTGAGAGAATAAATAAAATCCACCAAGTTTTTTTTGAATACATCAAATCTGCCTCCATTATAAAATCTAGCATCATCATAACACCCTAATATGAACCGAGCATGAATAAAAAAGCCGAGATTTTATCTCGGCTTCATTGTTTAGACAAAATACAAAAGCTTGATTTTCAGACTGATTGCAAGCGCTTGTCTTTCGAGCCGCGAAGTCTGGTGAGGAGCGGAGTTACCTAAACGGTAATGAGCACCACAGACAGGCGAAGCAACGAAGAAAGCGAGCGTTTGTCAACAGTCTAAAGCCGAGATTTTATCACGGCTTTAGGCACTGACATCATTTTCAAAAACTTCAACAATTGGAGTTTCAACTAAATGATTTGTTAATAATTTTATTTCAAAGAAAAGTAGCTCTGGTTTAATAAAAGTTGAAGGAATAGAAAGAATTTCTTTGTCTTCCTTATCATAGAAAACAATATAATTTACTTTTCTTTGATAAGCTGCCATTTTCCCTTCATTTTTACCCCATTTTCGAAGCTCGATTTTCATCCGATTTATTTTATGAAGCTCGATTGACTTTATTTCATTTCCTTTTTTAAAGGTTAATTGTCTAGTTGTTAAAATCACTTTTGACTCTTTTCGTAGCTGGATTGTTGCATACACTTTAAACAAGAAAACAATCCATAGTACAGATAGTAGTACGAAATAAAATGGATCGTGATTTCCGAAAGCAGTACCTGTACGAATGGCTGTTAAAAAACCTAAGAAGTACGTGCCAAAGTGCCAACTTGGCTTTGATTCTAATATGACTTCTTGACCTAATTTATCGTTTTCGGTTTTATTTAGTAACTCAAGTTGTTTCTTATGTTCATCTAGCGTATATTTGTCCCAACTCGTAAACGCTGTAATTGTCTCATCAATAAATCTAGGACTTGGGATTTGTTCAGTAATATAGGCTCCGACATATGCTGCCATCCAATCATTTTCGTCCCAGTTTTCTTGGTTACTACGAAATCTAGTTAAATAAAAAGTTACTTCTTCTTCATAATAGTTTGCAGTATCAAATCGTTTAACGACTTCAATATCATCAGGGATGACCCCAAAATCCTCATGTGAAATTAAATAAAGAAACAATCTGTTTTTTACAAAACTATATTGATGGTCTTCGGTAAACGAATACAACTTATTTTTTGACCCTTCATTTAGCTTTGTATAAAACCAATTGGCAGATTCAATATTGTGAGCACAATAGTCGAGTATTTCCATTTCAATCTGAACGTCTTGCTCCATTAATGAGATAACGGCATCAACTTTTAAATACGGGTCTTTAAAATCAATTGCCTCTTCTAAATATCCATGCATAAAATCATCATAATAAAATTGCATTAATTGAAGACAAATACCCATTTCAGTACGAACAAATAAGTATGATTCCTTCCAAGCTTGATAAACGTATTTTAAGTCATAATCGTCATCATAATTTAAATATGAATCGCGTTTAAACTTGTAATAATGTTTAATTTGTTCTTTTACATAATCGGCTTCTTCAGATGTAAAAGAAAGAGATTTTGAATTTCTATGACACAATAGAATTAAATGGAATATTGATACAGCAGTTTCATTGTTTTCAATTAAATGTAGTAATTTTTTTACTAAATGAGGAGTCCAATTTGTCTCTTCAAAAATGAACTGTACATCAATATCTAGTGAAAATTGTAAAATATATTTATCGATTATTCGTATATAAACATCTCTAGCTAAGTCTGATTTAAGATTTATTAATAAATACAGTGATTGAAGTTTTGCTCGTTCACTGTATGCCTCAAAATTTTGTTCGATTGGAATGATCAATTCTTGTATTTCGAACTCTGAACAAAATCCAACTAGATGATAGCTTCCATCATCCCAATCCTCTTTTGATTTTGGGAAGTTACTGCCGGCTTCCTCTAATAAATAAATTAAAGATTCGATTGAAGCACCAGAACCTAGAGACTTCCTAAGTTGGTCTATTCCTTTTGCCCGCTGATATAAATCTTGATGGTGTAGTTGTTTTACGATAGTCTTGAATTTTCTTTGTACGGCCAACTTATTACCTCCTATAGCAGCTTTGTAATTCAAATATATCATAATAAGGTTATTGGGAAATAGTTAATTAGACTTATAGTTTTTTAGGTTAAATATTATTGTAGGACTATTAACTTGTTTTTTGTCACAATTGGATAATTTTTACAAGATTGTTTTGATAATTTTTTTTCTAGCTTTTATAATAATAAGTACAAGCTGTTCATACTTTAATATAGAACTTGTCCAATCCTAGCGATCATTTCGATTAATTTATATTCGAAACGAAAGTAGGAATTTTTTTTGTACCTAAAATTAAGAACGGAGGATGAACATGGTTAAGCTCTATGTCTTGGCGATCGTCATTGGTGGAGTGACCGGATTTATTTTTCACATCCTGTTTAACAAAGGTACGATTATGCTCCCAGTGAGACGAAAGAAAGGCTTTTATTTAGGATTTCTTGCGGATATTTTATTTGGAGCAACAGCCTCGACATTATTTGTTTCTTTATTTATACCAGAGAACATGTTAAAAGATATGCGTATGGTAATTGGATATTGTATATTAGCTGGCCTCTCATCACAGAGCTTTCTTTTAAGTAGGGCACTTAACACTGAACGGGAAAGGGTAAGTTCGCTGCATAATATTTCGAAGCAAATAGTATAGTAGTTTCGATAATATTCTTAGCTAAAAATGAAGGAGGCATGTAATGAGGTTAGTGCTAACACCTGAAGAGAAAGCAATTTATTTAGATTTACTAGAGGACTTATTAAATGCTGATACTGAATACGAAATAAAAAGCATCGAATTCAACATCTTAAATTTTTTAAATAACATAAAAGATTCTAGAAAAAATGTTGAAGATTTCGATGAAAAAGCGGCAGCAGCTCAGTTCGTTCGGGCTGGAAAGTTGAAAAGTTAAGAAAAACGTTATAAGAAATAGTCTCGTAAATATTATCGCTATAATTATAATAAAAAATGAATTGCCTTTCTATTAATTTATATTAAATTCTAATTAAAAGTGGTATTTGAGCGAAAAGGAAAATTTTCTGGATTCCAATAATTGTATTTATCATTACCACTTCTGCATATTACGTGTGCGGTGATTTGTTTAACATTGAATCTTTAAAATGGTTTAATTTTGAGGAAACCACAAATGGCGGATTTACTATTGGTGGTTCATTGAACCCAATTATATTTGGTTTTGCTATTGGTTTCATTGTGGAATGGATCTATAATAGCAGGGATAAAAAGCGCACAGCTTAGTAAAACATTAGCCATGAAAAAACTGGAACTCTATAAAAAGAGTTCCAGTTTTTTTAGTTAACACCAAGTTTTGCTTTAATTGTTTGGATTGTTTGTCCATTCAGCACTTGGACTGGGCTTGGTGTATTTAACACATAGTCATTTTCTTTTAAGTAATTTGATTCTAGTAATTTAAAGTCTTTAGCATCTGTAATACCGTCAAAGTTTATGTCTGTGTTTCGGTTGTTTTTATTCCAATTCGCTTCAAGTAATAGTACATCATTTAGATCTACTACGTTGTCTTTATTTATGTCTCCAGCTTTAGACTTTGCAGTGTAATAAAAAATGCTTTCTCCAATGCTTATATTCCCGTCTTGTCTTCCAACTTCAAGCGGAGTATAAGTTGTAAAGTGTCCTGGAACATCTACGATTACCGTGAATAAAGGTTCGTTTGCTGGTAAGTTATTTATAAAAATTTGACCGTTCTTTTGTATTTCCCCAGCGTATAAATTACCTTTAGAATCTTGTGCTTTAACAGTTGCACCTACAGTTGTGTAATCAGTTGAATAATTGTACGTACCATCTTCCTTATATAAGCCTTGTGCTCCAAGCTGTGCTTGTACTTTTGAATACGATGCATAAATTGGAAGTAGACCTGTTTGGATTAGCGGTCTTACAGTTGCTCCATTCACATCTTTGTATGCACCACCATAAATATTAAAGAGTTGACTAAGCACATTTACGTACTCATCTGCTTTTGTATCAAATACGAGATCAAGTAAAGGTACATCGCCTGAAATCCCCTCGTTAGGCATTTTCAATGTAATGTTTGTTGTTAAACTAGTTGTACCATTAGTAGTCGAAGTTAGTTCGGTTCCTTCTGGTAATGCTTTGTTTTTTACAATCTCTGCTGAATCAAAATATTTACTTAAATAATTTAATGAGAAGCTCATTTCTTTTGCATTCTTTAATCCATGGCTATACAGAGTATACGTTACTTTATCACCCATTGTAATTGATTCTTTATTAGGTTTAGCATAAATATACTGCGTTCCTGCTTTGACATAGTAAATAACCCTTGGAGCAATAGATGTATTTCCAGCTCGATCAGCGCCTACAAATTGAAGCATTGTAGCAGTTGAAGAACCAGTTACAGAGATTTCTTTAGAGAATTTACCATTTTCATCAACGTTAATACTTAAAGCAGGTCCATTAGAACCGTAATATACCTTGTTATTAGCTTGCGTTACATTAATCCCATTATTTTGCATTTCCGTGACTTCGTTATCAATTACAGTACCCGATAAAGTGACTGTTTTTTGATCTGGTGCTAATTCAACAAATGGAAGATTTCCTTTAGGAGTAGCATTTGTTTGATCTAGGGAAAGCTTTGCACCGGAATTATCGATGTATACTTTATCAGTTTGTACAAATTGCTTTCCAACCTGATTTGTTCCAATTGCTTTAATTTTATAAACGCCTTCTGGAGCTAAAATCGAAGTAAACCCAATTGGCTTTTTAGCGTTTCCGGTAAAAGGGAAGTATCTTCCTGTAAATCCGTCTTGAAGATAATAATCATAGTCTACAGTAGCACCAGTAGTATTAATTGAGGTGATTAAACCTAAATCTTTATTTGTTTTTGGATCAACTAATACAAAATCGATCGTTTTCATAGGCGAATTAAAGTTGAAATCTAAATCTGAATCTTTAACACTGTATGGAGCTATTACACGATTAGTTGAGATCGAAGGGGAGTGGACTTTGAAATATTTAAAACCTTCTTCAACAACTCGTGTTCCAAAAGGAATTTGATAATTCTCTTCAGGATTTTTTTCATTTTCAATATGAATATATCCTTCATAGGTTCCTTTCTCAGCTGTTTTTGGAATTGATAATAAAACAGAAATCTCTTTTTGACTACCGGATTTTAACTTTAAAGAGTTCTCAGATACGGTTAAATTTACACCGTTTTTCTGTGCATCTAAAGAACCTTGTGCGCCTATATTATATTCAACAGAAACAGTATATTTTTTCGTTTTTTTGCTTGAGTTAGAGATTACAATTTTTTTTGAATTGTTATATGAAGTATCATCATCCATAGGGATAATTCCGTAGCTTAGACCACCTGTTTGCTCCTGAATGATTTGTTCTTGTCCATTATCGATATACGGAGTTTCATCTGAAACTGAGATTTCTGTGTCTGAATGGATAGCTTCATACGGATCAACTCTGCCAGCACCTACTTCAAATACACTATACTTATCTTTTAAAGGATCTGCTGTATTCATTAAAATGGTTTTAATGATAGCTGGTGTATAATTTGGATTTGCCTGCAGCAATAAAGCTGCTATACCTGCCACATGAGGAGTTGCCATAGATGTCCCTGACATTCTTTCATAAGCAGATGAGTAATCACTCTGATCATTTTTATTTCTAATATAAGAAGGAACTGTCGATAATACATTGACGCCAGGTGCTGTTACTTCAGGTTTTATATCGTATAAAGTACCTGACGGACCTCTTGAGCTAAAGTCTGCTAATACGTCACCAGAAATTTCACTTTCACCTAATGTACCAAATGAAACAGCCATAGTACCAGTTTGTAATAAATCCCTAACTGCTGATCCAGTATTATTATCTAATGAGAAAACTGGTATATAATCATTACTTTCACCTAAGTAATATGGAATTTGTCCTTCAGCGAAATTATTGTTGTAAATAATTATTCCTGCTGCACCGTTTTGTTTAGCATATTGCATTTTATCGATCAAAGCATATGTACCACGTACAACTAATGCTATTTTTCCCTTTACATCTTTTCCAGCATAATCATTTGGACCACCTTCACCAACATTGACAATATTAAATGATTTACTAGATAGGTTACTAAAGTCATCCGTCCACTTTTTAGTCATCAACTGTAAAGTTCCGTTTATTTTTCGTTTGCCTACTTTGAAGCTACTTTTAAAGGTTGTTACTTTAGTAGAAGCTGAGCTAGCTCCAACAGTTAATGCTAGTGCAGCAGCTCCAGGTGAGCCTAATGTAGACATTCCATAATCTCCTGAATTTCCTGCTGCAACAACTGCAGTGACACCGTTTAAGACAGCATTATCAATTGCTAGGCTTGTAGGATCTAATGGATCATTATAATCACTTCCTAATGAAAGATTTATTACATCCATACCATCTTCAACAGACTTGTCGATTCCAGCAATTACCGAAGAGTTAGCTCCACTACCATATGGACCTAAAACTCGATAGACATATAAATCAGCATCAGGAGCTATGCCTGTTACTTTGAAATTTGAGTCGTTTTTAGCTTTCCCAGCGATTGTTACTGAAACGTGCGTACCGTGTTCAGTATAATAGGAACTACCATTATAGAATTCTGGATTTCCAGACTTCTTCCAATTATCATATGTAGTTTCCATTGGATCATTGTCATTGTCTACAAAGTCATATCCGCCTTTATATGCACCCTTTAAATCCGGATGATTATAATCAATTCCGGTATCAATTACCCCAATTTTAACTCCTTTTCCAGTAAATCCTTCTTTATGTAATTCGTCTACTTTTAAAAATGGGATGCTATCGACATTTGTTTGATCGTTCTTTTCATCAGTTTGTTTTGGGGGTTGTAATTGTACTTGTGCATCACTGTAAACTGCTTTTACCCCATCTAATTGCATTAATTGTTTAATCTGATTAGCGGGTAGAGTTAAAGCGACACCATTAAATGAATGTTTATAAGTATGTTTTATTTGATAATAGTCTTGTTTAGATTTTGCATTATTGCCTACTTGTTCTTGTAAATCTTTTTTAAATTGAACATGTGATTGTTCAACTTTGGCCATTGCTGTTGCAAGTGAAATGCTTTTTCCTTCTGCAGCTTCTGTTAGCTGTTCAGTTTTAGCAGGAAGGACTTTAAATTCAACAATTACGGATACTTCTTTCGGACTACTTAAGTTTATATCTGACGATAGATGTAAACCTGTTTTAAATTTGTTTGAATTTAATGCTTGTAATGCTTCTCTTTGTTCAGGGGTCAACTTAGCTAATAAGACTTCACTTGATGAAATTGTTTGTGCATTAGCGTGATAAGTAATAGGTGCAAGGGTTCCAAACAGTAAACTAGTACTTAGTCCGATGGATGCAAGGTGTTTCATTTTTCTTTTGCTTGTTTTTCGCATTTTTCTCAACTTCTTTCTGAATGAATAAATAACTAATATATTTATTTTACAGAATATTCATTGAATTGAAGTCGGGTTATTTTTAATGAATTTTTATCAATTTTATTAATGCAGTTCTAAGGAAATAAACTGAAATCTTGATTTTATAACATTTTTTATAGAAATAAGTTGGGCGGATTTTTAGGATCTGCAGATTATTTAAGACAATGGAGGAGTAAATTTCAAAAATTGATCTTTGGTAAACAGAAAAACTAAATATTATTTGCATACATTATTATGTTACATAATGCACTTTTCCAATTGGATTAGTGGATTTTTCCTCCCTAATGTGAATTTATTGGACAAATAGTGTACAATAATTGTATTACTACAGTTTAAAAATAGGATAAATCTATTAAAATAAGAGATACAGTTAATTGAACGGAGTGAATTCATGAAGATTTCAACTAAGGGAAGATATGGACTAACAGTTATGATTGAATTAGCGAAAAGATATTGTGATAAACCAATTTCGCTTAAGAGTATTGCGAAAGCACAGAATCTTTCTGAGCATTATTTAGAGCAAATTATTTCATTATTACGTAATGCGGGATTAGTTAAGAGTATTCGAGGTGCATATGGCGGGTATATTTTAACAAAAGAACCAAATGAAATTTCAGCGGGAGAAGTGATTACTGCGCTTGAAGGCTCATTATCACCGATCGAAAATATTGAAGATGAAAATCCTGCCCAAAGAGAGCTATGGTCTCGTGTTCAAAAAGCGATCAATGAAGTTTTAGACCATACTACTCTTGAAGATTTAGCTAAGTTAGAATCTGATGATTTGAATGGATATATGTTTTATATTTAAGCTCGTTTTATTGTATTGTTGCATGTTAAGAAATGTAACTTTTAAGAAAGAAGTGTTTGAGGCGGCAAGTGCTTATTAAAAAACAGGGTTGATGAATTAGTAGGGATCGGAAATGGGTTAAATTCTAATCCCGTTTTTCTTAGATTTCTCAATCCATGTACTGAATGCTTCATAAAGAAAGGATTTAATAAAAATGGAACGTATTTATGTAGATCATGCTGCGACTTCTCCGATGCATCCAGAAGTAATCGAAAAGATGGTTGTAGAAATGCAAGAAACTTTTGGAAACCCATCGAGTATTCATTCTTTTGGGAGACAAGCTCGTCAAAAAATTGATACTGCGCGCATGGTTTGTGCTAATAGTATAGGAGCAAAAGCTAACGAAATTATTTTTACAAGCGGTGGAACAGAAAGTGATAATTTTGCTGTGCGTGGAGTTGCATATGCAAATCAAAAATATGGTAAGCACATTATTACCTCAAGTATTGAGCATCATGCTATATTACATACATGCCAGGCTCTTGAAAAGGAAGGCTTTGAGGTAACGTATTTACCAGTTGATGAAACAGGTCGTGTGAAGATCGAATCTGTAAAGGCGGCACTACGTGAGGATACTATTTTAGTATCAATTATGATGGTTAATAATGAAGTCGGAACAGTACAGCCAATCAAGGAAATAGGTGAACTTCTTAGAAATCATAAAGCTCATTTTCATACTGATGCAGTCCAAGCTTATGGCTTGATTCCAATAAATGTTGAAGAACTTGGTGTAGACTTTTTATCAATTTCTTCACATAAAATAAATGGTCCTAAAGGTGTAGGATTTTTATATGTAAGCGAAAATGCAATCTTTACACAATTACAATTTGGTGGACAGCAGGAGCGAAAACGTCGTGCTGGTACAGAAAATGTTCCCGGAATAGTTGGACTAGCTAAAGCTGTTGAATTAATTCATATTGAAAGAGAAGAACGTGTAGAAAGCTATTTGCGTTTTCAAGAAATCTTAATGAATGTTCTAAAAGAAAATGGCATTCGTTTTGAAAAAAATGGAAATGAGACGTTTTTTGCACCGCATGTGTTAAACTTATCCTTTGATGATATTTCAATTGAATCATTTTTGGTAAATCTTGATTTATCAGGTGTAGCAGCATCAAGTGGATCTGCTTGTACTGCTGGTAGTATTGATCCATCACATGTTTTAGTTGAAATGTTTGGAATTGATTCACCAAAAATACGTTCTTCGGTGCGTTTTAGCTTTGGTTATGGTAACACAGACGAACAAATTCGTTTAGTTGGAGAACGCGTATCTTCAATTGTAAAACGATTAGTTAAAATATAAATTTTTTAAATGCGAGAGGATAATATTGATGAATAAAAAAGATCCAAAAGACACTCGCGTAGTAGTTGGAATGTCAGGTGGTGTAGATTCATCTGTGACGGCATATTTATTGAAACAACAAGGGTATGATGTCATCGGGATATTCATGAAAAACTGGGATGACACAGATGAATTTGGCGTTTGTACAGCAACTGAAGATTATGAAGATGTAATTGCAGTTTGTAATCAAATCGGAATTCCGTATTATGCAGTGAACTTTGAAAAGCAATATTGGGATAAAGTGTTTACTTATTTTTTAGATGAATATAAAAAAGGTAGAACACCAAACCCTGATGTAATGTGTAATAAAGAAATTAAATTTAAAGCCTTTCTTGAACATGCAATGGAACTTGGAGCGGATTATGTAGCAACTGGTCACTATGCTGGCGTTGAATATCGTGACGGTGAATTTAAAATGTTACGAGGAATTGATAGCAATAAAGATCAAACATATTTCCTAAATCAGCTTGGCCAAGAACAACTTTCTAAAGTTATGTTTCCACTTGGAGGGTATTTAAAGCCTGAAATTCGTAAAATTGCTGAGGAAGCAGATTTAGCGACAGCTAAGAAAAAAGACAGCACTGGAATTTGCTTTATTGGTGAGCGCAACTTTAAAGAATTTCTAAGTAATTATTTACCTGCTCAACCTGGTGAAATGAGAACGATGAGCGGGGAAGTTAAAGGGAAACATGATGGACTAATGTATTATACAATTGGTCAACGTCACGGCCTTGGAATTGGTGGGAATGGCGACCCTTGGTTCGTAGTAGGAAAAGACTTAGAAAATAATGTTTTATTAGTTGAACAAGGTTTTCACAATGAGTTACTTTATAGTAATGAAGTACTTGCTTCTGATATTAGTTGGACTTCCGAAATGCCAAAAGAAGGTCCATTTACATGTACTGCTAAATTCCGTTATCGTTCTGAAGATAACGAAGTAACAGTTCATATTTTAGACGATAACTCAGTAAGAATTCTTTGCCATGAAAAAATTCGTGCAATCACTCCAGGACAAGCAGTTGTATTCTATGATGGAACAGACTGTTTAGGTGGAGGTACGATTGATCGTGCATTTATCGATGGTGAGGAATTAACTTACTTAAGATAATCTATTTACCCCAGCCAAGGATGGTTGGGGTTGTTTTTTTTTAGGGAAAAGTAAATAAAATACTGAAACAAAATTGAAGAAACGTTCCTTTGAAATGTATTCATTGGTGTGATAGTGTTAAATAGAAAGATTTGGTTATTTCATAAACTTAGTAGTTATGATTAAAAGATAAATTAATTGAAAGAAAATACATAGAGGTGTAATACATGAATAATTTTGAACGCGGAGTTGCAGCCCTTCAAGAAGGAAACTTAGAAGTTGCAGCTAATTTTTTAACGAAAGAAATAGAAGAAAATCCTACTAACTCATTAGCATATGTTAATTTTGGTCAGCTTTTACTATCAATGGGCGATGTAGAACGAGCTTGTCGCTTTTTTGAAAAAGCTTTAGAACTTGATCCAGAACTAGCAGCTGCACACTACGCTGTCGGAACAGTGTATTTTGAGGATGGAAAGTTTGATTTAGCAAAAAATCATTTTCAACATT
The DNA here is from genome assembly GCF_042267765.1 of Gottfriedia sp. NPDC056225. NCBI lineage: Bacteria > Bacillati > Bacillota > Bacilli > Caryophanales > Bacillaceae > Gottfriedia > Gottfriedia sp. NPDC056225. The sequence continues at coordinate 212,701 of NZ_JBHJTJ010000002.1, read as the reverse complement.
GTGTGAAACTTGGTATGAATGATAGCGATGTACATTTTATGATTGGATTATGCTGTGTAAATAATGGAGATGATCGTTTTGCACTTCCATTTTTTCAACGAGCGATTGAGCTAGACGAAAAAGACGTAGATGCATTATTCCAATATGGTCTTACTTTAGCAAAATTAGAAATGTTAGAAGAAGCAAAAGTAAATTTAGAAAAAGTATTACAATTAGATGAACATCATGCTGATGCACACTATAATTTAGGTATTATTGCGATGTTTGATGATCAAGTTGAAATTGCTAAAGCTCATTTTAATAAAGCGATTGAAAATCAAAATGATCACATGCTTGCTATGCATGCATTAAAAGTGATTGAAAATAAAGAAGAAGAATAAGTTACTTTAGTTTTAAAGCTTGGGAGGTGGAGAAATGCAAACGCAAAGTGAAATGGAATTGTTTGTTGATGAAACACCTTATATTAAAGGAAATGTCACAACAATCATCTTTTATAATGCAGAAAATTTTTATACTGTTGCAAAGGTAAAAGTGGTCGATACAAATTTATCAAATTGTGAACAGGAAATGACCATTACAGGGAATATTCCAAGAATGAATGAAGATGAGTCATATACATTTAAAGGGATTCTAAAAGACCATCCAAGGTATGGTAAACAATTTCAAATTTCTTCGTTTGAAAAAGAGCTTCCATCTACTAAAAAAGGTGTTATCCAATATTTATCATCAGATTTGTTTAAAGGAATTGGAAAGAAAACGGCCGAAAAAATTGTTGATCATCTAGGTGAAGGTGCAATTAATAAAATTTTAGATAAATCTGATAGCTTAGAAGGGGTTCCCGGGCTGGCAAAAGCAAAGGCTAAAGAAATTTATGAGACCATTTTATCTCATCAAGGTCTTGAAAAAGTAATAAGCTTTCTAAGTAGCTACGGTATAGGTACAGGGTTATCGATTAAAATTTATAAGACTTATAATGAATCAACTCTAGATGTTATACGAACAAATCCATTTAAGTTGATTGAAGATGTAGATGGAATTGGTTTTGGAAGAGCAGATGAAATTGGTCGAGCAATCGGAATTACTGGAAATCATCCTGATCGAATACGAGCGGGTTGTATTTATATTTTAGAGCATTTATCGATGCAAGAAGGACATGTTTATATTACACAAGACCAGTTTATTGACGAAACTAGACAATTATTAATGAAACAAGATAAAGAGCTTGTCGAAGCACTCGACATTTCTCGGGAAATGAAACGTTTAGTAGCAGACGGCAAGCTAGTAATGGAAGACGAGCGGATTTATTTAGCTGCGCTTTATTACGCAGAAAAAGGGATTGTGAATGCAATCCAAAAATTATTAAGCAGTGCTCCAGATTTAGGTGAAATGACTGAATCAAGATTTGTAAAAGAGCTAGAAGAACTTGAAGCAAAGATGAAAGTGAAATATGCACCTTCGCAAGCAGAAGCAATTAAAAAGGCGATGGAGTCAGCGATGATGGTTTTAACAGGTGGGCCTGGGACAGGGAAAACGACAGTAATAAAAGGCATTGTAAATCTTTTCTCGAAAATTCATGAACTATCATTAGATCAACATTCTTACCCGAAAGATGATCCATTCCCATATTTGCTGGCTGCGCCTACTGGAAGAGCTGCAAAACGCATGAGCGAAGCAACAGGATTACCAGCAGTTACAATTCATCGTTTGCTTGGTTGGACAAGAGAGGGCGAGTTTAGCCATCACGAGGACAATCCTTTAAATGGAAAATTACTGATCATTGATGAGTTTTCAATGGTTGATGTTTGGTTAGGGAATCAACTGTTGAAAAGTATCCCAGAAGGCTGCCAAGTGATCTTTGTAGGGGATGAGGATCAATTACCGTCAGTTGGTCCAGGTCAAGTATTAAAGGATTTATTAAACTCTGGGACAGTTCCAACAGTGAGATTAAAAGACATTTACCGTCAATCAGAAGATTCCTCGATTATTACACTTGCACATTATATAAAAGATGGAACAATTTCCGAGGATTTATTTGAGCAAAGAAAAGATCGTTCGTTTATCGGTTGTTCAAGTCAACAAGTTGTTGAAGTCGTCAAAAAGGTGTGTGAAAATGCCAATAAAAAAGGTTTTCCTGTAAGAGATATTCAAGTGCTAGCACCGATGTATCGCGGTCCAGCAGGAATTGATGCACTAAATGTTGGGTTGCAAGAGGTGTTTAACCCTAAAAAAGAAAAGCAGCGTGAAATGCATTTTGGAGATACAACTTACCGTACAGGTGATAAAGTACTCCAACTCGTAAATGTCCCTGAAAACAATGTTTTTAACGGTGATATGGGTGAGATCGTTAATATATTTTTCGCTAAAGAAAATGTAGAACAACAGGACATCATAATCGTTTCATTTGATGGAAATGAAGTGACCTATACTAGACCAGATTTTTCTCAATTAACACTTGCTTATTGTTGCTCAATCCATAAGTCACAAGGTAGTGAATTTGATATTATTGTGCTTCCGATTGTAAAAAGTTATTATCGAATGCTACGAAGAAATTTAATTTACACGGCAGTGACAAGAAGTAAGAAGTTCTTAATTATATGTGGTGAACAAGACGCATTTATTCAAGGGATCGGTCGAACGGATGATGGACAAAGACAAACTACACTATGTATGAAATTAAAAGGGATCGAAAATGGTGAAGTACAGTTAGATAATGATTTGCCATTTCAGCTTTCAGATGAATTACCAAATCTTTCACCTTATGATTTCATGTAATTGACTAAGAATATATAGTGCAAGACGATTCCTGTACTAACGTATATTTTTATGAAAATTTGGTCACAATGCTTAGAAACATTGCCTTTTTTAGGCTAAGGGAGCGAGCGTTGTGATTTGTCCAAATTGTCATAGTAAAGACTTAGGGAAAATCGGTGTAAATCAATATTACTGTTGGGGTTGCTATATTGAACTAACAATTAATAAAGGCATGATTTATACCCACCAAGTTGAAGAAGATGGTACGTTAAGTTCGTTAGATGATTTATTTGACGATGAGGATCGAAAACTTAGTATGTAGGAGTGGTTAATTAATGGCTAGAAAAAGCTCTTTATTAGGTTTAGGTTTAGGTGCAGGTGCACTTGCGATGAAATTGGCGTACGACAATAAATGGCTTTCTTCAAAAAACATGAAACGCATGAGAAAGTCATTGAAAAAAATGCTTTAATTTTTGAGGCACATGTCTATATAGGCATGTGCTTTTTTGTTGTTGAAGTATAAATTAGTCAATAGTTAAAATGTTACTAAGTGATTTATCTGATGGTAAATCTTTTTTTGATGATGTTATTTATTTGTTTTAATAGATAATTTGTTTTTGAAATATCAACATTTTTTAGTAATGGTTTTTTTTCAGAATATAAATTATTGATGTTAATTGTTTGAACAAATTCAATGATTAGTTTATAAGTGACGATTTACAGATATGAGCAAAATAACCGAGTATTTTAATCTCTTTTTTCTAACCAAAGGGGATTAGTAAAGTTCTTATTTCATACTTTTTTTATTTCGAAGAAGTTGATTGGAACGGAGGGGTTCTCGACTCCTATGGGAAATGCGGGAAGGCTGAGACCCCGCAGGCTAGCCGAGGAGACTCAGGTCTCGCCCCATGGAAAGCGAGAATCCTGTAGTGGAAATCAACAACATATAGCTTCCCTTACTTGAAAAAAATTATGATTTCAGATCCAGGTGGAAGCGAGAAGACTTTTCAAATTTTATTGAAAGTCACATAAATTGATTGAAATTCTCCATACTATTATCAGTATGGAGGTTTTTTATGGACGGGTTAAAATTAAAGTGGATTTATCGATTATGTTTAATTCTATTAATTGGATTAGTTGGTATTGTATTTTATTATTTAAAACCAGTTTACTTACATATTGTGATTGGTATTTTGAAGTCGATGGTGCCGTTTTTGATTGGACTAGTTATTGCTTATTTATTGCACCCAGCAATTGAATACATTCATAGAAAAGGGTTAAAACGAGTATATGCGATTTTACTTATTTATTTTTTATTTTTTGGAGGATGTGTACTAGGATTATATTTGCTATTACCAATCTTCAAACAACAATGGGAAGATATATTGCGATCTTTCCCAAAAGTAATGGCATTATATGATCAGTTTTTATCTAAAATTGAGAAGAAAACTTCAAGAATGCCAATTTTTCTTCACAATCGAATTGATTTAATGATTAATGGGGCTGAAAAATCTGGTTTATCATTATTGAATAAATCAGGGGTATGGATGAAACAATTAGTAAACAATATTATTTCGCTCTTTATTATTCCATTTATCGTGTTTTACTTTTTAAAAGATTATAAGGTCTTAACGAAAATGTTATGGAAAATAATACCTTATAAATGGCGTTATGAAACAAAGGGTATGGCAAAGGAACTTGACAATACATTTGGAAAATATATTCGCGGTCAAATATTAGTTTGCTTTTTGCTTTTTGTTTTAGCAACAATTTTTCTTTGGATTGTTCGAATGAAATATGCTCTAGTGTTAGGGGTAATCATTGGCATAACAGATATAATTCCTTATTTTGGTCCAGTAATTGGAGCTGTACCAACTTTATTTTTAGCTGCTTCAGAAGGTACAAGTTTACTAATTAGAGTAGGTATTATATTAATTATTTTACAATTAATCGAAGGGAATGTTCTTTCTCCACTTATTATTGGGAAATCGATTCATACTCACCCGGTAATCATCATGTTTTCTCTCCTAGTTGCAGGTGAAGTAGCCGGGTTTGTAGGATTACTACTTGCTGTTCCATTGCTTGTTGTCGTCATTTCCGTTATACGGTATTTCAGTAATAGAAAAGAGCGACTCTCAACTTGACTTTCATTTTTTACAATGATACTATTTTTTCATACAATTATATTTGCAAAATTTTGAAGGAAAAAGTATGTCACAGACCATTTAAGCATTTACTAAAGAGAGAAGTTTCCTAGGCTGAAAGAAACTTTAATGAAGGGTGACAGAAAAGCTACTCCTGAATGCAGCTAATCACTGACGTCAGGCCACGTTACGGTCACTTGAGGTGATGAATAGACATCGAGGCAGCAAATGCCTAAGCAATTTGCTTTCTATTCATAATCAGGGTGGTATCGCGAGTACATCTCGTCCCTGTTTTAGGGACGGGATTTTTTTGTTTTTTTAAGTCATTTTATAACATGATAAATTTACTAAATGGAGGTTAATATAATGAAAAAGCTAACGGCTGCTCAAATTCGCCAAATGTACTTAGATTTCTTTAAAGAAAAAGGTCACTCTATAGAGCCAAGTGCATCTTTAGTACCAGTAGAAGATCCAACTTTATTGTGGATTAATAGTGGTGTAGCGACATTAAAAAAATATTTTGATGGTCGTGTAATTCCAGAGAATCCAAGAATAACAAATTCACAAAAATCAATTCGTACGAATGATATTGAGAATGTAGGTATAACAGCTCGTCACCATACATTTTTTGAAATGTTAGGTAACTTCTCAATCGGGGATTATTTCCGTGAAGACGCTGTAACATGGGGATGGGAGTTATTAACTTCATCTAACTGGTTTGGTTTTGAAAAAGAAAAATTATACGTTACTGTCTACCCAGAAGATAAAGAAACTTATGATTTATGGATTAAATTAGGGCTAGATCCAGAGCATATTATTCTGTTAGAAGGAAACTTCTGGGAAATCGGTGAAGGACCATGCGGACCATGTACAGAGATTTTCTATGATCGTGGAACAAAATACGATCCTGAAAACATTGGAATTAAATTATTAAAAGAAGATTTAGAGAATGATCGATATTTAGAAATTTGGAATATTGTATTATCTCAATTTAATTCAAAAGATGGTTTAGACCGTAAAGAATATCCTGAATTACCGAACAAGAACATTGATACTGGAATGGGCTTAGAGCGTATGGCAAGTGTACTACAAGAAGTTGATACAAACTTTGACACTGATTTATTTATGCCTATTATCAATGTAGTTGAAACAATCTCTAATGAAAAATACCGCAATGGTGATTTAGATAAAGATACTGCTTTTAAAGTAATTGCTGACCATATTCGTACTGTATCGTTTGCTGTTGCAGATGGTGCACTTCCTTCAAATGAAGGGCGTGGATATGTATTACGTCGATTAATTCGACGTGCTGTACGTTTTGCTAAAAAACTAGGCGTTGAACGTCCATTCATGTTTGAGCTTGTACCAGTTGTTGCAGAAATTATGGAAAGCTATTATCCAAACGTGATGGATAAGGTGCCATTTATTCAAAAAGTAATTAAAAACGAAGAAGAGCGTTTCCATGAAACTTTACATGAAGGCTTATCACTTCTTACAAATGTAATGAAGGATGCGAAAGCTAATGGAAGTACAGTCATTAATGGTGCAGATGTTTTCCGTCTTTATGACACATACGGATTCCCTATTGAATTAACAGAAGAATATGCAGAAGAAGAAGGATTAACTGTCGATCATGATGGTTTCGAAGTTGAAATGGAAAAACAACGTGAACGCGCTCGTTCTGCAAGACAAGATGTAGACTCAATGCAAGTACAAAGTGAGGTACTACGTGAAATTAAGGAAGCTTCATCATTTGTAGGGTATAGCGAAGGCTCGGTTGAATCTACAGTTCTTGTTCTAGTTCAAGACGGTGAAAGAGTTGAAGATGTAGCAAATGGTGAGGAAGCTCATTTAATTCTTGATGTAACGCCTTTCTACGCTGAAAGTGGAGGTCAAATTGCAGACCGTGGAACGATAACAGCTCCTGGTTTAAAAGTTGAGGTTCTTGATACACAAAAGGCACCTAACGGACAAAATTTACATCGTGTAAAGGTTGTTGAAGGTGCACTATCAGTAGGTTCAAAAGTTACTTCAACTATTAATAAAGCTAATCGTTCAAGTATCGTAAAGAACCATACAGCTACTCACTTATTACATCAAGCATTAAAAGATGTACTTGGAACTCATGTAAACCAAGCTGGATCATTAGTAAACCAAGAGCGTCTTCGTTTTGACTTCTCGCATTTTGGTCAAGTAACTGCAGATGAACTAGAAACAATTGAAAAAATTGTGAACGAAAAAATTTGGGAAAGTATCCCAGTTCAAATTTCTGAAAAAGCAATTGCTGAAGCAAAAGCAATGGGTGCAATGGCATTATTCGGAGAAAAATATGGTGATGTAGTACGAGTGGTACAAGTTGGAGACTATAGTTTAGAGCTATGCGGTGGTTGCCATGTTGATAACACAGCATCAATCGGTACGTTTAAAATTGTATCTGAATCAGGTATTGGAGCTGGTACTCGTCGTATTGAGGCAGTGACAGGAAAATCAGCTTATGAGTATATGCAGGAACAAATTGGTCAATTAAAAGATGCAGCTAGTCTATTAAAATCGAATACAAAAGACGTTGTTTCTCGTATTGAAACTTTACAATCAGATTTAAAACAATCACAAAAAGAAAATGAATCACTTTCTTCAAAATTAAGCAATATTGAAGCAGGAAATATTAGTAATAGTGTGAAAGAAGTAAATGGAGTGAAATTCGTTGCTGCTAAAGTAAACGGAGCAGATATGAATAGTCTTCGTACGATGGTTGATGATCTTAAAAATAAAATTGGATCTGTTGTTGTTTTACTTGGTTCTGCTAATGAAGGAAAAGTAAACTTAATTGCTGGTGTTACAAAAGATTTAGTTGGCCAAGGATATCATGCAGGAAATCTAATAAAAGAAGCTGCTACAATTTGTGGCGGCGGAGGCGGAGGCCGTCCAGATATGGCTCAAGCTGGTGGTAAAGATCCTTCAAAATTAGACGAAGCGGTTGCTTTTGTTGAACAATGGATGAACACGATTTCAAAATAAAAGAAAAATCGTGTACAATAACGAAAAATAAAAATTTTTAGCTGATTCGTAACTGTTCAATAAAAATGGTACAATGTAATTAGCTAAAAATATACGGATAAGTGGGGTGCTTTGTATGGATTCATTTGATAAAACGATGAAGTTTAGTTTGCAAGATGAAGGTCAAGATATACGAGTTAATGAAGTTTTGTTAAAGGTTCATGACGCGTTACAAGAAAAAGGCTATAATCCAATCAATCAAATAGTAGGATATTTACTATCAGGTGATCCTGCATACATTCCTCGTCATAATGACGCAAGAAGTATGATGAAAAAGCTAGAGCGCGATGAAATAATCGAAGAACTAGTTAAATCTTACTTACAACAACATCGTGGAGAATAATTAATGAGGGCACTTGGATTAGATGTAGGAACTAAAACAATTGGTGTAGCTGTAAGTGATGCTCTAGGTTGGACTGCTCAAGGTATTGAGACAGTTCGAATTGACGAAGAACGTCAGAAATTTGGACTAGACCGACTGAAAGAAATCATCGACAGCTACGAAATTGAAAAAATAATAGTAGGTTTACCTAAAAATATGAACGGAAGCATTGGAGAACGCGGTGAAGCTTGCAAGCGTTTTGGAAAAATGGTTGAAGAAGAATTCAATCTTCCGGTTATACTATGGGATGAAAGACTTTCAACGATGGCTGCTGAGCGTTTACTAATTTCTGCTGACGTAAGTCGTAAGAAAAGAAAACAAGTAATCGATAAAATGGCAGCAGTAGTTATTTTACAAAACTACCTAGATAGTATAAAGTGATAAAGAAGAGTGGAGCTTGGCCGAATAGAGGGCAAACTCCACATATTCACTTTTATACTTGTACATAAAAGGATTAAAAAATAGAGGTGATATAAATGGAACACGGTGAAGACAGACAAATTACAATCATCGATGAGGAAGGTAATGAGATTCTTTGTAATATTATTATGACTTTTGAATCAGATGACTATGGTAAATCATACGTAATTTACAGCCCAGTAGGACAAGAGTTTGATGAAGATGGAGATCCAATCTATCATGCTTCTAGCTTCATTCCTGCAGAAGACGGTGAAGATGGAGAGTTATATCCAATCGAATCTGACGAAGAATGGGAAATGGTTGAAGAAGTATTAAATACTTTCTTTGATGAAGAAGAAGGAGAATAATATTCTCGAATTTAAAAAATGCTAATCACTTATAAGGTGTTTAGCATTTTTTTTATGTAGAAAATTGCCGATTCACGACTTATTTGTAGTATACTATAACGTGGAAAAGGAGGTTGGTAACTTGACTTATAATGAATTTAATCAAAATGGATTCAATAATTCAAATAAAAAAGGCAGAGTTATGCGTATTTTTACATATCTTATCATTGCTTTAATTGTCTTAGTTGGAGCAGGCTTTGCTACATATAAATATATGTTAAAACCTGTTAATGCATCCGATAAACAAATTAAATTAGTAACAATTCCTGAAGGAAGCTCAGTTGATAATATTGCAGCAATTTTCAAAAAGAAAAACTTAATAAAAAATACAACAATTTTTAAACTATATGTGAAATTGCATAACAACGCTAGTCTTAAATCAGGCAACTATCATTTTAGTGAAAATCAAGGAATCTCAACAATTGTAAACCACCTACAAGTAGGGGGAAAATACCAAGTAGCGGTTAAGGATTTAATGATTCCAGAAGGATCTCAATTAAAGGAAATCGCTGCGATTATTGCAAAAGAATTTAAATTAGATGAAGCGAAAGTATTAAAGCAGTTAAATGATAAAGCATTTATCCAAGGTTTACAAAAAAAGTTTCCTCAATTATTAACAAATGAAATCTTTAAAAAAGGAATTAGATACCCACTAGAAGGATATTTATACCCTTCGACTTATATGTATGGAGATTTCACACCAAGCTTAGAGCAAATTATTACGCCAATGTTAAATGAAACTGTAAAAATTTTAGATCAATATAAAGTGGAAATGGCTAATAAAAAGCTTACACCACATCAAACTTTAACAATGGCTTCGTTAATTGAGGAAGAAGCTACAGGTACTACAGACCGAAAGTTGATTTCAAGTGTGTTTTACAATCGACTGAAAGTAAATATGCCTTTACAAACAGATCCAACTGTTTTATATGCTTTAGGTAAACATAAAGAACGTGTATTATATAAAGATTTAGAAGTTAAATCTCCTTATAACACTTACTATGTAAAAGGATTACCGGTTGGCCCAATCGCAAGTGCTGGTGTGGATAGTATTGTTGCTGCGCTAGAGCCTGCTAAATCAGATTATCTATATTTCCTAGCTGATAAAACAGGTAAGGTAATCTTCACTAAATCATTAGCAGAGCACAATACTGAAAAAGAAAAGCATATAAAATAAAAAATTGGAAATACTTGTATACAAAATATTAAATTCCTCAGTAGAACAAATAGTCTACTGAGGAATTTTGTAAATCAAAAAATAGTGTAAGCGTTGCAACAATTCTTGGTACTAGCCAAGGGTCTTTTTTTTATGTTAGAATATTACGGGTCTAAAAAATTCAGATACACAGAAATTTTACTTACACCTTGTTTTAAACAAGGTTGTATTTCTATTGGAGGCTTTATAAGCAATGAATGACGTTTTAGTTCGTCAATACTTGGCGAATTTTTATAAACATAGAGAACCTTTTATAGAAGAAATGGAAACATATGCATTGGAGCATCATGTACCAATCATGGATAAAGCAGGCATGGAATTTATGCTTGGTTTACTTTATTTAATTCAGCCAACTTCAATACTTGAAATTGGAAGTGCAATTGGCTACTCGAGTATTCGAATGGCAAAAGAGTTTCCAAATGTAAAGATTGTTACAATGGAGCGAAATGCAGAAAGAATTCGAAAAGCAAAAGAGTTTATAGGTCGAAGTGATTACGGTGATCGAATTTTACTTTTAGAAGGGGACGCTCTACTTTTAAAAGAAAAATTGCCTGACAATCGACAATTTGATGTTATTTTTATCGACGCAGCTAAAGCTCAGTATCAGCGATTCTTTGAATTATATGAGCCGTTATTATCAGATAGAGGTGTTATTATATCGGATAATGTACTATTTAAAGGTCAGGTTGCTGAAAGTGCGGATTTAGTTGATAATCGACGCAAGAAAGCTTTAATAAAAAGGATTCAAAACTACAATGAATGGCTAATGAACCACCCAAAGTATGATTCAACAATTATGCCGATTGGTGATGGAGTTGCTATTAGTAAGAGAAGGGGAGTTAATAATGATGAAGCCTGAATTATTAGTTACGCCAACTAACCTAAATGATATAGATAAATTAGCTGATGCTGGAGCAGACGCAGTTATTATTGGTGAACAACGCTTTGGATTACGCTTAGCGGGTGAATTTAATCGTGAAGCTGTAAAAGAGGCAGTAGAAATTGCACATAAAAAAAATGTAAAAGTATATGTAGCTATGAATGGCGTATACCATAATGAAATTCTTGATGAAATAGAAGACTACATTGCGTTTTTAAGAGATGCAAATGTTGATGCGATTGTTTTTGGTGACCCAGCAGTCCTTATGTCGGTACGTCAGATTGCACCAAACATGCAGTTACATTGGAACACAGAAACAACAGCAACAAACTGGTTTACATGTAATTACTGGGGTAAACGAGGCTCAAAACGTGCTGTATTAGCTAGAGAGCTAAGCTTTGAAGCTGTTGCTGAAATTAAAGAAAATGCGAATGTAGAAATCGAAGTACAAGTACATGGAATGACGTGTATGTTCCAATCTAAACGTTCTCTAGTAGGTAATTATTTTGAATACCAAGGTAAAAACTTAGAGATTATTCAACAAAAGAAATATGAAGAAAATATGTTCTTAGTTGACCATGAACGTAATAACAAATATCCGATTTTTGAAGATCAAAACGGAACTCATATTATGAGTCCAAACGATATTTGTATTATTAATGAGCTAGAAGAATTAGTTGATGCAGGTATAGATTCATTCAAAATTGACGGTGTCTTAAAATCTTCAGAATATATCGTTGAAGCAACTAAACTATACAGACAAGCAATTGACTTATGTGTAGATGACCGTGAAGCATATGAAGAAATCAAAGACGAACTTTTCGATAAAATCGAAGCAATTCAACCAGTAAACAGACCACTGGACGCAGGATTCTTCTTCAAAGAAACAGTTTATTAATAGAGCTTTTAAAAGAGGACAAACAGGTAAGGCAGAGAAAACTGGATTTGTAAGAGTTTTAGATTTCTGGGCTCACAATCCTGTATTAAAGAGGAGGATAAATGATGGCAATTGGACAATTAGATAAAATAGTTGATGGCAAACGTGTGATCGTGAAAAAACCTGAGCTATTAGCACCAGCTGGTAATTTAGAGAAATTAAAAATTGCAGTAAGATATGGCGCTGATGCTGTATTTATTGGTGGTAGAGAATTTGGTTTACGTTCGAATGCAGATAACTTCTCTTTAGAAGATATGGCTGAAGGGGTAGAATTTGCAAATAAATTTAATGCGAAAATTTATGTAACAACAAATATTTTTGCTCATAACGAAAACATGGACGGATTAGTTGAGTATTTGCAAGGAATTGAAGCAGCAGGAGTTACAGGTATTATCGTAGCTGACCCTTATATTATTGAAACATGTAAAGAGGCTGCTCCTAAATTAGAAGTACATTTAAGTACACAACAATCTTTATCAAACTATCGTGCTGCACAATACTGGAAAGAAGAAGGTTTACACAGATTAGTATTAGCACGTGAGACAAGCTATGAGGAAATTAAAGAGATTAAAGAAAAAGTTGACGTTGAAATTGAAACATTTATTCATGGAGCAATGTGTATTGCATACTCTGGTCGTTGTACATTAAGTAATCATATGACTGCACGTGATTCAAACCGTGGTGGATGCTGTCAATCTTGTCGTTGGGACTATGATTTAGTTCAAACTGAGTCTCAAAATCCAGATTCAGCGGAAAATGCTCTATTTGATGCAGAAGATTCACCATTTGCAATGAGCCCTAAAGATTTAAATTTATTACGTTCAATTCCTAAATTTATTGAAATTGGTGTAGATAGTTTAAAAATTGAAGGTCGTATGAAATCAATTCATTATGTTGCAACAGTTGTATCTGTTTACCGTAAAATAATTGATGCATATTGTGCTGACCCAGAAAACTTTGAATTTAAAGAAGAGTGGGTTGAAGAACTAGATAAATGTGCTAATCGTGACACTGCTTCTTCATTCTTTGAAGGATTCCCAGGAATGAAAGAGCAAATGTATGGAAATCATAGCAAAAAAACAACGTATGATTTTGCAGGTCTTGTATTAGACTATGATGAGCAAACAGGAATCGCAACAATCCAACAACGTAACTACTTTAAACCAGGTGATCAAATTGAATTCTTTGGTCCAGAAATCGAAAACTTCAAACAAACAGTTGGTGTAATTGTGAATGAAGAAGGTACAGAAGTAGATGCAGCAAGACATCCATTAGAAATTATAAAAATTAAAGTAGATCAAAAAGTATATCCTTACAACATGATGAGAAAAAAGTTAGTTTGATAAGAAAGAGGGATTGAAGTATGGGGAATAAGCCCATTGTAATTGGAATTGCTGGAGGGACTGGCTCTGGTAAAACTTCTGTAACAAAAGCAATCTATGATCAATTTAAAGGTCATTCAATTTTAATGATACAGCAAGATTCTTATTATAGAGATCAAACTCATTTGCCAATGGAAGAAAGATTGAAAACAAATTATGACCATCCATTAGCATTTGATAATGATTTGTTTATTGAGCATATCAAAGAATTATTGCAATACAAAGCAATTGAGAAACCTGTATATGACTATACAATTCATACAAGATCTTCAGAAACAATCCCTGTAGAACCAAAAGAAGTTATCATTTTAGAAGGTATTCTAGTTTTAGAAGACGAGCGTTTACGTGACTTAATGGATATAAAAATATTTGTAGATACGGATGCTGACTTACGAATTCTTCGTAGAATACAGCGAGATATAAAAGAACGTGGAAGAACAGTTGATTCTGTAGTAGATCAATATGTAAATGTTGTACGACCTATGCATAATCAATTCTGTGAACCATCTAAAAAATTCGCTGATATTATTATACCTGAAGGCGGTCAGAACTTTGTTGCTATTGATTTAATGGCTACAAAAATTCAGACTATACTTGAAAGAGTAAGTGTATTATAATACCTTCATATGAGAGAATAATTCCTTAAAATAATTTTGGAAAGATGGAGAAGCAAAAACTTCTTCATCTTTCTATATAAAAGAATGCGTTTTCAAAAATTGAATGTTTCATTAATTATTCTCATACACTGTTTGTACAACCATTGTATAAACATATATTTAGAAGTTCTACATAAAGAAACGGTGGATACTAAAAGGAGTGTACAAAAATGGCTAACGAAAAAAAATTCCCTATGACTTTAGCAGGGAAACAAAAATTAGAACAAGAATTAGAAAACTTAAAAACTGTAAAACGTGCAGAAGTTGTAGAGCGTATTAAAATTGCTCGTAGCTTCGGTGACCTTTCAGAGAACTCTGAATACGATGCAGCTAAAGATGAGCAAGCGTTTGTAGAGGGTCGTATTACTACTTTAGAAAATATGATTCGTAATGCAGAAATTATTACTGAAAGCAACGAAGCATCAGATACAGTAACTTTAGGTAAATCTGTTACTTTCTTAGAATTACCTGCAGGTGACGAAGAAACTTACACAATCGTAGGTAGTGCTGAGGCTGACCCATTTGAAGGTAAAATTTCAAATGATTCTCCAATCGCTAGAAGCTTATTAGGTAAAACAGTTGGTGAAGAAGTAACTGTTAGTACTCCAGGTGGAGATATGCAAGTGAGAATTACTGCTGTTAAATAATTTGATTTGTTTAACAATTTAATAGTTTGAAAAGAGAACACCCCGTCTACACTGTAGATGAGGTGTTTTTTTATGCATAGACGGATAAAAGCCATTTTAATTATATTTACGTTATTATTTTCTTTAATCCTATACAGATGTTTAGATATAGGTGTACTTAATCAAAAGGATTTTGGGCCACAGAAGGTAAACTTAATTGAACGAAGCGTTGCTCAAAGGACTTTTCAATTTCGTATTGATAATGGTCGTGGAAAAATACTTGACCGTAATGGAAAACTATTAAGCGCAGCCTATACCCCAAAAGTTATTTTATTTCCCTTTTTAAAAACTATTAATTGGCCGATTGAAAAATTATCTCAAATCACAGGAGTATCGGTTACAAATATAAAAAATCAGTTTAATAATAAAAAAGAACCTTTTACATTGGATGGGATTAAGAAGACATTAACATCTGAAGAAATTGACGAAATTAATAATTTACATGTTTCTGGTTTAATTTCAATGCTGTCACAAGATAAAGATGATAAACAATTAGCAGAACATTTAATAGGAATTGCAAGAGAAAATAAAGAACAATATGAAAAGCAGTATGAGAGTGATCGAGACTATAAACCTAAGGAATTTGGAGTAATCGGATTAGAAGCTCAGTTTGAAGATTTCCTAAAATCTGATGGTACATCTAATCTAATGCTTCATGTAGACAATTTAGGTAAACCAATGTTCGGAAATGAAGTAAAGTATGCCAAGCCAAGTAATCCCTTTTATCCAGTTTCCCTTTCTACAACACTTGATAAGAATTTACAGCAAATACTAGAACAATCAGTTGACCAAGCTAAACTTAAAAAAGGCGCAGCGGTACTAATTGACGTGAAGACGAACAAATTATTAGCTATGGTAAGTCGACCTACTATGGATTTCCAAAATTTATTTTCTCAAAATGACAATACAGCAACGAATTATGCATTATTAGCTAGTACTCCTGGGTCTGTTTTTAAAACAGTAGTAGCGGCTGCTGCGATTGATCAAGGAATTGTGAAAGATAATCAAATGTTTAATTGTAATAATAATCTAGTTGGTAAATACGAAGACGAAGAGAAAAAACGAAAAGGTAATTTAAACTTCCAACAAAGCTTCTATGAAAGCTGTAATTACACATTTGGACAATTAGGAAAGCAATTAACTAAAAAAAATAAAGATATGTTTCAAACTTATGCTAAAAAGCTAGGTTTAGATGGTCCCGTAGGTTGGACAGGTTCAGTTTATCACGAGGCTAGTTTTAGTCAATTTCAAAATGAGGGAAAACCAACTTATTTTGTAGGAAACAATTTAAGTGATAAACTCTTAAATTCATCCATTGGACAGCAGGATGTAAAAGTTTCACCTCTTGCAGTAGCCAATATGATGGCGACAATAGCGCGTGGAGGAAGCCCAAAACAAGTAAAGGTTGTAGATTCTGTATTATATAAAAACGGTACAGAAATGTTTAAATTTCCAGATCAAACATTGGCAGATGATTATTTAGCTCCAGATTCAATGGGAAAATTAAGAGAGCTATTAAGAGGAGTAGTAACGGATGCTAAAGGAACTGGAAGTAGATATGCTAGTTTACCGTATACATTAGCTGGTAAAAGTGGTACTGCAGAAACAAAAGTAGTCGATGGTAAAATAGTTGAACAAAACAAATGGTTCGCAGGATATTTCCCATATGACAAACCAAGATATGCATTTGCAGTAGTTAGTTTAAATGTTTCTAACGAAGTCACATCTACGTCTGATACTGTTACAAATTTAGTAAAATCTATTTATAACTTTGATAAAAGCCACACTAAATAACTTTTTTTCTTAATTAACTCTATGATAAAATAGGGAAAATTAGTTGTTTTTGGAGGATTTTGTCAATGTCTTCGATTGAAACAAACAGAAGGGTCCAAAAGTTAAGAAGTGTACGAAGAGGGAATTATTTTTACCGTTTACTACTTATTCCACTTCTTTTTGGAATTATCTATTTAGGGATAAAAATTGCGCTACCAATCATTAAGCAAGAAAAAATGGAGCCTAAAACTGCAAAAGCTGAGCTAACTACATCAGTCCAAGAACCAAAGCAAATGACGGATATACCGAATCCATACCAAGCCAAATATCGTGAAAGAGTAAATGAGATTATTCGAGATTCAGTAAATGATGAAAATATAATCGAGTCAACTGTGAAAGAATGGAAGCCTAATATAACGAAGCAAATTGAACCGCATATCGTTAGGTATAGTTATAAATCTCAAGACTTCTACGAAATGGAAGAAGCAGTTTCAAAAGCTACTTCCTTAACAAAAGAAGATTTCTCCGTGTGGCATCTCGGTAAAGGATACGATCTTCAAAGTATAAAAGTATATATAGCCACAAATGACTTAAGCTATAAATATGTCGTTTACTTACACTGGGTTGAAAAAGAAGGGTGGCTCCCGATACTAGTCCAGGAAGTAAAGGCTTTAAAGTATTAAATGCGGGTTGCATTCTGAAAGATGAAAGGTATGTCTGTATATGTTAAAATGATTAAAGTTTGATAGAAAGTAGGGAATAAAAGAATGAAAATAGCTATTATTGGAGCAATGGAAGAAGAAGTACATGTATTACGTGATAAATTAGATAACCTGAAAAAAGAAGAAATTGCAGGTTCAGAATATAATATTGGTACATATGAAGGTAAGCAAGTAATTTTATTAAAGTCTGGGATTGGTAAAGTTAATGCAGCAATGGCAACTGCAATTCTATTAGAAAAATATCAGCCAGACGTTGTTATTAATACAGGTTCTGCAGGTGGCTTACACACAGATTTAAATGTTGGTGATGTAGTGATTTCAACAGAAGTGCGTCACCATGACGTAGACGTAACTGCATTCAATTATGAATACGGCCAAGTACCAGGTATGCCAGCAGCATTCCCTTCAGATGACAAATTAAAGTCTATTGCTAAAAAATGTGCTGAAAAGATTAATGGAATTCAAGTAGTTGAAGGACTAATTGTAACTGGTGACTCATTTATGAATGATCCTGTTAGAGTTGAGTTCGTAAAAGGAAAATTTGGCGATCTTTATGCTGTAGAAATGGAAGCAGCTGCAATTGCTCAAGTTTGTTATGCCTTTAAAGTACCGTTTGTTGTAACGCGTGCATTATCAGATATTGCGGGTAAAGAATCAGATATTTCATTTGATCAATTCATTCATACTGCAGCAGTAAATTCAACATTAATGGTTGAGGAAATGATTAAAGCATTATAATTCTGTTGGGAAAGATGTCTTTATAGGCATCTTTCTTTTTTTATCCAAATATAATGAGTGAGTACTCACTTTTTATTGACTAGTAATAAAAAGTGATTTAAGATGAAGTTGAAGAGTGAGTACTCACTCATTGTGAAAAATATGAAAGTAAATATATTTGAACGGAGGATTAAGATGAGCAATGTTGTTCAAATCCAACAGGTCGATCGTTTATTTGGAAAAAGAGCTGTGCTAAAAAATATTTCTATGACTATTCAAGAAGGGGAAATTTTTGGAATATTAGGCCCATCAGGCTCTGGAAAAACAACTTTAATTAAATTGATTGCTGGAATTGATAAAAGTTCAAAAGGAGAGGTACTTGTTTATAACAAACAGATGCCTGATTTCTCCGTCCTGCCGTCGATAGGATACATGGGTCAATCTGATGCATTGTATAGTGATTTAACTGGTGCTGATAATTTAAGTTTCTTTGGTGCGCTATATAATTTAAAAGGTAAAGAACTAAAGGCGAGAATTCAGGAAGTAGCTGAAATTGTTGGTTTAGAGGATGCATTAAGCAAACAAGTTAATCAATACTCTGGGGGAATGAAAAAGCGACTTTCTCTAGCAATTTCAATTCTGCATAAACCTACATTACTAATTCTGGATGAACCAACAGTTGGAATTGATCCTGTACTTAGAAAGCAAATATGGAATCAGTTTTTTGACATGAAAAAACAAGGCACTACGATCATTATTACAACCCATATCATGGAAGAAGCTGAAAAGTGCGAGCGTATTGGATTAATTAGAGAAGGTGAACTAATCGCATTAGACACGACTGAAAATTTAATCTCGAAATCAAAAACTGGCAAGATTGAAGACCTATATTTTAATAATGAGGTGAGTTCATGAGAATCTTTGCTATTTCAAAACGAATCATTAAACAATTTTTAAAAGATAGAAGATCTCTTGCAATGATTTTCGTAGCACCTATTGTGTTATTATTTTTATTTTCTTATATCTTAAAACAAGATGATACAAAGCCTACATTAGCTCTTGTAGATGCCCCGCCAGCATTTGAACATGTAATGAAAGACTATGCGAAAGTAAAAAATGTTAATCCTTCAGATATAAAAGTTAAATTGAAAAATATGAAGCTTGATGGTGCTGTCTTATTTAAGTCAGGAGAAATAGTGGTACAGATTGAAGGGACTGATAAAGCAAGAACTACTGCAGTTATGGATGAGATTCAATCAGCAGTGAAGGAAATCACACCGTCTAATCTTAAAATTGTAATGGATCCAATTTACGGTAGTAAAAATATGGAATCGTTTGATTCGATTGGACCTATTTTTATTGGATTCTTCTCGTTTTTATTTGTTTTTATCTTATCAGGTATTTCATTTGTGCGAGAAAGATTAACGACAACTTTAGAACGATTACTAGTTACACCTGTAAAAAGATGGGAAATTGTAGTAGGTTATATTCTAGGATTTGGATTTTTTGCTCTTATACAATCAATTATTATCACAATCTTTTCAATCACAGTATTGGATATGTATAATGTAGGAAGCGCTTGGGAAGTTTGTGTAGTTAATATTTTGCTATCTCTTACTGCATTAACACTCGGAATGTTATTATCTGCATATGCAAATAATGAATTTCAAGTCGTGCAATTTATTCCAGTGATTGCTGTTCCTCAAATACTATTTTCAGGTATTTTTTCAACAGCATTCTTACCAAATTGGTTTAAAGTTATTGGAGGCATTTTACCACTGACATATGGAGCAGAGGCACTAAGAGGAATTATGATTAAAGGTCAGTCCCTTGTAGATGTTGGCTTCCAGCTATTAATTTTACTAGGATTTTCGATACTGTTTATTTCTTTAAACATAATTGCTTTAAAGAAACAGCGTTCAATTTAAGGAGTGTTTCCAATTAAATTAGAAGAGTTTTTACCAGAAGAAAAATTACAGGAAATGAATGAAAAAGAAATAAAAATTCTTGAAGCAGCAATCGAAATATTTGCTGAAAAAGGCTTTGTTAGTACATCAACAAATGAAATAGCAAAAAAAGCAAATGTTGCTGAAGGTACAATTTTTCGTTATTTCAAAACTAAAAAAGAATTATTAAAAAGCATCATAAAGCCCACTTTAGTAAAAACAATTGCTCCTTTTGAAATGGATCGTTTTTCTAAAGCAGTGTTTCATTTAGAACACAAAACATTTGAAGATTTTTTACATGCACTAATTAAAAATCGAATGGAATTTGTGAAAAAAAACAAGTCAGTAATAAAAATAATCATACAAGAAATGCCATTTCAAGATGATATGCAAGAAGAATTAAAAAAACTTTTTAAAGAGAAAATGTATCCTAAAATTGCGCTTGTTTTACAATCGTTTATTGATAAAGGTCAAATAAAAGACATACCGATTCCAACCGTACTAAGATTGATTATTTCATCTGTTATTGGCCTTGTAGTATCGTCAATCGTGCTTGAAAATATTCCGTTATGGAATGAAGAGCAAGAAACACAACGCACTATCGAGTTTATTAAGGCAGGGTTAAATGCTAAAGAATAGTTAAAAAGACTAGGTTCTTTTTGTGAAAGGGATGGCTAAAAAGTCAGGGAAACTGACTCGGTAGCGTCCCTTTTTTTAATGATAGAGTAATTAAGAAAGTAGGGTATTCAGCCTACTTTTTCTTCCTAATACCTGCATTTCTTGCCTTTAATTACCTTCTCTTTTCGGGTATAAAATATGTTAAAGTTAATAAGTCAAAGAAGAGAAGGGAAGGTGCAGTAATCGTGAATATTAAAAATCTACAGGCAAAGGTAAATGATTTTAAAACATTCGGTGCAATAACAACAGCATTGGCTACTTTTTTCTATTTCGGGACTCTTCTTCCAAAGGACGGATTAACTCAAACAAAAATATTGACGATTGAGAGTATCGTTTTTGCAATGTTGATCTTTGCATTAGGCTTTTTCCTTACATCAAATTATTTTAAACGAAAACTTCAAAAAGAAGAACAAGCATAAAACCACTGAAAATGAATTGACTCCAATCGTTAGATTTGACTAACAATTGGAGTCGGAACCATCATCAGTGGTTTATTTTTTATCCTTTTTCTTTTCTTTTTCAGCCCTTAAAAACTCATGGTACATTTTCATTAAGGCACGTTTTTCAATTCTTGAAACATAGCTTCTTGAAATGCCTAATTTCTTTGCAATTTCGCGTTGAGTTAATTCTTTATCCATATCAATTCCAAATCGTTGAATAATAACATCCTTTTCACGATCATCTAGAATCTTAATGTATTGTTTGATTTTTTCAAGCTCCATATTTAGTTGAATTTGATCAACTACATCTTCTGTTTCCGTTTTTAAAATGTCTAAAAGTGAAATTTCGTTTCCTTCTTTGTCTTGCCCAATCGGGTCATGAAGGGAGACATCTTTTTTTGTTTTCTTTAGCGCACGTAAATGCATAAGTATCTCGTTTTCAATACATCTAGCCGCATATGTTGCTAATTTCGTTCCTTTACCTTGGACAAAGCTTTCGATTGCTTTAATTAAGCCAATAGTCCCGATTGAAATTAAATCTTCAGCATCTTCACCAGTGTTTTCAAATTTTTTGACGATGTGAGCAACAAGCCTTAAATTATGTTCAATCAATAAATTTCGTGCTTCGCCATCACCGTTTGCCATACGATTTAAATAGAGCGTTTCTTCTGCTGAAGAAAGAGGCTGAGGGAAGGCATTATTTTTTACATACGAAACAAACACGAACACTTCTTTTAAGAACAGACTTAAAGCTGTAAATAAACCAGGCATATGATCACTCCTAAGGAAGGTAAGGTAAGTTGTTATTTATATGTTTATGTATTGTACAAATTCATTGTGTCTGTACCATAAAAAAAATGTAGTGGGTATAAAAAAAATGTTGAAAATAGTAAGCGCTACCAATTCAGTAATGATGTATCTTTTTAAAAATCGTTACATATTCTAAAAAAAATATGCATTGACATCATATTTAAAAGTGCTTTATAATCCTCATTAATAACTTTTTTAATGAATCTTTTGACAATTAAATACATTGCGCTGAAAAGGGCAAAGTAAGCATAGCTTCCCTGTTTAAGAGAGCTGACGAAGGCTGCGAGTCAGTACATAGGCTATGGTGAATTACATTCTTGGAGCAATTTCTATTTCGTTATACGAAATTAGAAACGGTCATTATTTGATCGTTAACAAAATGAAGGTGGTGAGCAGAATTTTTGTTCACAACTAGGGTGGTACCGCGATTAAATAATTCGTCCCTACTGTTTATTCAGTAGGGACTTTTTGTTTTCAATTTTACATACTTACTTCAAAGAAGTGGTATTGGAATAGAATTTTAAAATTTGAGGAGGAAAAAGAAATGAGTACAAATGAATTAGTGCAATTACGTGATAAGGTTGATGAAATTAATTTAAAAATCGTGGAATTATTAAACGAGCGTGGGGCAGTTGTTCAAGAGATAGGTAAACAGAAGATTAAACATGGTATTAAGCGTTTCGATCCAGTTCGTGAGCGTGAAGTTTTAGATATGATTGCAAATGTGAATGAAGGGCCATTTGAAACTTCAACATTACAACATATTTTTAAAACAATTTTCCAAGCAAGTTTAGAGTTACAAGAAGATGACCACAGAAAAGCTCTTTTAGTATCTAGAAAGAAAAAGCCTGAAAATACAATTGTCACAGTGAAAAACGATATTGTTCTTGGTGACGGTTCACAATCATTTATTATGGGACCATGTGCAGTTGAAAGCTATGAGCAAGTACGTGCAGTTGCACAAGCAATGAAACAACAAGGTTTAACAATGATGCGAGGCGGTGCATTTAAACCTAGAACTTCTCCATACGATTTCCAAGGACTTGGATACGAAGGTCTTCAAATTTTAAGAGAAGTGGCAAATGAGTTTGATTTAGCGGTTATTAGTGAAATACTAAATCCAAATGATGTTGAAAGATCATTAGAATATGTTGATGTCATTCAAATTGGTGCACGTAATATGCAAAACTTCGATTTACTGAAAACAGTTGGTCAAGTAAATAAACCTGTTTTATTAAAACGTGGATTGTCAGCAACAATTGAAGAATTTATTAATGCAGCAGAATACATTATTTCTCAAGGAAATGACCAAATTATTCTTTGTGAAAGAGGAATTCGTACTTATGAGAAAGCTACAAGAAATACATTAGATATCTCAGCTGTACCTATTCTTAAGAAAGAAACACATTTACCAGTTGTTGTCGATGTTACTCATTCTACAGGACGTAAAGACTTACTATTACCAACTGCAAAAGCGGCTCTAGCAATTGGAGCGGATGCAGTAATGGCTGAAGTACATCCAGACCCAGCAGTTGCTTTATCAGATTCAGCTCAACAAATGAATATTCCGCAATTTGAAGAGTTCATGTTTGAGTTAAAAGACTTCCGTTCAAAGCTTCAAGGGTAATTAAACTTAATGAAAGATAGGCGGTGAAAGCCTTGAAAAAGAACGTCCTTTTAATTGGCACTGGTTTAATTGGAGGCTCAATTGCCTTGGCAATAAAAAAAGTGCATGATGTGAATATCATTGGCTATGATATAAACGAAAAACAACTTGAAATAGGAAAAAAAATTCAAGTTTTAGATGAAACCTCGGTACAGCTTAAAACCTGTGCCGAGAAGGCTCATCTAATTATCTTTTCTTGTCCTGTTGAGGAGTCAATAAAATATATACATATGTTAAGTGAATATGAACTAAAGAATGATGTCATATTAACAGATGTAGGTAGTACGAAAAGTGAAATTATGAGACACTCTAGGACACTTACAGATAAAGGATATTGCTTCATTGGTGGTCATCCGATGGCGGGTTCACACAAAACTGGTGTTGAGAGTGCGAAAGTTCATTTATTCGAAAATGCATATTATATTTTGACACCGAGTGAAAATACTGTAGATGGTCAAATTGATGAATTGAAAGAATGGCTTAAAGGAACAGGCTCACATTTTGTTGTGATTGATGAAGCAACACATGATCAAATTACAGGAGTGGTAAGTCACTTTCCACATCTAATCGCTTCTAATCTTGTAAAACAAGTTAAGAACTACTCAAAAGACGAGCCCTTAGTAACTTCTCTTGCTGCAGGTGGATTTAGAGACATTACAAGAATCGCATCAAGTAGTCCAAAAATGTGGACTGATATTGTGATTCAAAATAAAGATATTTTGCTTTCTCTAATTTCCAACTGGATAGATGATATGAAGCAAATGTATCAGCTTGTAGATAATCAGAATAAAGATGAAATCTTTCAATATTTTAAGGACTCAAAAGACTATCGTGACAATATGCCAGTAAAAGCAAATGGTGCCATTCCAAGTTATTTTGATTTATATGTTGACGTCTTAGATCGTGTTGGTGAGCTTGCTAATATCACAACAATCCTATCTATTCATCAAGTTAGTATTACTAATCTGAGAATTATTGAGTCACGCGAAGGCTTACCAGGTGTACTTCGAATAAGTCTTCAAACTGAAAATGACAGAGTGAAAGCAGAAAACTTCTTAAATGTAAATGGATATGAGACGTATATTGTTTCATAAGAAAGCACTTTTAATAGTGCTTTTTTTTGGTTGGAAAGTTCGATTACTTGATATAGTTATGTCCTATTTGCTAAAGCCTCTGACATTTCAAATAAAAATGAATAGTCAGTCTCTTTTAAGTACCAATTTTCTGAACTTTATATTATAATTTAGTAGGTTAGGTTATTAAAAAGTTAAACATGGAGGGATATCAATGTCTCAGTTTGAAAAATCTTTAGAAAAATATGCTGAACTTGCTGTAAAAAGTGGAGTTAATATCGTAGAAGGACAAACACTACAAATAAATGCACCAATCGGAGCTGCAGAATTCGTTCGTAAAGTTGTAAAATACGCTTACGAAGCAGGAGCAAAAAATGTAAATATCGAATGGAACGATGATGTAATTACTCGTACAAAATACGAATTAGCACCAGAAGAAGTATTCTCAGAATTTCCAGGTTGGAAAGTTACTGCTTTAGAAGAATTAGCTGAAAACGGTGGAGCTGTGTTATCAGTAATCTCACCAAACCCTGAATTATTAAAAGGAATCGATCCAAAGCGTATTGCTACTTTTAATAAGACTGCTAGCTCAGCATTACATAAATATCGTGAATACATGATGGCTGACCGTATTCGTTGGTCAATCGTAGCGATTCCATGCGTGGAATGGGCAGAAAAAGTGTATCCAAATGAGCAAATTGACAAAGCTATGGAATTACTATGGGATTCAGTTTTCAAAATTTGCCGAGTTGACAATGAAAATCCAGTAGAAGCTTGGGTTAAACATAACGATTTCTTACAAGAAAAAGTTGTTCAATTAAATGACAAGCGCTACAAAACATTACATTATACTGCACCTGGTACTGATTTAAAACTAGATTTAGTAGATAATCATGTATGGAAAGGTGGCGGAGCAAACAGTGAGGATGGTAAATGGTTTAATCCAAACATTCCAACTGAAGAAGTTTTCTCTATGCCACATAGCCACGGTGTAAACGGTACAGTTCAAGCTACTTTACCATTAAATTACGGTGGAAATTTAATCGAGAACTTCTCTTTAACATTTAAAGATGGTAAAGTTGTCGATTTCACAGCTGAAAAAGGCTATGATACACTGCAACACTTATTAGATACTGATGAAGGTGCTCGCCGTTTAGGTGAAGTTGCATTAGTACCACATGATTCACCTATTTCTAATACAGGTTTAATTTTCTTCAACACATTATATGATGAAAATGCTTCTTGCCACTTAGCATTAGGTAAAGCATATCCAAACAATATGAAGGATGGAGAAAAATTACCTTCTGAAGAACAAGAAAAATTAGGAATCAACCAAAGCTTAACTCACGTTGATTTCATGATCGGTTCTCCAGAATTAAACATCGATGGTATTAAAGAAGATGGAACAGTTGAACCAATTATGAGAAATGGTAACTGGGCATTTTAATAGAACATAAAAAAAGAGGGTATCTCATTATTTTGAGATACCTTTTTTGTTTAGACAAAGTCTTAAATATCTGATTTTCAGACTGAGGATTAAGCAAGTTCTTGGAACACTTCATTACTTCTTAATACGGTAATAAAACCATCTAAAATTGTATGGCTAACTGAAAATCCTTTACGTTTATAAAATTCAAGCGCGTCTTCATTTCCATTAGAAACAAAAATAAAATAATCCTCTACATCATCAAACTGTTTCAGCCACTTCATAGACATTTTGAATAGTACAGAACCAACGCCATATTTTCGATATTCTTCTTTTATGTAAAATTGAGACAAACAACCAACATTCTTTTTATGAACTGAGGATAGATCGAAAAATGTTGCAAATTCATTTGAATATGCCTCTTTTGGAGAAATATTTGAATAAACATAACCAACGACTTTGTCTTCATCTTTTACGATAACAATATAATTATGTATGGCTTTTTTTACTGAAGGAACCATTCGTGTATCAAAATTCATATGATCAAACAACTCTTGTTTGATTGTCGCTTTTGCCTTTTGAAAAGTCATTAATTCATTACATAAATCTCTACATAATTCAATTTGATCTTCGTCGATCGCTTCATAAGTTAAATTCATCTTGTCACTCCTCATTAAAATCGAGATTTTTAGCATTAACTAATTTCATATGATTTAATTTTAATATATAAATTTATGAAAACAAATGAATTTATAAGTTGAATCATTTTTGGTATATAATGGAAGGGTCAACTAGAATCAAAATTCATCACCTAAACATAAACCAAATGGAGGATGAAAAAATGGAAGATCTAAATTATGAGTTTTATATTGGTGCTAAACCAGAGGAAGTTTGGAAGATATTTGTAACACCAGAAGGAACTAAGGCAATTTTTTTCGGTTGTATATTGAAGTCAACATTTGAAGTTGGGGCGCAATATGAATATATTGGACCAGGTGAAGATGGAGATCATACAGTACATGTTTATGGAAAAATATTAGCATTTGAGCCTTACAAAATGATGAGTTATACAGAACATCCTGGTCCAGTTTACCGTGAAAATCATGCTGAATTAGAAACAAAAATTACTCTTACACTTGAAGAAGTGGGAGAGTGTACAAAGCTAACATTAGTTAACGATCAATGGCCAGAAAATCACCCTTCATATGAAAGTACAAAATCTAGTTGGCCGATGATATTAAGTAATGTAAAAACATATGCAGAATCAGGTAAAACATTAGATTTTGGCTGGTAAATATAAAACTAAAAACCTCTGAGATTTTGTCAGAGGTTTTTAGTTTATCGGAATAGATGAAAACCAATATATGCACAAAAAATACTAATAATTGTAGATAAAATGATGTAAGATAAAGCGGTTTTGAATTTTTTTGAGATGATTAATTGAATGGCTTCATAGCCAAATGTAGAAAAGGTAGTAAAACCACCTAATATTCCTACACCAATAAACAACCACATAGTTGTAGAGATGGACTGATCTAGATAAAGATGGTTAGTTAAACCTAAAATAAACGACCCGAGTATGTTTATAACGAAGGTGCCAAAAGGAAAAATTGTTGTATGCTTTTTATTAACATAATTACCAAGAGCATAACGACAAATTGCTCCAATTCCCCCACCTATTCCAATAATGATCATGATGAGGTTACTCCTTTTGCTTTATTAAATTTCTCAGCCGTTTTCACACCAAGATATGACAAACTTATTCCAATTACTAAACTTAGTAGTATATAGGCAAAACTTACTAGCATCTTTTTTTCATCAATTAGAACCACATTTTCAAGTGAAAAAGTTGAAAATGTTGTAAACGCTCCAGTAAAACCTGTTCCAATTAATAAAGTGTATTCAGGTTTTAGATTAACTTTAGCCATCGGTAAGAAAAATCCTAAAAAGAAGCATCCAATTATATTGATTAAAAATGTATGAATTGGAAAACCATTAGTTAGTGGATGAATTGCTGTCCCAAATAAGTATCGTAGAATTGCTCCAAAAAAACCTCCAACAAATATAAGTAAATAGTTCATAAATCACCTCATTAATACATGATAAAAACGCTCACTAGGAGCGTTTTTGTTAGTTTGTAGCATAAAAAAGAATAATCGAAACTAAATTATTCAAAAAGTGGGCAAAAATAGTAACCTCAATTTTTTTTGTTTTGATATAAATAATACCAAAAATTAACCCAGCTAAAGAGTACGACAGTAATGCATAGATAGAAAAACCAGCAAGCATATGCAATAAACCAAATCCAAATGAACTTACGATCAAACCAATAATCGGAGAATGTTTAAAAATAGAACCAATGATTAATTTTCGTGTAATCCATTCTTCTTTAATCGGTGCTAATATTACAGCAGAAATAATCATAAGGGCCGGATTGGTACGCAGCAAGCCTTCAACTTCTTTTTGATTATCTGGAGTTGCTATCGAATAATTGAAATGTTGGAAAATTACATCAAGAAGTTGTGAAGAAACAATAAGAACCACATATGCGCCTAAAACAATTACAATATCAATTACAGTAATGTTTATTCGTCTTAAAGTTAGAAGACCTTTTTTCTTCGTATAATAATATAGCCAAAATAAACTGAGGACACCAAAGATTGAATCCGCATAAATCGAAACAGTATTTAAAAGATTATAAAATTGTTCTCTAGTTAGACTAATATGCGCGGTTTTAACAAAAATCGCACCCCATATCGTTGCAATCACTAGAAGTAAGTTCAAACCAACTATAAATATTAAAAAATAGAAGACAAGTGTTTTTATGGCAGACTTACGTTCATTCGGTATATTTTCTGGTATGAGTGTTTTATAGTTTAATTCATTATCCAAATCGGCTCCTCCAATTTTTTGATCTATGATCTCAAACTTTCTAACAATCTAATTTATATTTATACTAACATATCCTATTTTATCTTAAATATAAAGCTGAAAGAACCAAAATTAAATTAAATAAAACTAATTATTTTCAAACCATTTAAGATTCAATCTAGCTTGTGATAGAAAAGAGAACTTTAATTATGTGCAAAAGTACACAGAATGTTCTAATTATTGTAACTTTCATTTTGTTAGATGATTGTTAAATCATATTAATCTTTTTGTAATCGCATGAACTTAGATCGGGTTGCTGAGGTCATTTCTAATTACACAGGGATTTATTACTTCAAAAGCTTTTTTGTATCAGATAGTATACTTATTTTCTTTCTAATTATTTTAATCTTTGGATGCATAAATTTTTTGCGATCAGATCGCTTTACGAACAATATTTTTAAGTTTATTTTTGCACAAGTATTGTTCTTATCATCATATTTATTTTGCTATTTTCTAATTGTATTTATGTTCTCCGTTTTATTTATAAAATGATTGGTTTTTGCTAGTTGCTATCGGAAAGTACAGATAAAAACATGAAGAAAACAAGGTATACTGATATACCTTGTTTTCTTTAATCCTGCTCGATTCAATTCAATTGCTCAACTTGATCCCTAATCCGCTCCATTTTAAAGTCTAATGAATTTACGGTTGCAGAAGCTTCATTCAAACTATCTATTATTTCTTTTGGAACCTTTTTATTGTATTTATAAAAAATCTTATGTTCAAGGCTTGCCCAAAAGTCCATCGCAACAGTTCTAATTTGAATCTCTACTTTTACCCTTCTTGTTTCAGATGCAAGAAAAATTGGGATTTCAATAATCATATGAAAACTTTTATATCCATTTGATTTAGGCTTTTTAATATAATCTTTTACTTCTATTATATAAATGTCATCTTGCTGTTTTAAAAGTTCATAGATCATATAAATATCACTAATAAATGAACAGCTAATACGAACCCCAGCTATATCATTAATATATTTTTCTAGATTATCGTTTGTTAATTCTAATCCCTTACGCTCAAGCTTTTCCATTATACTTTCAGGTTTTTTTAATCGAGACTTTACGTGTTCAATTGGATTATGATTATGAGTTAAAGTAAATTCTTCATTTAATATTTTAATTTTAGTATTGATTTCATCTAACGCAAATTTATATATTAAAAGTGTGTTAGTCCATTCACCTAAGCTTAGTTCTTTCAAGATAGGCAACCTCCTAATGTATATTACGTAAGTATTCTATCAGTCCAATGTGAACTTAGTGTGAATTATTTGTAACAAGACGATTAGTTCAAGACTTAGAGTATAGGAAGTGCAGAGAGACAATTGTACAAGATCATGGGTTTAGAGTTCAGTAGGTGCATAGAATAGATTGATTTAAATTATTCGATTCAAAAGCTTCAATCTTGAGTTTAAATTCATTAAATTAGTGCTAGATTAAAGTTAAAATAAACTACTGTGGGTTTTATTTTGGGTTTTGTTAGTTTTGAAATAATGTGTTATAAATTATATATATATTTTGAGTTAGGGGTACATAGATGAAACAGAGTTTTTATCGTTTGTTTATTGAATTAACTAATAATCGTTTTACTTCAGGTCTTTTGCGTAGGTTTTCTACTTCTAGATTGAGTAAGCTATTTATTAAGCCGTATATTAAAGCGTTTAATTTAAATATGGATGAGAGTAAAGAATCTTCTTTTTCTTCATTACATGCATTGTTCACTAGGGAATTAAAGCAAAATGCTAGACCGATCCATGCTGATGAAAGTGAATTAGCTTGTCCGGTAGATGGTGTGTTAGAGTCTTGTGGGAAAATTGAAATGGATATTAAATTTGTTGTTAAAGGAAAAACATATAGCATTATTGATATGTTAGGTTCAAAGGAAATGGCAGATAAGTATGATGAGGGTTATTATATGGTGTTGTATTTAAGTCCTAGCCATTATCATCGTATGCATAGTCCAATTGAAGGCGAAGTTGTTTCTCAATTTGAATTAGGTTCAAAATCTTATCCTGTTAATAAAGCAGGTTTAACGTACGGTAAAGATCCACTTTCAAAAAATTATCGCATTGTTTCAGAAGTATTATGCAATGATAATAATAAACATATTGCGATGATTAAAGTTGGTGCGATGTTTGTTAATACAATCGTCGTAACTAAAAAAGAAAAACAATTAAAAAAAGGTGAAGAGGTAGGTTATTTTTCTTTTGGGTCTACGGTTGTGTTACTTTTTGAAGCAAATAGTTTTACACCGAATGAGAAACTACAGTCTGGACAAGCGATAAGAGTTGGTCAAAATCTTGGGAAATTAGTTTAAAAATAATAAAAGTATGCACTTTTTTTCACGAAATGGGAGCCATCGTATAGAAAGATGGTTCTTTTTCTGTTATTGTAAAGAGTGCTTGTATTTTAATTTCACTTGTATTATTTGCGTATATTGAAAATAATAAAAATGATTAAGATGTTTTTTTTATATAGAAATCTAGTCCTCTTCGTTTAATTTCTTTTTCAATTAAATAAATGAAGGCCGGATCTAGCTGTAAACCAAGAGCTTTTTTGTATGACTCAAGTAACAACTCATCATTTAATTTGTACATATTTTTTGCCCGGTTGGGCGTTCACCTCCGAGTGATTAGAATTTTTTTAATTTCTTTGTAAACTTAATGTATCAAATTTTTAAAAAGAGAACAACCGTTCGTTTATCCACAGAAATAGGTGGATAACTTGTGGGTAAATTGTTTATATTTTCTGAAAAAGTATGTTATAGGACTAAGGATAATGTGTATAGATTTATCCACAGTTTAAATGGTTGTAGTTATTTGTCGAACGATTTATAGAATATATCGAGGTGTAATAATGTTTAATAAATTTTTACCGAGTGAAACTGTTAATAATGTTTATGCAATTACGCCTGAGCATCTGAAAGGCTTAGGAATAAAGGGGATCATTACGGATCTAGATAATACGTTAGTAGAATGGCATAGACCACTAGCAACCCCTGAATTAACAAAATGGTTTAAAGGTATGGATGATGCTGGGATTAAAATAACAGTTGTATCAAATAACAATGCTGAACGTGTTGGGAAATTTTGCGACCCTCTAGGCATTCCATTTATTCATCGAGCACGTAAGCCACTAGCTACTTCATATAAGAAGGCTTATAAACAAATGAATTTAAAACCGACTGAAGTTGTAATGATTGGTGATCAATTACTTACGGACGTATTTGGTGGTAATCGTCAAGGAATTCACACGATTTTAGTAGTTCCAGTTGCGAGTACGGATGGTATTTGGACAAGATTTAATCGAATGGTAGAACGTAGAATTCTTTCTTCTTTAAGAAAGCAAGGATTGCTACAGTGGGAGGATAAAAAATGAGTCATACAGAAATAAGATGTATTGGTTGTGGGGTTGAAATTCAAACTGAGGATAAAGAAAAGCTTGGATATGCACCTCCATCTTCATTAGAAAAAGATGAAATTATTTGTCAACGTTGTTTCCGTTTAAAAAACTATAATGAGATTCAGGATGTGGAGTTAACTGATTCTGACTTCATTCGTATTTTAAATGGAATTGGTTCAAAGGACTGTCTAGTCATAAAAGTAGTTGATGTTTTTGATTTTTCTGGTAGTTGGTTAAATGGGATCAATCGATTTGTTGGAAACAATAAAATTTTATTAGTTGGAAATAAAGCAGATTTAATTCCGAAATCAGTTAAGAAAAATAAGCTTACTCAATGGATGAGTGGAACTGCAAAACGCTGGGGGCTAAGGCCAGTAGGTATTCATTTAGTTAGTGCAGTTAAAGGCACTGGTATTGATGAATTAGCAGAAAGTATTGAGAAGTACCGTGAAGGCAAGGATGTATATGTAGTAGGGTGTACAAATGTTGGAAAATCAACATTTATAAATACGATGATTAAACGTTATAGTGAAGAGAGCAGTAATATCATTACAACATCTCACTTTCCGGGTACAACACTTGACCTAATTCAAATACCACTTGATGAACATAGTGATTTAATCGATACTCCTGGAATCATTAATCATCATCAAATGGCTCATTTTGTTGATAAAAAAGGTTTGAAAATCATTACACCGAAAAAAGAAATTAAGCCGATGGTTTATCAATTAAATGAAGGTCAAACATTATTCTTTGGTGGCTTAGCTCGCTTTGATTATTTAGAAGGTGGAAGACGTTCTTTTACTTGTCATTTCTCAAACGAATTATCAATTCATCGTACAAAACAAGAAAATGCCGATGAATTATACGAAAGACAAGCTGGTGAATTATTAGTTCCACCATATGGAGAACAAATTAATGAGTTACCTAAATTAGTAAGGCATGAATTTATGATAAAAGATGCTAAAACTGATATAGTTTATTCAGGGTTAGGATGGATTACAGTGAATGACCCAGGTGCTAAAATCGTTGCTTATGTACCAAAAGGTGTAGCTGTAACTCTTCGTAATTCTATTATATAAGAATAATTTTGGGGGCTAAAGAGAAATGAAAGACCAATACTATGTAATCGGTCAGCCGATTGGTCATTCAATGTCACCAACTATGCATAATGAATGGTTTCTCTCTAATCATATTTCAGGTCACTATTCTGCAAAAGAAGTTGGGATAACAGAATTAAAATCAGTTATGACAGAGTTTCGTTCAACTGTTAAAGGATTTAATGTAACAGCACCACTTAAAGTAGAAGTAATGCAGTATTTAGATGAAATTGATCCATTAGCAAAAGCAATTGGAGCTGTTAATACGGTTATCAATAAAGATGGAAAATTATTTGGTAAAAATACTGATGGTATTGGATATATTAGAGGTCTATCTTATGTTTTGGAAAAACCGATTGAAGAAGAAACTATTTTAATTATTGGTGCAGGCGGTGCTGCTAGAGCAATTCTTTATAGCCTACTACACTTAGGAGTTAAGCATATTACCGTTACAAATCGAACGGTGGAAAAAGCAAAAGAGCTCTTAGATGGTAAGTTGATGAATGAGGTTAATATTATTTCAATTCAAGAGGCTGAAGAACAACTAGGAAGATTTTCGCTGATTATTCAAACGACTTCGGTTGGAATGAAGCCAAACGAAAATAGCACTCCTTTAGCACTAACTAATTTATCACCAAATGCAATTGTATCGGATCTAATTTATAGCCCGTTTAAAACAGTATTTTTAAAAGAAGCTGAAGACAGAAATGTAGCTATACAAAACGGATTACCGATGTTTATTTATCAAGGAGCATTAGCATTTCAAGAGTGGACAGGAATTTTTCCTAATACTATTGATGCTTATTCATTATTAGAAAGAAAACTTGGAGGAACAAAATGTTAACAGGTAAACAAAAAAGATTTTTACGCTCAAAAGCTCATCACTTAAACCCTATTTTTCAAGTAGGTAAAGGTGGAGTAAATGAAAATATGGTTAAGCAAATTTCAGAAGCACTTGAAGTAAGAGAACTTTTAAAAGTAAGTATACTTCAAAATTGCGATGAGGACCGTTATGAAATAGCAGATCAACTAGTTGAAGGTACAGACGCTGAACTAGTGCAAGTAATTGGACATACAGTCGTTTTATATAAAGAGTCAGAAGAAAATAAAACAATCGTATTACCTTAATAAGTTAAATACCGTTAATTAGAGGAGAAGCGGATTAATGGATAAACAAAAAGCACTTTCATTTGTAAAAGAAAAACTAACGAATGGGCGTTTTACACATACTATTGGTGTGATGGAAACTTCAGTTAGACTTGCCGAAAAATATGGTGCGGATGTAAAAAAAGCAGAGTTAGCTGCAATTTTCCATGATGTCGCAAAATGCATGCCGATTAAAGAGTTAAAAGCAATTATGGAAGAAAATGAACTTTCACTAAAGCTTTTAAAGTATAATAAAGAACTTTGGCATGCTCCTGTTGGTGCATTTCTTACAAAACATGAATATGGAATTGATGATAAAGAAATTTTACGAGCAATCAAATACCATACAAGTGGTCATAAAGAGATGAATTTATTAGATAAAATAATATATGTAGCAGACTATATTGAACCTAATCGTAACTTTCCTGGTGTGGAAGAAGCTCGTGAATTAGCCGAACAAAATTTGGATAGAGCATTATTATTCGCATTAAAAAATACGATTACATTTTTGATCAATAAAGAACAGACAGTCTACCCATTAACGGTTAAAACATATAACTCAATTTTAAAGCAAGTTCAAAGCCAGGGGGAACAAAAAAATGAATGAAAAAGAATTAATGATATTAGCAGTAAAAGCAGCAGACGACAAGAAAGCTGAAGATTTAGTTGTATTAGATATGAAGGGAATCTCTTCAATTGCAGATTATTTCATTATTTGCCAAGGGAATTCAGATAAGCAAGTTCAGGCAATTGCTAGAGAAGTAAAAGATCAAGCGTATCAACATGGTAAAGATGTAAAACGTCTAGAAGGATTTGACGAAGCTCGTTGGGTATTAGTCGATATCGGTGATGTTGTCGTTCATATTTTCCATCGTGACGAAAGAAACTATTATAACTTAGAAAAGCTTTGGGGAGATGCGCCATCTCTTGATGTATACGGAGAAATTCTTTCATGACATACAATCGCTTCGCGTACTTGTATGATCAATTAATGAATGACGTCCCTTATGAAAGATGGGTCGAATTCTTAAAAAATGTGTTTCAAAAGTATGATGTAAATCAACCTGAAATTTTAGATATCGGATGTGGTACAGGAACTTTACCGATTCTTTTATCAAAATTGAACTATTCAGTTAGTGGGGTCGATTTATCTGAGGAAATGTTAAGTGTTGCGATGGCAAAAGCCGAACAGGAAAAAGTGAATATACCTTTTTTTCAACAAAATATGGTTGAACTAGAAGGATTTAATGAATTAGATTGTGTAACGATTTTCTGTGATTCACTTAATTATTTAGAAACGGAAGATCAAGTAAAACAAACATTTCGTAATGTACATGAAAGTTTAAAAGAAAATGGTTTGTTTTTATTTGATGTACATTCGCCTTATAAAATTGAAGAAATATTTGCTGAAGAGACATTTTTTATTGATGATGCAGAGTTAAGCTTAGTTTGGTCTTGTACACAAGGCGTGCAACCTTTAAGTGTTGAACATGATTTAGTTTTTTTTATGAAAGATGAACATCGTGATCTATATGAACGTTTTGAGGAATATCACAATCAACGAACATATCCAATCAATACTTATAAAACATGGTTGAATGAAAATGGATTTGAAATAAAAGAAATCATTGCTGATTTTGATGAGTCGGTAGAAGAAATGTCTGAGCGAATCTTTTTTATAGCAATGAAAAAATAAAAAACCCTTATAAGAAAACTCTTTTTCTTAAAGGGTTTTTTGCTTTATTAACCATATAAAATTAAATTTTGTATTTTTGTGTGCAATTGAATAAACAAGTACAATTAACAACAAGTTAATCAAAACTGCTCCTTAACCCGTTCGATTTCTTGATCAAATTTATTATGTGTTTTTTCAAAGATTTCTTCAAATAAGTCCCCAACTCGGGCTTCAAGTACTTTGATTCCTTCACCAGTAATTCCGCCTTTTACACATACCTTTTCTTGA
Source organism: Gottfriedia sp. NPDC056225 (assembly GCF_042267765.1). Classification (NCBI taxonomy): domain Bacteria; kingdom Bacillati; phylum Bacillota; class Bacilli; order Caryophanales; family Bacillaceae; genus Gottfriedia; species Gottfriedia sp. NPDC056225. The sequence goes on along the minus strand of NZ_JBHJTJ010000002.1, from coordinate 176,012 downwards.
AGTGTTTCAAGCGTAAAATGTTTTTGTTCAATGAGTTTTCCAAACCCAATAATCATTTCTTCTGCTAAAATCGTTGCTTGCTCTTTTGAAATGGATGTTTGATATACAGCTGCATCAATAAATTTTTGGAGTAAATAACTAAAAAATGCCGGTCCACAGCTTGCGATATCAGACGAGACTCTTGTAATATCCTCTGAAATCATAACAGGTTTAGAGACTTTCGAAAATAGCTCGATAATTTGCTCCTTATTTTTGGCTGTACACCTTTTTCCGAAATTAACTAAAGTAACACCACTCAATGCTTGGTTAGTTATGCTAGGAATAACTCTTGCAACTTGACAAGGTAAAATGGCTTCTAATTGATCGACATTTATTGGACTTGTAATCGATATAACACAATGTTTTTTTGTGAAATATTTTTGTAAAGATGAAAGTAATGGTTGTATTTCTAATGGTTTTACGCATACGATTACAATTTCTGAAGAGGTGATGACTTCTTTTGCTGTCTCAACAACATTTAAATCAGGATATATATTTTTTAGCTCATAAGCTTTATACATTGAACGGTTTGTAATTGTTAACTCGGAGGGCTTCAAGGCAATCGACTTTATAAATCCATTAAGCAAGATAGTTCCCATATTTCCTGTACCTATGATGCCTACGTTCATGAGTACATCCCTTCCTTTGCATACATTCTCTCCTACACTATATGATGAAAAGTCGAAAATAATGATATAAGTTAAAACGGAGGACGAAAATGAAAAAGTTAATTCACAATAAACTAGTTTGGTTATGTCTATTAATTGTAGTAGTTCTAATAGTAAATTATTATCAAACTGAGCGTAAAAATGATGTTGTTTTTGCAAATCAATCTCATGAAGAAAGGGACGATGAAGAAAAGAAAACCGTGTCTAACAAAGAAATTAGTGCGCCAGCTCAATCAAAAGTTTTCATGGTTGATGTAAAAGGTGCAATTCAAAAACCAAGTGTCATTGAATGCAAGGAAGGAGATCGAGTCATTGATGTAATCAAATTAGCAGGAGGATTTCAAAAGAAAGCGGATGTGAATAAAGTAAATTTAGCTGAAAAAGTTTTTGATGAGATGGTAATCTATGTACCATTGATTGGTGAAGAAATAGAGGTTGTTCCGTCTTCGACTAATAATAATACTGAAAAAAATGAAGCAATTGATATTAATCATGCAACACAATCAGAATTAGAAAAAATACCTGGAATTGGTCCAACAAAAGCAAAAAATATATTAGATTATATTGAATCTAATGGGCCGTTAACTTCGATTGAACAATTAGATGCAGTAAATGGAATTGGCAAAAAATCTCTTGAACAAATGACTCCATTTATTTTAATTCGATAAATTATAATGAGTATTTTTCTAGCCTATATAGTTATTGTACAAATCATTACAACAGTCCTTTTTAAAGATTATAATTTGATTTATTTATTGATTTTACTTATTCTAAGTTTATTTTTAGTTATGAAAAGAAAATGGTCAATTCTATTTGCTTGTCTAATTTCAATCCTATTTACCTCGTTAATATGTTTTTTACAAAATAATATAATTAATTCCCCTAACCCAAAACCTGCTCAAAGTGTTCGAGGTGTAATTATTTCGTCCCCTATAATAGATGGAAATAAAATTTCTTTTACATTTAAACTTAATAATCAAAAAGTCTTACTTAATAGCTTTGCTAATTCTAAGGACCAATTAAAAGTATTTCAAAACCGACAAATTGGTGAGATTTGCGATGTAACAGGTGATGTTGATCTACCTCAAAAAAATTCGAACCCATACTTATTTAATTATCAAAAATATTTATTAAACCAAGGGATTCAGTGGACTATTACAACTAATCCAAAAAGTTTAATGAAATGTAAAAATGGAACTCGAACATTACTTCAATCTTTAGTTTATAACCGACAAGCTTTAACTAACTATGTTGAAGATCATTTTGATTCCATTACAGAAGGGTATATAAATGCTCTATTATTTGGTGATCGCTCAAAAATGAACGTAGACACAGAATCGCAATATCAGATTGTAGGAATTGTTCATTTACTTGCAATTAGTGGTTCACACATTAGTTTATTGAGTCTTTGCATTTATTTTTTATTAATTAGAGTAGGTGTAACGAAAGAAACTAGTTTATTTATAACCATTGTTTGTATTATTTCCTATGGCTTTTTAGCAGGCGCATCAGCGTCAGTTGTAAGGGCAGTTATTATTGGAGCTTTAGTTTGCATATTTAGACTAGCAAAAATAAAAGTGGACCTAACTTCGCTCTTATATCTTTCTTGTATAGTGATGTTATTGATAAGACCAAATTATATAGATGATCTAGGCTTTCAATTTTCCTTTGTGACAAGTTTTGTGCTTATTTTAACGAGTAAGCAGATCTCGAATTATAAAACATGGTATGCCAAAGCCTTATTTACTTCGAGTATTACTCAATTAGTTTCCATACCTATATTACTTTACAATTTTCACGAATTGTCGCCTTATAGCATTTTTATCAACTTAATTTTCATCCCATTTATCAGTTTTATCGTTATGCCACTCTGTATTATTTGTTTTAGTCTTAGTTTAATAACACCAGCTTTAAGTGTTTATTTTACATTTCTTTTAACGTTTTTCATTAATTTGTCAGATGAATTACTTAGTCTTTGTATGCAATTACCATTTATTAAATTAATTTTTACACACCCGTCAAGGGAGATTCTGTTTCTCTATATAATCCTTATATTTTTAATTTTATATTTCATGGAATCTGAAAAAGAAAAGAAAGTAGTTATTAATTGTGTAATCGGATTTTTCATTCTTATCATTGGGCATTTATTTTTTCCTTTTATCAATCCAATCGGAAAAGTAATGTTCATTGATGTAGGACAAGGTGATTGTATTCTTATTAAACTGCCATTTAATAAGGGGAACTATGTAATTGATACCGGTGGCAAACTAATTATTAATGAAGAAGATTGGATGAAGCGTAAAAAGCCTTTTTCTACTGGTAGTGATATTTTAATACCAATATTAAAAGGAGAGGGAATAAGTAAAATAGATAGATTAATCTTCACACATGGTGATATTGATCATGTTGGTGGAGGGCTAGAGGTATTACAATCTTTCCATGTAAATCAATTAATCGTCGGTGACAAACATACATTTACAGAAGCAGAAAAAGAAAGAATTACTTTAGCAATGAATAAAGGGATTGAGGTGAAGAAAATAAGTGAAGGAAATAAGTGGAAAGTAGGTAGTAATTATTTTGAGATTATTTCTCCAATTAAAAACTATAAAGGAGAGGAAAACCATGGATCAATTGTTATTAAATCAAACATAGGTGGGAAGAGTTGGTTGTTTACGGGTGATTTAGATGAAAGTGGTGAAATTGAGCTTATCTCTAAATACAAAAATGTAAAGGCAGATGTTTTAAAAATAGGGCATCATGGCAGTAATACATCGACTTCTAACGAGCTTTTAAAGGCAGTTTCGCCTAAAGTTGGTATTATCTCAGTTGGTACAAAAAATCGTTATGGTCATCCAAAGCAAGAAGTACTGAGTCGATTACAGAAATATAATGTTAAAATCCTTCGAACTGATGAAAATGGTGCAATAACTTATGAATTTAAAAGTGGTCAAGGTACCTTTTATGTGTTTAAAGCATACCGTAAAGCAAAGAACAGAAATTAACAAAAAAATAAAAAGACTGCCAAGGCAGTCTCATCATTTGATTCTATGTATTATCGTGCAACATACTCCACAATTGTTGCAATGATAAAGAGAATAGCGAAGAAACCAAATGAAACAGCAAAGCCAACGCCTGAATCTGTAGAATCATTACGCTTACTTTGAACGTTTTTTTCAAATGTATTCACAAATAACCCCTCCTAATTCACAATTTTAGTATAAATCAATATAACTAAAAAATCCATAGTATGTTTGTTTTAGTTATACCGTTTTAAATAAAGAAACCGGATCTTTATTTAAAACGTTAATATAAATTAGAGATTAGTATTTACTAATCTCTTCCTTCTCATGTAGGACATGTTATACTGTATAAAGAAAATTAGTGTAGGGGAGCAAAACATGATTAATGATTTACATAAAAAATTGAAAAAAGATGTGTCCCCAATGTATTTGTTGGTTGGTACTGAAGATTTTTTACTTCAAGAAGCAGAAAACTTAATCGTGAAAGCGGCTTTACAAGGTGAGATTGATGACTTTAACTATCAAACATATGATTTAAAAGAGGCTTATTTAAATGAGGCTCTAGAGGACGCTCAAACACCGTCATTTTTTGGTGGGAATAAAGTCATTGTTATAAAATCATGTGTTTTTTTAACAGCTCAAAAAGAAAAAATTGTACAAGATATCGAGCCGTTATTTAATTATATTGATAATCCATCTCCCTTTACAACTGTTGTTTTTATTGCTCCTTATGAAAAGTTGGACGAGCGAAAAAAGGTCACAAAAGCATTTAAAAAACAAGTTGAGTTAGTTGAATGCCACCCGGTTGAAGTAAACAATTTAGATGGTTGGATTAAAGAACAATTCATTGGAAATGTAACAATTACTAAAGAGGCTATTGAAAAATTAAAGCTACTAGTTGGAAATAATTTATCAATTTTAAAACTTGAATGTGAGAAGCTTCAATTATTTATAGGAAACGAAGGCGAAGTTACCGAAGACCTTGTAGAAATGATGGTTGCAAAAACGATTGAGCAAAATGTTTTTTCACTTATAGAAAAAACAGCAGTTAGACAGACGACTGATGCACTAAAAATCCTTCATGAATTATTGTATATAGGTGAAGAGCCAATAAAAATTGTAGCATTATTAGCTAGTCAATTTAGATTGTTGTACGGAATAAAACAATTATCAAGTAGCGGATATTCTAATAATCAAATTGCTTCATCAGTTGGCGTATCACCTGGAAGAGTATTTTATGGACAAAAGCAAGCAAATAACTTTCAAGTTAGTGAGTTGAAAGAAGCAATTAGATTAATTGCTGAAGTTGATTATAAAATGAAGACTGGTCAAGGTGATAAAATTATGATCCTTGAAATGTTGATTCTTCAGTTAAATAAATAAATTCGGAATAAAAATTGTTAATCATTTATAAAAATATATAGCAAAATCTGGCAGACCATTTTTAAATAAATTTGGACTGCCTTTTTATATAGTGAACAAATACTTAAAAATAATTAAGATCTATGGAGGGTAGTGTGAATGAAGGGAATTCCTAATGATATAAATAAAGTATTAAATACATACTTAGATACCGTTGGATTGAAATTACCTAATTTTCTTCATTCTTATTATCTTCATGGTCGTCTGCATTAGGTGCATTTAAGAATGGGATTAGCGATATCGATTTTATTGCTGTTGTAAATCGTTAAGTAACTGAAAATGATTTGAAAATCCTAAAAAAAATTCATCGGGATATGCAAAGAAAGTACTCTAAAACCATTCTGGGTGGATGGTATATAAGTACAAAAGATTTTCTTTCCTTAAATGAAGATAGAGTTTTATGTATTCGATTCAATGATGGGAAGTGTCATGGGTTTAAAAAGTTTGAAAAGAACTCCATAGATGTTTTTCAATTAAAAAAATACGGCATTACAGTAAAAGGAATAAATGTTGAAGATTTAGATCTTTCGATAAACTGGGAAATCTTACAATCTGATATGAGAGATAATCTTAATTCTTATTGGCTTAACTGGGTAAAAAACAGTAAGAAGTTCTTTAATTTAAACTATTTAAGTTTGTTTGTTAGCGTTAGAAGTATTGAATGGGGCGTTTTAGGAGTGTCTCGTCTTTATTATACATTTAAAGAAAAAGATATCACCTCGAAAGTCGGAGCGGGTGAATATGCTTTGAAGACTGTGCCACATAGATGGCATAAGATTATTAAAGAGGCAATGAGATTACGAAATGACAATAAAAAATCTTTTTACAAATCGATTTTAAAAAGAAGAAAAGATGCAATAGGTTATATGGAGTTTATGATTGAAGAATGTAACAAGCTATTTTAAATTAAAAATTGTACGAAAAAATGGTGTCTCAAATGAGACACCATTTAATTCATTACGCGTTCATAGCGTTAACTTTTTTAGCTAAACGAGACTTTTGACGTGAAGCAGCGTTTTTATGGATTAGATTGCTGTTAGCAGCTTTGTCTAATTTTTTAGAAGCAGTTAATAAAGCTTCTTGCGCTTTTTCAGTTTCGTTATTAGTAACTAAAGCTTCAACAGATTTCACAGCAGTACGCATTTCTGATTTAAGAGATGCGTTGTGAGCACGATGAGCCTCAGCTGTTTTTACACGTTTAATAGCTGATTTAATATTTGGCATACCTTTCACCTCCCGAATGCAGTCGAGAAATTTGCCCTCGAATACAAATAGAACAAAACTTATTTTATCAAAACAAGTCCCATTTGGCAATAGAAATTCATAAAGCTATTTTCGCCTTTTTAAAAGAAAATTAAACTACTCGTTTAGAAATGGTAACATCTAGCTAAACTAGTTAAGAAAAGACTTGTTAAATTTCGATGAGTATTGTGGAGGCTGGATAGATGAGCGAGTTAGATTTAAGTCAATATAGTGTTCGAACAGATTTAGCAGTAGAAGCAAAAGAGATGCTAGAGGAGCGTGAACAGACAAAGGAAGAAATTACCGGCTTAATCGTTAAAGAACGAGAAGTTGATGGTGTGAGTATTTCTCATGTTCATATTAAAGAATCTGCATCTGAAAGAATCGGTAAGAAGCCAGGGAATTATTTAACATTACAAGTTCAAGGTATTCGTGAGCAAGATACTGATCTTCAAGACAAGGTTGAAAAAGTTTTTGCAAACGAGTTTTCGGCTTTTATTAAAAATTTAGGTATTACAGAAGATCAAACATGTTTAGTTGTTGGGTTAGGAAACTGGAATGTAACACCTGATGCACTCGGGCCAATGGTTGTAGAAAATTTAGTTGTTACAAAACATCTTTTTGAGTTGCAGCCAGAAAGTGTTCAAGATGGATATCGTCCAGTTTGTGCCTTATCTCCGGGTGTAATGGGGATCACAGGTATTGAAACGAGCGATATCATATCAGGAGTCATTGATAAAGTTAAGCCAGATTTTGTAATCGCAATTGATGCACTTGCAGCAAGATCTATTGAACGAGTTAATACAACGATTCAAATAACAGATAATGGTATTCATCCAGGATCTGGAATAGGGAATAAACGCAAGGAATTGAGTAAGGAAACATTAGGTATTCCCGTAATTGCTATAGGTGTTCCGACGGTTGTTGATGCTGTTGCGATTACAAGTGACACAATTGACTTCATTTTAAAACATTTTGGACGAGAGATAAAAGAAGGAGACAAGCCAGCGAAAGCGCTAATCCCTTCAGGAATGGCATTTGGTGAAAAGAAAAAGTATACCGAGGAAGATATGCCTAATGAAAAAGAACGAATGGCATTTATGGGGATTGTTGGAACACTTGAAGAAAATGAAAAACGTAAATTAATTCATGAAGTACTATCACCACTTGGTCATAACTTAATGGTTACACCAAAAGAAGTGGATACATTTATAGAGGATATGGCAAATATAATTGCTGGCGGTATGAATGCAGCACTACATTCTAAAATTAATCAAGACAATATTGGCTCATATACTCATTAATATTTCATAAGTGAGGAGAAGCAAATGAGATATGCGGTTAGGTATTTTTCATTAATCATTATTTTTTCAATTTTGATTATAACTTGTATGCAAATTGCAAAAGACGGAATTAGTAAAGTAACTTCGACTGATTACTATCATGTCAATGATGTGGTAAAAATTTCAAAAGAAGATGGGAAGGCTGGTCCAGTACTGTTTGGAAAAGATTATACAAAAGATGGACTAGCAGTTAGAGAAGATCATTTAGAAAGATTAGGAGCATTTAATTACTTTACAGTTGTTGGTAAAGGACTTTCCCGTTTTGTTACGTATGTAACTGAAAAAGGTGTAATGATTGTTGAAAAAATTCCTTCAATTATTGATAGCTTTAATTAGACCTTCTAAACTTCATTCGACATATACTGCTAATAGAGATTGAATATTGCCCTGTTTTTTTGATATAATCAAAACTATCTATGCTGTCGAGAAATTTAGGAGTGATGAAATGAATAAAGAGTCAAGGTCAGAAAGACAAAAGAGAATTAGAAACTTTTCAATCATCGCACACATTGACCATGGAAAATCTACATTAGCAGATAGAATTCTTGAGAAAACAAATGCATTAACTCAGCGTGAGATGAAGTCTCAGCTATTAGACTCAATGGATTTAGAGCGTGAACGTGGAATTACCATAAAATTAAATGCTGTGCAGTTACAATATAAAGCGAAAAATGGTGAAGAGTATATTCTTCATTTAATCGATACACCAGGACATGTAGACTTTACTTATGAGGTTTCTCGTAGTTTAGCAGCATGTGAAGGGGCAGTCTTAGTAGTAGATGCTGCACAAGGTATAGAAGCTCAAACATTAGCAAACGTATATTTAGCATTAGATAATGATTTAGAAATCTTACCAGTTATTAATAAAATTGACTTACCAAGTGCTGATCCAGAACGAGTACGCCAAGAAGTTGAAGAAGTAATTGGTTTAGATGCTTCTGAAGCGGTATTAGCTTCTGCAAAAGCTGGAATCGGTATTGAAGAAATTTTAGAGCAAGTAGTTGCAAAAGTACCAGCTCCTACTGGTGATCCAGATGCACCGTTAAAAGCACTAATTTTTGATTCATTATTCGATCCATACCGTGGAGTTGTAGCGTATATTCGTATCATCGATGGAACGGTTAAGGTTGGTCAAAAAATTAAGATGATGGCTACTGGAAAAGAGTTTGAAGTTGTTGAAGCTGGTGTGTTCACTCCACGTACAACTCAAAGAGAAGAACTAACAGTTGGGGATGTAGGTTTCCTTACTGCTTCAATTAAAAATGTTGGAGATACACGTGTAGGTGATACGATTACATTAGCAGATAATCCTGCAACAGAACCACTTGCTGGTTACCGTAAAATGAACCCGATGGTATTCTGTGGTTTATATCCAATTGATACTTCTAAATACAATGACTTACGTGATGCTTTAGAAAAACTTCAATTAAATGATGCAGCACTTCAATTTGAAGCAGAAACTTCTCAAGCTTTAGGTTTTGGTTTCCGTTGTGGATTCTTAGGATTATTACACATGGAAATCATTCAAGAGCGTATTGAACGTGAATTTAAAATTGACCTAATTACAACAGCACCAAGTGTTATCTATAGTGTGTACACGACAAAAGGCGATATGATTACGGTTGATAACCCTGCGCATATGCCAGATCCTCAATCGATTGAACGTGTTGAAGAGCCTTATGTTAAAGCAAAAATCATGGTGCCAAATGATTATGTTGGGGCAATCATGGAGCTTTGCCAAAAGAAACGTGGTAACTTTATCGATATGCAGTATTTAGATGCAAATCGTGTTTCAATCACTTATGAAATTCCATTATCTGAAATTGTTTATGATTTCTTTGACCAATTAAAATCAAGTACAAAAGGCTATGCGTCATTTGACTATGAATTAATTGGCTACAAAGCGTCTAAACTTGTGAAAATGGATATTTTATTAAATGGTGAGCAAGTAGATGCTTTATCATTTATCGTTCACAGAGATTCTGCTTACGATCGTGGTAAAATTATCGTTGAAAAACTAAAAGAGCTTATCCCAAGACAACAGTTCGAAGTACCAGTTCAAGCGGCAATCGGACAAAAAATTGTTGCTCGTTCAACAATTAAATCAATGGGTAAAAACGTATTAGCTAAATGTTACGGTGGGGATATTTCTCGTAAACGTAAGCTATTAGATAAGCAAAAAGAAGGTAAAAAGCGAATGAAAGCTGTTGGATCTGTTGAAGTTCCACAAGAAGCGTTTATGGCTGTTTTACGTATGGATGACTAAGGAAACAATTTGTCATTGATTTCTTGAAAAAAGCCCAATAACCAAATTTGGTTATTGGGCTTTTTATAGAGTTATTTTGAGAGGATTTAACATATTATCTTCTACAAAACAATAGGTAACATCTTTTAGTCGATTGAAGAATTGAAAATATGGTTGATTAATTGACAAATTCTTTTTTTAACAGCTTGTAATAAAATTTAATTTTTTAACAGAACGTAAGAAGTGAATAAAAACAAAAAAACAATTAATACTGTTTAATGATACTAAAGCTATTAATTAGACAAATATTTTAAGAAGATATACAATCAAAAAAGTTGAAAGTAGAAAAAGTCCCTGAATCTGCACCTAAGTTGGTATCGGATCAGGGGCTTTTCGTTACATAGAAAAGAGGAGAAGGTATGGCATCTTCCGTTTATATTCATATACCCTTTTGTCAGCAGATTTGTTATTACTGCGACTTTAATAAATTTATGATGGACCGCCAGCCGGTTGATCAATATTTAGAATATCTAGAGAAAGAAATTATTGAAAGTTTAAATAGAAATCCGATAACTGATTTGAAAACAGTTTTCGTAGGCGGAGGTACGCCAACTGCATTAACTTTAGATCAAACTCAAGTGTTAGTTGATATGATTAACAACCATATTATAAAAGGAAAAAAGGGAATAGAGATGACTTTTGAAAGTAATCCTAATGAAATTTCAAAAGAGAAGCTACAAATTTTAAAAGATGGTGGAGTGAATCGAATTAGCTTTGGGGCACAAACATTCGATGAAGGTCTACTTAAAAAAATTGGACGAACTCATTCACCTAATGAAATAGAAGAAGCAATTCAAACAGCGAAAGCGGTTGGAATTGATAATATTAATCTTGATTTAATGTATGCCCTGCCAGGTCAAACGATGGAACAATTCGTTGATTCATTGGATAAAGCGATGGCGTTACCGATTCAGCATATTTCAGCGTATTCATTAATTATTGAACCGAAAACAGTTTTTTACATAGAAATGAATAGGGGCAAGCTTAAGCCTGCTCCTGAAGAAGATGAAGCAGCTATGTATGACTTTTTAATGAAGTATCTAGAAGAAAAAGGTTTTCATCAATATGAAATCAGCAATTTTGAAAAGAATGGCCTAGAAAGTAAGCATAATCTTGTTTACTGGAATAATGATGAGTATTTTGGATTTGGTGCTGGCGCACACGGATATATAAATGGAATTCGATATTCGAATGCTGGTCCGTTAAAGAAATATTTTCAATTGATTGATGAGACTGGTGTGCCGATTGTTCATGAACATACAGTAACTCAGCAAGAAAAAATGGAAGAAGAAATGTTTTTAGGTTTGCGAAAAATGCAAGGAGTATCGGAAAGAAAATTCCAAGAAAAATTTGGTTCAAACTTTAATGAAGTATTTCCGAATGTAATAGAAAAACTAAACAAAGATGGATTAGTTGAAATGAATGGGGAATTCCTTAGACTAACTCATAAAGGAAAACTTCTAGGAAATGAAGTATTTCAAGCATTTTTAATTTAGGTGGATGGTGGGAAAGGCAGGAAATTAACTTTCCCTCAGTTCCTTTTTAATCCTTTACACTTCTCTTGACATAGTAAAAAGGATTTGTTAAGTTAATAATATATTTAGCACTCACTAGACAAGAGTGCTAATAGAGGTGATAAACATGTTGACTGAAAGACAGTTATTGATACTACAAATTATTATCGATGACTTTATTCGCATGGCACAACCTGTAGGTTCAAGGAGTTTATCTAAAAAAGAAGGTATTTCATTTAGTTCAGCAACGATACGAAATGAGATGGCTGATTTGGAGGAACTTGGATATATTGAAAAGCCTCATAGCTCTGCGGGTCGAATCCCTTCTGAAAAAGGGTATCGTTTTTATGTAGACCATTTGTTATCACCACAGCTTGTTAATGACGATGATGTTCGTTCGATAAAAGGTATTTTTGCCGAGCGTATTTTTGAAATAGAAAAGCTAGTTAAAAATTCGGCTGATATATTATCTGATTTAACAAATTACACAACAATTGCACTCGGTCCAAAGGTTACTGAAAATAGGGTTAAAAATATTCAGTTAATTCCAATAGGACCTAATACAGCCGTATCAATTATTGTAACTGACACAGGGATTGTTAAAAATCGAACAGTTACAATACCACCTGGTGTATCGATGAGTGATATTGAAAAAATGGTAAATATTTTAAATGAGCGACTAGTAAATGTTCCAATTCATCAAATAAATGACAAGCTTTATAAGGAAATTGCGATGATCTTGCGTTCGCATATTTCAAATTATGAAAGTGTTATTAAGATGTTTGGTGGCACTATTGACGTACCGATTGAACAAAAACTGTTTTTAAGTGGAAAAACAAATATTTTAGCACAGCCTGAATTTCATAATGTTGAGACGATGAAAATATTGTTAAACATGATCGAAAAGCAAGATGAACTAAAAAGTATTATTCCGTTTGAACAGATGGGTTTAAGTGTCAAGATTGGTAAAGAAAATGAAAAGTCTGGATTAGAAAATGTAAGTATCATTAGCGCAACCTACTCTTTAGGTGAAGATCAAATTGGTACAATTGCAGTATTAGGCCCAACTCGAATGGAGTATTCTCGAGTAATTTCATTAATGCATTTAATCACAGGACAATTGAATTTATTATTTTCATCTAAGGATGTTGAATAAATCCATTGTGAAAAGAAACAATGGATTACATATAAAAAATTAGGAGGTGAAGGTGACATGACAGAACGTCAGGAAGAACTTTTAAATGATGAAGCTGTAAATGATGAAGTAGTGAATGAAGAAACTACTGTTGAAGAGCCTTCAATCTTTACAGAAGAAAAAACAGAAGACCAATCTGAAGTAGTTGATTCGACTGAGGATGAACTTCAAAAGCTTCGTGCTGAAGTAGATGAGAAGGAAAATAAATACTTACGTCTACATGCTGACTTCGAAAATTATAAGCGTCGTGCACTTTTAGACCAACAAGCTTTAATGACTTATCGTGCTCAAAGCTTAGTATCTGATTTATTACCAGTACTAGATAATTTCGAACGCGCATTACAAGTTGAAGCAACAGAAGAGCAAACTGCTTCTTTAAAACAAGGTATGGAAATGGTGTACCGTTTGTTAGTAGAAGCTGTGAAAAAAGAAGGAGTAGAAGAAATCCCAGCACTTGGTGAACAATTCGATCCGAATTTCCATCAAGCTGTTATGCAAGAAAGTGATGCTTCTAAACCATCTAATGAAGTTCTACAAGAATTTCAAAAAGGCTATAAACTAAAGGATCGAGTAATCCGTGCATCAATGGTTAAAGTAAACGAGTAATCATACTTGCGTCTATTTAGACGCTAATATAAATATAAAATTAAAATACTAAAAGATAACTTTTGTAGATTTTAGGAGGAACATGCAATGAGTAAAATTATTGGTATTGACTTAGGTACAACGAACTCTTGTGTAGCAGTATTAGAAGGTGGAGAGCCAAAAGTAATTCCGAACCCAGAGGGTGGACGTACAACTCCGTCAGTTGTTGCGTTTAAAAATGGTGAGCGCCAAGTTGGGGAAGTAGCAAAACGTCAAGCTATTACAAACCCTAACACAATCATGTCAATCAAACGTCATATGGGTACTACTCATAAAGAAAACATTGAAGGTAAAGATTTCTCTCCACAAGAAATCTCTGCAATCATTCTTCAAAACTTAAAAGCATCTGCTGAAGCTTATTTAGGTGAAGCAGTAACGAAAGCAGTTATTACAGTACCTGCATATTTCAATGATGCTGAGCGTCAAGCAACTAAAGATGCTGGTAAAATCGCAGGTTTAGAAGTAGAGCGTATCATCAACGAACCAACTGCTGCTGCATTAGCATACGGTTTAGATAAAATGGATGAAGACCAAACAATCTTAGTTTATGACTTAGGTGGCGGTACATTCGACGTTTCAATCCTTGAATTAGGAGATGGAATTTTTGAAGTTAAAGCTACAGCTGGTGACAACCGTTTAGGTGGAGATGATTTTGACCAAGTAATCATCGACCATTTAGTAGCTGAGTTCAAAAAAGAAAATGGTGTAGACTTAAGCCAAGACAAAATGGCTCTACAACGTTTAAAAGATGCTGCTGAAAAAGCGAAAAAAGACTTATCAGGTATTACTGCAACTCAAATTTCATTACCATTCATCAGCATGGGTGCAGCTGGTCCATTACACTTAGAGTTAAACTTAACTCGTGCAAAATTCGAAGAGCTTTCTCACAACCTAGTAGAAAGAACTTTAGGCCCAACTCGTCAAGCAATGAAGGATTCAGGCTTATCTGCTAGCCAAATTGATAAAGTAATCTTAGTTGGTGGATCAACTCGTATTCCAGCTGTTCAAGAAGCAATTAAGAAAGAAACTGGAAAAGAACCACATAAAGGTGTTAACCCTGATGAAGTAGTAGCATTAGGTGCTGCAATTCAAGGTGGAGTTTTAACTGGTGATGTGAAAGACGTAGTATTATTAGACGTAACTCCATTATCATTAGGTATTGAAACAATGGGTGGTGTGTTCACGAAATTAATCGATCGTAACACGACAATCCCAACTAGTAAATCTCAAGTATTCTCAACTGCTGCTGACAATCAACCTGCTGTAGACATTCATGTTCTACAAGGTGAGCGTCCAATGGCTAATGACAATAAAACATTAGGTCGTTTCCAATTATCGGATATCCCACCAGCACCACGTGGAATTCCACAAATTGAAGTATCGTTTGATATCGACAAAAATGGTATCGTAACTGTACGTGCAAAAGACTTAGGTACTCAAAAAGAACAAAATATCGTAATTCAATCTTCTTCAGGTTTAAGTGACGAAGAAGTAGAACGCATGGTAAAAGAAGCAGAATTAAATGCTGATGCTGATGCAAAACGTAAAGAAGAAGTAGATCTTAAAAACGAAGCGGATCAACTAGTATTCCAAGTAGAGAAAACTTTAAAAGATCTTGAAGGTAAAGTTGAAGAAGCAGAAGTTACAAAAGCTAACGAAGCTAAAGACGCATTAAAAGCTGCTTTAGAAGCTGGTAACTTAGATGATATCCGTACGAAGAAAGATGCTCTTTCTGAAATCGTTCAAGCTTTAACAGTGAAGCTTTATGAGCAAGCTGCTGCTGCACAGCAAGCTGCAGGTGGCGCTGAAGGCCAAGCGAAACAAGACGATGTAGTAGACGCTGAGTTTACTGAAGTTAAAGAAGATAAGTAAATTAGAATATAAATATCTAAAAAATGAGGAAGTCAAAGTCAGGGTAGCCTTGGCTTTGACTTTTTCTCATGTTAAGAAAGTATAAAATGGTAGCGAAATGAGCTCTCGATCTAGTTGCCAATTTTAGGAATAAAGGATAAGTGAAGCTAAGCCTCTGACTTCTCCTAAAAGATAAGTTAGTCGACAAGTTTTCTTTATTTTCTTTAAGAAAAGCATAGGATATGTTAAAATATTCTTTATGTGAAAGGAGCGGATTGAAACACTATGAGTAAACGTGATTACTATGATGTGCTTGGCGTGAGTAAAAGTGCATCACAAGATGAAATAAAAAAATCGTTTCGTAAATTAGCAAAAACATATCATCCGGATGTTAATAAGGATCCTGATGCCCCTGAAAAGTTTAAAGAGGTACAAGAAGCATACGAAAACTTATCAGACGATCAAAAACGCGCTCATTATGATCAGTTTGGTCATACAGATCCTAACCAAGGATTCGGTGGTGGCGGATTTGGCGGCGGCGGATTCGGTGGCTTTGAAGATATTTTCAGTCAGTTTTTTGGTGGTGGTGGCGGTGGACGACGTCGTGATCCGAACGCACCAAGAGCTGGAGCTGATTTACAATATACAATGACAATTCAGTTTGAAGAAGCGGCATTTGGAATGGAAAGAGAAATTGAAATTCCAACTGAAGAAACTTGTCATACATGTAGCGGTTCAGGTGCGAAGCCTGGTACGTCAAAAGAAACATGTAATCATTGTCATGGTTCAGGTCAAATGAGTGTTGAACAAAATACGCCATTTGGACGTATTGTAAACCGTACGACATGTTCACACTGTCAAGGTACTGGACAGATGATTAAAGATAAATGTAATACTTGTCATGGCGCTGGTCGAGTGAAAACTCGTAAGAAAATCATGGTAAAAGTACCAGCTGGTATTGATGACGGACAACAAATTCGTCTTTCAGGTCAAGGAGAACCAGGTAAAAATGGTGGTCCTGCTGGAGACTTGTATATTGCATTCCACGTTCGTGAGCATGAATTCTTTGAAAGAGATGGAAATGATGTTTACTGTGAACTTCCATTAACTTTTGCACAAGCTGCATTAGGTGATGAAGTTGAGGTTCCAACATTACATGGTAAAGTTAAAACAAAAATTCCTGCTGGAACGCAAACTGGTACAAGAATGCGTTTAAAAGGTAAAGGAATTAAAGATGTACGTGGATATGGTCAAGGGGATCAACACGTTATCATAAAAGTTATCACACCAACAAAACTAACAAGCCGTCAAAAAGAATTGCTTGAAGAGTTTTATAATATTGGAAAAGGTCAAAAAGACGATAAACATGATTCTTTCTTTACAAAGTTAAAACGTGCAGTAAAGAATTTTGGCGAACAGTAAAATAAGTTATTAATTCAGTACGTTAGTATAGGTAAAAAGTGGAAACACTAAATAGAAGAAGTTATAAAATGGCACCCTCTAAATCTGATTATGATTAGAGGGTATTGCCAAGTATAGAAGAGAGTATGAATGGAGTTGGTAGTTAATGAAATGGTCAGAGTTAAGTATTCACACTACACAGGATGCGGTTGAACCGATTTCTAATATTTTACACGAAGCTGGTGCAAGTGGTGTTGTCATTGAGGATGTGTTTGATTTGACGAAGGAGCGAGCACAGGTTTACGGTGAAATCTACCAGCTTAACCCAAAAGATTATCCAGAGGAAGGTGTAATTGTTAAAGCATACCTTCCTGTGAATAGTTTTTTAAACGATACGATCGATGGAATTAAAGAAGCTATTAATAATTTAATAGCGTTTGATATTGATTTAGGTAAAAATACATTTGCTGTTCACGAAGTAAACGAAGAAGATTGGGCCACTGCTTGGAAAAAGTATTATCATCCAATCGCAATTTCAGATCGTTTTACAATTGTACCATCTTGGGAAGAGTATGAACCAAAATCATCTGACGAGTTAATTATCGAGTTAGACCCTGGTATGGCATTTGGTACTGGTACACATCCGACAACAGTTATGTGTATACGTGCCCTTGAGAAAGTCGTAAAATCAACAGACAGAGTAATCGATGTTGGGACAGGTTCAGGAGTACTAAGTATTGCAGCGGCTAAACTTGGTTCTTCAAATATTGAAGCTTATGACTTAGACGATGTGGCAGTTCGAAGTGCTAGGGAAAATGTTGAATTAAACAAAGTAGATGATGTAGTAAAAGTTGGACAAGGTAACTTACTACAAGGTATTGAAGGACCGTTCCAAGTTGTAGTTGCTAATTTACTTGCTGAGATTATCCTTCGTTTTGTTGACGATGTATATAATGTTTTAGAACCAGGTGGAACATTTATTTCTTCAGGCATAATTGGGGCTAAGCAACAAGATATTGAAGATGAATTGAAACGTGTTGGTTTTGTAGTGTTGGAAGTATTACATTTAGATGACTGGGTTGCAATTATTGCAAAAAAACCAGCTCAAGGAATGTAATATGCAAAGATATTTTATAGAAGAAACGCAACTTCAGAATGATACTGTTACAATAACTGGTGATGATGCACATCATATCGCAAATGTTATGCGAATGAAACCAGAACAAGAAATTATTTGTATAGTACAAGGATCTTCAACTGTTCGTTGTTCACTTACAAATATTTCTAGTGAACAAATAACTGCTGCTGTTGTAGAATATGTTGAGAATACTAATGAACTACCAATATCAATTACGATTGCTAGTGGTCTACCAAAAGGTGATAAACTAGAATTGATCATACAAAAAAGTACAGAACTTGGA
Source organism: Gottfriedia sp. NPDC056225 (assembly GCF_042267765.1). NCBI lineage: Bacteria > Bacillati > Bacillota > Bacilli > Caryophanales > Bacillaceae > Gottfriedia > Gottfriedia sp. NPDC056225. The sequence goes on along the minus strand of NZ_JBHJTJ010000002.1, from coordinate 157,946 downwards.
GCAAGTAGTTTTTTACCATTTGCTGCAGCTAGATCAATTGTTAAACTAGACGATAAAAAAGCTGGTAAAAAAGTTGAAAGATGGCAAAAGATTGCAAAGGAAGCGGCTGAACAATCTTACCGATTTATAGTGCCAACTGTTGAACAACCAGTTTCTTTTCAACAATTACTTAACTCAATACAGCATTATGATGCGTGTATTGTTGCATATGAAGAAAGTGCAAAAATAGGAGAATCAGCAGGGCTTGTTCAAACATTCCAGTCATTAAAAGAAGGCTCGCGATTATTAGTCGTGTTTGGCCCAGAGGGTGGTCTGTCTGATAAAGAAGTTGATCAGCTAGAAGCAAAAGGTGCTATGTTATGTGGGCTTGGGCCTCGAATTTTACGTACTGAAACTGCACCATTTTATGTTTTAGCTGCTGCCTCCTTTCATTTTGAATTAATGAGGTGAAGAAATGCCAGAAGTAGCTTTTCATACATTAGGCTGTAAAGTTAACCATTACGAAACAGAAGCAATTTGGCAGCTGTTTAAAGCAGCGGGCTATGATCGTACTGAATATGAAAGTAAAGCTGATGTTTATGTAATTAATACGTGTACAGTTACAAATACAGGTGACAAAAAAAGTAGACAAGTAATCCGACGTGCTGTGCGTAAAAACCCAGATGCAGTAATTTGTGTAACTGGATGTTATGCACAAACATCTCCAGCGGAAATCATGGCGATTCCTGGGGTGGATATTGTTGTTGGTACACAGGATCGTACTAAAATGCTTGATTATATTGAACAATTTCGCGTAGAACGTCAACCAATTAATGGCGTAGGAAATATTATGAAAGCTCGAGTTTATGAAGAGTTAGACGTACCTGCTTTTACAGATCGTACGCGTGCTTCTTTAAAAATTCAAGAGGGCTGTAATAACTTCTGTACGTTCTGTATTATTCCTTGGGCTCGTGGTTTAATGCGCTCACGTGATCCAAAGGAAGTTGTTAAACAAGCAACTCAATTAGTTGAATCAGGCTATAAAGAAATCGTTTTAACTGGTATTCATACAGGTGGATACGGTCAAGACATGAAGGATTACAACTTATCAATGCTATTAAAAGATTTACAAACAGTTGAAGGCTTAAAGCGTGTTCGTATTTCTTCAATCGAAGCTAGTCAAATTACAGATGAAGTAATCGAAGTACTTCGTCATTCAAATATTGTAGTACGTCATTTACACGTACCTTTACAATCAGGATCTGATACTGTCTTAAAACGTATGCGTCGTAAATATACTATGGCAGAATTTGCTGAAAGAATTGAAAAATTACGTGAAGTATTACCAAACTGTTCAATTACATCTGATGTAATCGTAGGATTCCCAGGTGAAACTGAAGAAGAGTTTATGGAAACATACAACTTCATTCTAGACAATAAATTCTCAGAATTACACGTATTCCCATATTCAAAACGTACTGGTACACCAGCTGCACGTATGGAAGATCAAGTTGACGAAGAAATTAAAAATCAACGCGTACACCGTTTAATTGAATTATCAAATCAACTTGCAAAAGAATACGCATCAATGTTTGATGGAGATGTATTAGAAGTTATTCCGGAAGAAAAATATACGGAAAATGGCGCAGTTGGACAATTAATTGGTTACACAGACAATTATCTAAAAGTCGTGTTCGAAGGAACAGAAGACATGATCGGTAAAATTGTAAAAGTCAAAATCGCTGAAGCTGGTTATCCAGTAAATAAAGGTGAATTTGTCCGAGTTTTAGAAGACGTTACTGTTAACTAAGAACTATAAATAAAAGGATAGATATTCTAGAAAAAATCTAGGGCATCTATCCTTTTTTATTTTGGCTTGATAAAAAATGGCCGAACTATTTAGTATGTATTCCAAACATCCATACAAAATATAAATACGGAGGTGATTCATATGACAAAGCACAATCGATCAAGAGATACTGACGATAACCATATCCACGTTGCTACCAACTCATACTTAGATACGAGTGAGAATGATTCTAATAAAATTAATTATGACGAAGGTGGTAGCCCGTACTTAGATACAAGTGATGATGCATCATCCGCAGCAAACACAAGACGCGGAGCTCCATATTTGAATACATGATAATAGCAGATTGAGCAATGGGTAGAGGAACTAAAAAAACCAAACATCCCCATCACGGTAAGGTTTGGTTTTTTTCCCTTTCCCTGCTCCCTAATCTAATGCTGCTTTATTAATATCTTCAACCTCAATAAATGGTTTAGGGTACCCATTCTTTGCAATATTGATCATTGCTCGACCAATTTGTTTCGAAGTTGTTATCGAGTTCGGGAAGAGTTTTTTCAGGACAGGATAAATCGGTTTTGTTATGTCATAAATGCTTTGATATAATTTAGTTTTTGATTTTATATCCTTATGTGGAATAATTGCACCAGGACGGAACATATATGCACCCTTAAACGGTAATTTTAATAAGTCATTTTCTGTTTTTCCTTTTACTCTTGCCCACATAGTGCGACCTTTTTCCGTGGTATCAGTACCAGAACCTGTAACGTAAATAAAAGTCATTTGTAGATTCAATTTCGATAATGTGCGTGCGATTGAGATTGTAAGATCATAAGTAATTTTGCGATATTCTTCCTCTGACATCCTAAAGGATGATACGCCAAGACAAAAGAAACAAGCATCAAATCCTGTTAACTGATTTTCAATTTGAGATAAATCAAACAGATTATTGTGTTTAATTTCATGAAATTTATCGTGTTGGATTCCAGTCACACTGCGACCAACTGAGTAAATCGAATTGACAGTTGGATCTTGCAAGCATTCTTTTAAAACACTCTGACCAACCATTCCGGTTGCTCCAAAAAGTATAACTTTCATAACGTAACCTCCTAAATTTTATTAATAAATAAACATTCATTTAAAAATGAAGAAGATGAGGTTTATGCCTTAATAGCATCCCAGCTCATCTGTATAGCTTTATTAAGTGTACTTTCATCAAGGGCGAATTGACCTTTGATATGATTCTTTGCTAATTGTGAGATCGGTAACATCGAATACATAACTAATAAGTTAACGTCCTCTTGTTTAATTAATAATTGTTTTTTTCCGTTTTCAAACATGTCAAAGACTTGTGCAAACAGATTAGAGCTTTCATCAAGGCACCAATTTTGTAGTAAAGGTGAGTTAGATACTTGCTCTATAAAGAGGAAGTAATCACTATTCTTCATTATAAATTCAACGAAGTTTCTTGTATAATTTTCAAATTGTAGTCTAGTAGATTCAGTATTGTCAACGCCTTTAATAACGGAGTCACTCATTAATCGTTTGGATTTTAGATAACTCTCTTTTAACATGTCCTCCTTATTTTCGAAATAAATATAAATGGTTGCAGCAGATACATTTGCTTTTTTAGCGATTTTTGAAATAGATATTTCTGAAAAACCAATTTCATTTACAAGTTGAATCGTAGCGTTAAAAATTGCTTCTGTTTTATTTTCATCTCTAAGTCTCATGAGCAAATAATAAATGATTATTCATTTATAGTCAATGTTAAACCCGAAAAATGAGTATTTAGATTATGTAAAAAAACATTAAAAAATACTAATAAAACAAGTAGTTAGTATCTAATTGAGATGAATTATCGAATGTAATTAGGGAATAGTAAAATTTGTAGTTTCAAAAGTCTTATTATTTAGAAGGATGGTGTCATTATGAATGAATTCGAGTGGGACAAGTCTTATTCTGCTAAGAATAAGGAATTTAAAATTATCAAATACGGTAAAAAAAGTTTAGGGACGATTGTGCTTTCATCAATGCTTGCGTTAGGTATGTCATCTACTAGTTATGCATTTGGTAAAGGTTCAGAAGGTCCAGATGTATATGTTGTACAAGGTATGTTGAAATCGATAGGTAGTTACTCAGGTAAGATTACTGGACATTATAATTATTTAACGATTAAAGGTGTAAAATATTATCAAAAGACACATGGATTACCAGTTACTGGTGCAGTAGATCCGAATACTTTTTCATCAATCATGCACTCATATGAATCAGTAAAAGCTGGCGGAGGAACTGGCGGCGCAGGTGAAGGCGGCGGTGCTGGCGGAGGAGCTGGTGGCGGCGCAGGTGAAGGCGGAGGAGCTGGCGGAGGAGCTGGTGGTGGCGCAGGTGAAGGTGGCGGTGCTGGCGGAGGAGCTGGTGGTGGCGCAGGTGCTGGCGGAGGAGCTGGTGGTGGCGCAGGTGAAGGCGGCGGTGCTGGCGGAGGAGCTGGTGGTGGCGCAGGTGAAGGCGGCGGTGCTGGCGGAGGAGCTGGTGGCGGCGCAGGTGAAGGCGGTGGCCAAGGTGGAGGAACTGGTGGTGGCACAGGTGAAGGCGGTGGCCAAGGTGGAGGAACAGAGCAACCTCAACCAGGTAAAGGCGGAACAGAACAACCTCAACCAGGTAAAGGCGGAACAGAACAACCTCAACCAGGTAAAGGTGGAACAGAACAGCCTCAACCAGGTAAAGGCGGAAATGAACAACCTGAGCCAGAAAAAGGTGGCAATGAAAATCCTCCACCAAGTAAAGGTGGAAATTAAGAAGCTTATAGTTGATACAATGATCGTATAATCGATTAGAAGAGGGTGAACCAAAAGTCTAACTTTTAGGTGCATCCTCATTTTTAATTTGATAGGAAATAATTAATATAAGAGTAGTCGAAATAACGGGTGGAATGCAATTAAGAAGCCAAAAACTTAAAATAAAAGCCCGCGCACAAATAAAATTCAGAATCAGCTAATATTAGTAAAAATGCAATTATAATTAACAAGAATCTAAATGGAAAAAGGGACCTCCTATTCGCCAGTTATGCTGACTTTTAGGACTGCCCCTATTTTTCCGAGATCGTAAAGTTTTTTTTATGAGTAAATAAGCTGATTGAAAAACAAATCATTATAATAATTATAGAAAATAATGAACTTAACCAAATACTTTGAAATTCGCCTACATACGGTTGAACAACATAAGATAGTATAATACTTATTATGATACTTAAAGGTACGTAGTTAGCTGTCTTTCCTTTACTAAAGACAATAACCAAAATTGGAAACAACAATGCTGAATAGACATTTCCTGAGTAAAATAATAGTTCGATAATATTTTTTGATTGAATAACTGTTGAGAAAAATATAATAACTCCGATAACGACCGACAAAAGATAGGCCATTCTTATTTTTTGTTGATCACTTTTTGTTTTTTTTAATGGCTCAATTATATTAAGAACGATTAAGCTAGTAAGTGAGTGAAGTACTGCACCGAATGTCGAGGTAATCGCATTAAATGCACATAAAACAAAAAGAATGAAGAAGAATGGTGTTGTAATTTTATTTGCTAAACCAACTAATATTGATTGAATATCTGTAAATCCACCTGTAAAAATGACAATGATAAAAAGACACGAAAATGAAAGAGGGAAAATTCCCCATATTAGCCCAGATAACGAGAATGTTAGCGGAATTTTCTTAGCTTCAATCATAAATAATCGATGCCATGAAGTAATGTCGAAGAAAAACTGACCAAATCCTACTAACAGACCTGAAAATAGAAATCCCCATAAATCGTAATGATCAATGACTAACATGTATGGATGATATAATTTAATTCCATCATATACAGGTTGAACGCCTTCTTTTACGAAAAAATATAAAGGGATTAAGATTGCAGCTGCAAACATTGTAATCACTTGAAATCCTGCTAATCCATGTATCATCTTTAATCCACCAAAGCCAGCAAAAAGGACACAAAAACAAATAAAAATGAAAATTTCAGTATACAATGGTAAATTAAATAAAAAATGAAATAAAGTAGATGCTGACATAGATTGAATATATAATATGTGCAGGCTAGTTAAGATTAATATACCAATCATAATCCAATAACCAAATGGATGGAGCTTTTTCTTCAAATAATCTCCTATTGTTAAACAATCAGGAAATTCTCCACGAACTTTTTTCCCAATAAAACTAAATACAAACAAAGCAATAGCTCCTAAAAATGCATAACCAATTCCACCAAATACGCCATATTTAATCATAGATTCTGGCGAAGATAAAATTGTAGTACCTGTTACCCAACGTGCCAAGAGAGAAATAATTCCCATTCCCATTCCAATTTGAATAGAGCCTTGCACGTATTCTCTAAATGAACGTGAATTCACTGTTTATTTTCCTTTCTCACGATACTCTTTTGGAGTAATGCCCTCAATTTTACGGAACAAAGTGCTAAAATAATGTTGACTATTAAAGCCTGAGTTTTCTGCAACATCAGATATATTCCAGTTTGAGTTATTTTTTAAGAATCGCTTAGCTGCTTGGATTCTAAAATCTATTAAATATTCTGAAAATGAAACGCCAACTTCTTCATGAAATTTCCTACTTAAATAAGTATGATTTGTGTGTACTTCGCGAGCAACGTCTGAAAGTGATAGTTTTTCAGCGAAATGATCATGAATATATAAAAGCGTTTGATGGATTAAACTAGAATACTGATTTGATGTGTCGGTTTCACTATATTTTGAGAGAACTTTATACAATTCACTTTCAATAACAGGTTTTGTTAAATAATCTAAAACTCCGATTCGGATTGACTGTTGGGCATAATCAAAACTTTGATATGCTGTGACCATAATAATATCGACATCTTTATTTTGTGCTCTTAGCTCTTCTCCAAACTCAAGACCAGAACGTCCTGGAAGATTAATGTCTAGAAATGCGATGTTAATTTTATGATTTTGATTAATTGTAATTGCTTGGCAAGCATCAGCAGCTTTATAGAATTTCCAAAGTGGAAATATATTTTTAATCAAATATTCCATTTGTTCAAGCTCTAGGGGTTCATCATCTACTAATAAGACATTCATTTTATAGCTCCCTCCTTTACATTTGAGTCATATATTAGTGGCCAAACGACCTTAACGTTTGTACCTAATTCATTTGAGGCAATTAATACATGTCCATTGCTACCAAAATATAGTTTTAGCCTCTTTTTTATATTGTCTAGCCCGTGACCTTCATTATTTGAAAATGAGTTTGTCATACCCATTAAGCCATTATCGATTACTTCTAAGCAAACTAGTTCAGAATCTTGATAAAAACGAATATGAAGTAAAGCCTCACCAATTTTTTTTTCTAAACCATGTTTAAAAGAATTTTCTACTAAGGTTTGCAAAATAAATGGAGGAACTAAAGCATCATATAATTCATTTGGACAATCTAACTGAGTTTTAAGTCGCTCGCCAAACCGTAGAGTTTGTATATCTAAATAATATTGAGTATATTGTATTTCTTGCGCTAGCGGAATTAAGGGCTCTGAAGACTTATATTTAAATTTTAAAAATTGAGAGAATGTTTCAAGTGCCCTGATTAATTCCGATGTTCGATTTAAACGAGCTAAGCTAAGTATGACATTTAGTGTATTAAACAAAAAGTGTGGTTGAATTTGCTGATTCAACTTGTTATATTGAGCTTCTTGGAGTGCGTGCTCTAAACGAATTTCTCTATTCTTATTTTCAAGTAAGTCGATCCTTTTTTCAAAAATAAATAAAAATAATAAAGCAATAGCTCCCATAATAGGAGCTAAAATAAATAGCATAATTAGTAAAGTAAATCCCTCGTAGCTAAGCATGAAAACCTCCAATAGGGCAGGTATAAGGGAATGAGGCTTCCCGTTTTTTTCTTAAAATCAAAGAACCCCGATGGGGATTCTTTGATTTCATTCCTCAATTATACTACAATGTGGCAAGCAACCTGATGATTTTGCTCGGATAATTTTAATTCAGGTACTCTTGTTTTACAAATATCGATCGCAAAAGGGCATCTTGTGTGGAAACGGCAGCCACTTGGGGGATCAATCGGAGAAGGTACGTCTCCTGTTAATATAATTCTTTCTCTCTGATGCACTGGATTTGGAACTGGAATTGCTGATAATAGTGCACGTGTATATGGGTGTTGCGGATTGTCAAATATTGATTTTTTATCGGCTATCTCGACTACTTTTCCTAAATACATTACCATCACACGATCTGAGATATGTCTTACTACACCTAAATCATGCGAGATGAAAAGAAAGGTAAGAGAGAATTTTTTCTGTAATGATTTAAGTAAGTTTAGTACTTGAGCTTGGATTGAAACGTCTAACGCAGAAACAGCTTCATCACAAATAATTAGTTTTGGATCGACTGCAAGTGCACGAGCAATTCCGACACGTTGGCGCTGTCCTCCACTAAATTCATGAGGATAACGCTCCATCGCTTCAGGTCTTAAACCAACATGTTCAAGTAATTCTTCAATTCTAGCTCTACGTTCTTCTTTTGGAACAACATTTTGAATAGCTAATGCCTCTCCTAAAATTTGTCCAATCGTTTGTCTAGGATTAAGAGAAGCAAATGGATCTTGAAAGATTACTTGTAAATCCTTTCTTATTTTGCGCATTTCTTTTTTTCCTAAGCTTAATAAATCTTTTTCTTTAAAATGAATGCTTCCACTTGTAGGCTCGTCTAATCTTAAGATCGCTCTACCGGTAGTAGATTTACCGCAACCGGATTCTCCTACAATGCTTAATGTTTCGCCCTCATAAATATGGAAACTAATATCGTCTACAGCCTTTACATGATTAATTGTTCTTCCTAAAATGCCACCCTTAATAGGAAAGTATTGTTTTAAATGATCTACATTAAGTAGTATTTTTTTATCCACTAGTTGTAATGCCATTATTCAATCCCTACTTTCTCTTGAAGCGTATCTGTTTCCCATTTTGATGTGTACATCCAACAACTAACTTCCGAATTTTTGTCAATTGTGTTTAAGTCTGGTACTGACGCATGGCAAATTTCTTTAGCATGTGCACAGCGGGGAGCAAAACTACAGCCTTTTGGCATATTGAATGGGCTCGGTACAGTACCAGGTATCGTAGTTAATTCATCTTGATCCATATCCAGACGTGGAAGAGAGTTTAATAAACCGATTGTGTATGGATGTTTAGGGCTATTAAATAGTTCTTTTGCTGAAGTATATTCAACAATTCTTCCGGCGTACATTACAGCCACTCGATCACAAGTCTCATAAACAACACCTAAATCATGCGTGATTAAGATAACGGCTGTACCGAAATCTTTTTGGAGTGATTTAATTAATTCCAGAATCTGAGCTTGAATTGTAACATCAAGAGCTGTAGTCGGTTCATCTGCGATTAGCACTTCTGGGTGACAAGCAAGTGCCATTGCAATCATAACCCTTTGTCGCATTCCACCACTAAGCTCATGTGGTTCTTGTTTTGCACGTTTTTCAGGAGAGGGGATCCCTACAAGTCGCAGCATTTCAACTGCTTTATCCCAAGCTTCCTTTTTGTTTAATTTTTGGTGAAGACGAATCGCTTCTGCAATTTGTTCGCCAGCTGAATAAACAGGGTTTAAAGATGTCATTGGCTCTTGAAAGATCATTGAAATTTCATTACCTCGTATTGAACGCATCTGTTTTTCAGTTTTTGCAAGTAAGTCTTCACCTTTAAAAAGAATACTACCACCAGCAATCTTTCCTGGAGGAGAGGGGATTAATCGTAATAGGGACAAGGAAGTAATACTCTTACCGCTACCAGACTCTCCTACAATTCCAAGTGTCTCACCTTTTTTTAAGTTAAAGCTTATTCCATTAACTGCCTTACTAACACCGTCATCTGTATAAAAGTGGGTTTGTAGATTTTTAACCTCAAGAATTGTTTCATCAAATTGTTTTTTCATAGTAGGACCTCCTTAATTCAAGTCAACTCGTTTATTAAAGTAACGGTAGAGAATATCAACAGCTAGATTCATAAATACGAAGATAATTGAAGCGATTAATACGCCACCTTGAACCATAGGTAAATCTCTTGTTCTAATTGCATCAACAATTAATCTACCAAGTCCATTAATTGCAAAAACTGACTCGGTTAAAACGGTACCACCAAGTAATGCACCAAATTGTAGACCAACAACAGTAATAACTGGAATTAATGCATTTTTTAGACCATGTTTGTAAATAATGACATGTTCCTTTAAACCTTTTGCTCTTGCTGTACGCATATAGTCTTGACGAACAACTTCTAACATACTTGATCTAGTCATTCTAGCTACAATTGCAGCACCACCTGCACCTAAAGTTAAGGCTGGTAGTACCATATGTTTAAACGTTCCCCAGCCAGCAACTGGAAATATATGAAGATTAACTGAAAAGAAGTAAATCAGCATTAAACCAAACCAGAAACTAGGTAAAGAGATTCCTAGTAAAGCAATAATCATAATTGTAATATCAGCTGCAGAATACTGTTTAGTCGCTGATATAATGCCTGCTAGCATACCAAGTACGACTGTAATGAAAATACTAGCCAGTGCAAGTTCAATTGTAATTGGCAAACGAATCATAATCTCATCTAATACTGGACGATTATTTCGAATAGATTCACCAAAATCACCTTGTAGTACATGAGCAATATAATCGAAATACTGAATAATGACCGGTCGATCAAAGCCAAGTTGATGACGAATCATTTCGATTGTTTGTTTCGTAGCACCTTCCCCAGCAAGTAGAGTTGCTGGATCACCAGGGACCATCTGCATAATTAAAAAAACGACTAAACTTACACCAATTAAAACTGGAATAGTTTGTATAATTCTTCTGACAATAAATAGAAACATATACTTTCCTCCTTATTTTTTCATCCTTGGATCAAGTGCATCTCTTAGTCCATCCCCGAAAATATTAAATCCTAATACAAGTGTTGAAATCGCGATACCTGGAAATAAGGCAATATGTGGTGCAGTAAATAAATAATCACGTCCACTACTTAACATCGCTCCCCATTCTGGAGATGGTGGCTGTGCGCCTAGTCCGAGATATGACAAGCCTGCTGCTGATAGAATAGCTGTAGCAAGTTTTAACGTAGCTTGGACAATTATTGGTGAAAGAATATTCGGTAAAATATGTTTGAAAATAATTGTTGCATCAGTTGCACCTAAAGCGCGAATTGCATCGATATATTCAAGTTTTCTGACGGATAACGTAGATCCTCTAACGATTCGTGCAAACATTGGAACTGAAAAGATACCGACAGCAACCATAACATTAATTAGACTAGGACCTAGTGCACTAATAATTGCAAGTGCCAGTAAAATACCTGGGAATGCAAGTAAAACATCAACAACCCTCATAATGATCGTATCCATCCATTTTCCGTAATAACCTGCGATCAACCCAAGAGTGATTCCGAAAACGGCTCCAAATAAGACAGATACAAAACCTACTGAAATTGAAAGACGGCTTCCATATATTATCCTACTTAAAATATCTCTTCCTTTATCATCAGTTCCCATCCAATTTTCCATCGATGGCGTCTGAAGTTTGTGCATTAAATCAATTGCAAAAGGATCCTTTGGTGAAATTAATGGTGCAAAAATGGCTACTAAAATATAAAAAAGTACTATATATCCTCCAACTAGTGCCAATTTATTTTTTTTAAACTTCCTATAGAATACTTTCCATCTTTTAAGTTTTTGAGATTTTCTTTTTTCTAGTTTAATTTCAGTATTACTTAATACTGTCTCTGCTTTCATATTTCTTCCCCCTTTTCTTTGTTTAAATTTATTCAAAATTGGAATTGAAGTAAATATAATGCGGAAAAGCAGTAAAGATAATTAAAAAACGAGTAAAGATTCTGAAAATATAAAATTTTATTTTTTTTTATAATTTGATTAAGCCTAACGTACTCGAATAAATGGTGAACTAGAGAATCATAGGGCAATTAAAAAGAGGGGGAAGAAAACAATGAAGAAAAAAACAGCTGGAGTACTATTTGCATCATTATTTACAATTTCAACTGTTCTAGCAGGATGTACATCTGACACAACAAGCAGTAGTGCAACAGGAACAAAAGCGAAAGCAGGGGGAACTTTAGTTGTCGCTAGATTATCCGATGCAACTACATTAGATCCACAATTTATTACTGATATACCATCAGCAAATGTAGTGTACGAAAAGGTTTATGAAACATTAGTTGAACCAGATAAAAATATGGAGCCCAAGCCTCTTTTAGCAACAGAATGGAAACAAGTAAATAACGTGACTTGGGAATTTAAACTTCGAGAAGGCGTTAAATTCCATGATGGTACACCATTTAATGCAGATGCAGTAAAAACTACTTTTGATCGAGTGCTTGATCCAAAAACTGCATCACCACAAGCGGGTAAGTTTGCAATGATTAAAGAAGTTAAAGTAGTTAACGACACGACTGTACAATTTATTTTGAAATACCCATACGCACCACTTTTATCAATTTTAATGAGTAGTGAAGGAAGTATTATTAGTCCAAAATCAATAAAAGATAATAGTGATAAAATTGGACAAAATCCAGTAGGAACTGGTCCATATGTATTTAAATCTTGGAAATCAGGTGAAGAAATAAAAATTGCAAAAAATAATGACTACTGGGGAAATAAACCTAAGATTGATGGTGTAGTCTTTAAAGTAGTTCCTGAAGATGCTACAAGATTAGCTATGATAGAAACTGGTGAAGCGCAAGTAACTGACCAAGTACCAGTAACAGAAATTGATCGAATTGAAGCATCAGACACAATGGACTTATATCGTACAGATGGACTAGCTGTTGAATACTTAAGCTTCAATGTTAAGAAAAAGCCGTTTAATGATGTGCGTGTTAGAAAAGCAATTGCACATGCAATTGAAGTAGATTCAATCATTAAAGGTGTATATAACGACGTTGGAACAAAAGCGAACTCAACGATGAGTCCGAAAGTATTTGGTTATGATCCTGACATTAAAGGTTATGATTACGATATTAATGAATCTAAAAAGCTATTAAAAGAAGCCGGAGTTAAAGATGGACTAACATTTACGCTAACAACTAGTGATCGTAAAGAAAGAATAAATATGGCTGAAGTAATCCAATCACAATTAAAAGGTATTGGTATCAATGTTAAAATCCAAGTTCTTGAGTACGGAGCTTATATTGATACAATCGCAAAAGGTGAACATCAAGTTGCAATTGGCGGATGGGGTAATGCTACTGGTGATGGGGACTATAATCAATTTAATTTATTTGATAGTCAATCCCAAGGTGCAGCAGGAAATAGTTCTTTCTATAGTAACCCAGAAGTAGATAAATTAATTGAATCAGCAAGACAGGAGCCAGATAGCGAAAAACGTAAACAACTATATGCTGATGCACAAAAAATTGAAAGTGAAGATGTACCATATGTTCCTATTCGTAACTACGAGCATTTAGCAGTTACTAGCTCTTCGGTTAAAGGACTATGGTTAAACCCAGCAAGTTATTTAATGCTTGACGATGTAACAGTGAAATAAGTAATTCCATGAAACAGCATAATTAAATTATGCTGTTTCAGTTTTTAAAGAGAAGTTTGTAGGTAGGAGGAGAAAATATGATTGATTTGTTATTAATAAATGGCACTATAATCACAATGGATACAGAAAGAAGAATTATCCAAAATGGCTCTGTTGCGATTCATAATGGAAGAATTGTGGACATTGATTTGACTGAGAACATGAAAACTAAGTATGAAGCGCATAAAGTAATTGATTGTAGTCATCAATGTATTTTACCAGGGCTAATAGATGTTCATGGTCATGGCGGTCATTCAATGTTTAAAACAATTGCAATGGAAAATATCGATTTTTGGATGCCAATTATGACGAATACGTATAAACATTTCGTGACAGATGATTTTTGGTATTACGAAGGAAAGCTATCAGCTCTTGAACGATTAAAAGCAGGTATTACAACAGGTGTTAGTGTGTTAGGTTCAGTACCAAGATCTGATGATCCAATATTTGCGATCAACCATGCGAAAGCATACAACGAAGTAGGAGTCCGCGAAGTAGTTTGTACAGGTCCATGTAACCCACCTTGGCCACATTCATTTAGTAGATGGGTTGACGGGAAAAGAATTGAAAAAGAAGTAACTTACGAAGAAGTTTTAAAAGGAGCAGAAGCGGTTATTGAAGCTTTGAATCATGCAAATGGAGACAAAACGAGAGCCTTTATAACGCCATTTGTCATTGTAACGTCTGTTGACCCTTCAAATCCAACATCTCCAGATCGACTTTACGGTTTAACTCAACATGATCTTTACCAAGCGAAAAAAATTAGAGAGATAGCTAGAAAATATAATACAAGAATTCATTCAGATGCATTTGGAGGAATGATTCATTTAGCAATTCAAGATAAAGAAAATGCATTATTAGGCCCAGATGTCCATCTTCAGCACTGTCGAGGAATTTCATTCGATGAAGCGAAAATTTTAGCTGAAACTGGAACGAATATTAGTGCTTCTCCAGGTTTTGGCCAAGTAAATGCACGTACTCCAATTACAGAATTAATTGAAATGGGAGCAACAGTTGCAATTTCAACTGATGGTACTTCCCCTTCAACAAGCTTTGATTTATTCCAAGCAATGAGGAAAACTCAGTTTGTCCATCAGGCTGCACTTAGAGACTATTATTATTTACCGCCTGGAAAGCTTTTAGAAATGATTACAATTGATGCAGCAAAATGTATCGGTTGGGACGATGAAATTGGCTCACTTGAAATTGGTAAAAAAGCAGATGTCATCACAGTTAATCTCCACCAACCACATTTGACACCTGAGTTTATGCACGTTCATCGATTGGTTTTTCAAGCAGTCGCAAATGATGTTGATCATGTGATTGTTGATGGAAAGCTAATTATGGAAGGTAGAAATGTACATACAGTTCATGAAAGTACAGTTTTAAATGAAGCAAATGAAGAAGCATTTGAAACAATTAAACGTGCTGGACTAGAAAAGTATATGCAGCCTACAAAGTATTTCTGGGGGCATGCTCGTGCCTATGTTGACGAGATGAGATATGTTGAAAACTAAAATAATCTTTTTTTGAAGGGAGAAAAGAATGAAAACGAAGCTAAAAGGAAGATACGTAATTGGTTTTAATGGAAGTGAACATGTCATATTGGAAGATGCAGAAGTTGTTTATGAAAAGGACACGATTTTATTTGTTGGAAAAAACTATTTAGATGAAGTAGATCAAGTAATTGACGTAGGAAATGCGATCCTTAGTCCTGGTTTTATTGATTTAAACGCTCTAGGTGACATTGATCATGATATTTTGCACTTAGAGGCGAAATCAAATAGACAAAAAAATCTCCTTTGGTCTGAACAATACGTAAAAGAGGGACATCATGAACTAATGAGTGAAGAGGAGGAAGCATTTAAATCTTTATATGCTTATTCTCAACTAATCTTAAATGGAATTACTACGGCCATGCCGATTACATCCGTTTTTTATAAAAATTGGGCTGAAACTTTTGAAGAGTTAGAAGCCGCAGCGAACCATGCGGGAAAACTAGGGTTGAGAATTTATCTTGGACCAAGCTATCAAGCAGGAATTCGAGTAGTCGAGCCAGATGGAAAGATTAAAATGCATTGGGATGAAAAAGCGGGCGAGGAAGGATTAGACAGAGCGATAAGGTTTTTTGAAACCTTCGATGGCGCATTTGACGGGTTAATCCGAGGGATGTTAGCCCCAGAAAGAATTGAAACACAGACTGAAGAAATTTTAATAAAAACAAAATATTACAGTGAAAAATTAAATGTTCCTATCAAGCTTCATGCTGCGCAAGGAAGTTTTGAGTTTAATACAATTCTAAAAGAACACGGAGTTACACCAATTAAATATTTATATAATCTTGGATTTTTAGGTCCAAATACAGGCATTCCACACGCTCATTTTGTATCAGGCTATAGTGGAGCCAATTACAATATTGATAATGATATTTCGCTTCTGAAAGAAACAAATACTACTGTCATCCATTGTCCCCTTATTATAGGAAGACATGGAGAAGGGCTTGAATCATTTGCAAAATATAGAAAAGAAGGAATCAATATTGCATTAGGTACCGACACTTTCCCACCAGACATATTTCAAAATGTACGTACTGGTAGTATGCTTTCAAGATTTGTTGAAAAAGAAGTTGAAGGATCTACATACGCTGATTTCTTTAATTCTATTACCTTAGGAGCAGCGGCTTTTCTTAATCGGGAAGATTTAGGAAGAATTGCTGTTGGTGCAAAAGCGGATATTATTGCGATTGATTTAGATGGATTTCACATGGGCGTTATGGATGATCCAATTCGAACAATGTTTGTAAGTGGTTCAGGCAGAGATGTAAAACTATCAATTATAAATGGAAAAATCGTGATGGAAGATCAAGTGATTCCTAATCTTGATATGGAAGATTTAAAGCAAAAAGCACAATTCTATTTTAATAAGATGAGAAAAGGTTATATGGAAAGAGATTACGAGCAACTTCCTGAAAATGAACTATTTCCATCATCATTTAAATTAGTCAATTCACTAGAGTAGGCAGAAGCAAAAAAATGAAAAACTAGTAAAGATACTGAAAAAACAGGTAAAGATATTCAAAAATAATTATCAGAATATTTTATATAATTAGATAAATATTTGTAAGACAAACTAATACTTGGGAGGCAATGCCATTGAAATTAAAATCGGGATTCGGTAAATTTTGTCTAGTATTATTTTCTGCAGTGACAATTACAGGATGTTCATCTAATCAAGATGTTGGGACAAAAACAAATGGACAAGCACATGATTCAAATGGAGGAAATACGCTAGTAATTGCTCGGCAGTCTGATGCAGAAAATTTAGATCAGCAATTTATGTCTACTATAAATGCTGCGAGTATTACTCATCATAAAATTTATGAAGGTCTTGTACAACGTGATAGTAACAATGAAATTCAACCATTGTTAGCAGAATCTTGGAATCAAATCGACGATACAACATGGGAATTTAAACTAAGGCATGGTGTAAAATTCCACGATGGCACTCCATTTAATGCAGAAGCAGTAAAAAAGACGTTTGATCGCTTATTAGATCCAAAAGTAGCATCGCCAAGAGCGGTTGTATTCAAAATGGTAAAAGAAGTGAAAGTAGTTGATGAATATACAGTTCAATTTATTTTAAGTGAGCCTTTTTCACCACTTCTTTCGATTTTAGCAAACCATGAAGGTGGCATTATAAGTCCTAAAACGATTGATAAATATGGAAAAAATATTATCCAAGAGCCAAACGGAACCGGTCCTTTTAAATTTGAATCATGGTCTCCTGGTCAAGAAATTACATTAGTTAAAAATGAAGATTACTGGGGCACTAAACCGAAAATCGATAAAGTTGAATTCAAAGTAGTTCCAGAAGACTCAACAAGAATTTCCATGATTGAAACAGGAGAAGCTCAAATTGCTGAACCACTCCCAGTAGCAGTAATGGACCAAGTTGAATCATCTTCTGCAATGGAAGTCTATCGAAGTGAAGGATTCGGTACAGAATACATCGGTTTCAATGTAACGAAAAAACCATTTAATGATGTACGTGTTCGTAAAGCAATTGCTCATGCTGTTGAAATGGATTCAATTATTAAAGGGGTATTTAATAACGTCGGTAAACAAGCGAACTCCGCAATGGGATCAAAAGTATTCGGATACGATGATCAATTAAAAGCCTATGATTACAATTTAAAAGAAGCTAAAAAACTATTAACAGAAGCAGGCTACCCAAATGGATTTGAAGCCACAATTCTTACAATGGATAGCAAAGAACGAGTAAATTTAGCAGAAGTACTTCAATCACAATTAAAAGGAATCGGCATTAATTTAAAAGTACAAGTGATGGAATACGGTTCATTCGTTGAAAAAGTAAATAAAGGTCAATCACAAATGTTTATCATTAGCTGGAGAAACGCAACAGGAGATGCTGATTACAATCAGTACAATCTATTCCACTCAGACTCACGCGGAGCGGCTGGAAACACATTCTTCTATAGCAATCCAAAAGTAGATGACCTAATTAATGAAGGTCGAAAAGAAAAAAACGAAACAAAACGCAAAGAAATCTATGCAAAAGCGCAAGAAATCGAAATGGATGACGCTCCATATATTCCAGTAAGAGTAATCGAAAATGTCGCAGCAATCTCAAAAAATGTAAAAGGATTCTCAATTAGTCCTTCAGGTTATTTAGAGATTAATGACGTGACGATTAAGTAATAATTTTTGTTTATATGAAAAGAGGGGATCCCAATAAATTATGGGATTCCCTCTTTTTTTATGGAAACAGTAGTTTTAGGAATATCTGAGAATTCAAATAAGGAAGGAAGAGCTGCAAATAAAAAAGGTGAATCGCAAATAAACAACAGACTGCAAATAAAATTCCAATAATCGCAAATAAGATTGAGTATTACCTATACAAGGTAGGGGATAATGCAATGAAACTTCCATAAATTTATTGATTCTTAAATGAAAAAATAGCAAATCTGTTTCAATCTGTGCCAAAACGAATAAAAAATAGATAGAACAATGTAATTATCTATGGAAAAAGATCAATAAAATCAACTGCAAATAAAAAGACCATCAGATATACCCCACTCCTAATATATTTGAGGAGGAGGCAAGCTCGCTCCCCTGAAAGAGAGTATCCTGTAGTGGAAATCAATCTGAGTTTACTTATTTAATGGAAAATTCTTAGTTCAACTGAGTAATAAGTTCCTACTCTACATTTTAATAAATATAAACCAACTAGTAAAAATAGTTTAAAAATATGTAAACATACTAAAATCAAAATATTCTAAACAGATTTATAATGGAAATAGAATCAAAATTTAAAGTGGGATGGAAGGGTGAGTAGATTGTCAAAAGTATATTGGTTAACGAATGTGAGTCTAGAAAATGGTTTTACTTATAATGACAATGAAGTAATTAACGGAACGGCAACTGGAAAGTACAATGTGAAAATTGAAAATGAAAAAATCGCTGCTATTCAATTAGCTAGTGAAGTAATAACTGATCAATTACCGCAATATGATGTGCAAGGCCTTCTAATGGTTCCTTCATTTAAAGAGATGCATATTCATATTGATAAAACTTACTATGGTGGACCTTGGAAAGCGTGTATGCCTGCAACTAATGGTGTGAGAACACGTATTGAAGAAGAACAAATTTTATTACCTAAACTATTACCAACTGCTAAAGATAGAGCAGAAAAGATGCTTGATTTATTACTAAGTCACGGTGCGACGCATATTCGTACGCATTGTAATATTGACCCGGTTATCGGATTAAAAAACTTAGAAGCTACTTTACAGGCTTTAGAAGGATATAAAGATAAATTAACACACGAAATTGTTGCATTTCCACAGCATGGACTTTTAAGAAGTAACTCTGTTGAACTAGTTAGAGAAGCGATGAAATATGGAGCAAATCTAGTAGGTGGAGTTGACCCCGCTTCAATCGATGAAAATATTGAGCGCTCTCTTGAGACGATTATGGACATAGCAGTTGAATCAAATTCTGATATCGATGTTCATTTACATGACCCAGATCATCTTGGATTATTTACAATGCAAAGATTAGCAACATTAACTGAAAAAGCAGGATGGCAAGGAAGAGTTACAGTGAGTCATGCGAGTGGTTTAGCAGACCTTTCTGTTCCAGATGCTACTGCGATTGCTGAGAGATTTGCTGATTTAGGAATTTCGATTACTTCGACTGTACCAATTTTTAGAACAATTCCAATTCCTTTACTAAGTGAAAAAGGCGTAAAAGTAGAATTAGGAAATGACAGCATTACAGATCATTGGTCTCCATTTGGAATAGGCGATAATCTTGAAAAAGTTGGACGACTTGCTGAACGTTTTAGATTTATTGAAGAAAAATCACTTCATAATAGTCTTGGATTTATTACAGGAGGCGTGACTCCTTTAAATAATGAAGGGGAAAGAGCATGGCCGAATGTTGGTGATGAAGCAAGCATCGTACTTGTAGAAGCTACTTGCAGTGCAGAAGCTGTAGCGAGACGTGCCAAACGTGCTGCTGTTATTTTTAAAGGTAATGTTGTAAGTGGTTCAATTTCTAATCTTGAATCAACAACAGTTTAAGCTTGACTAAAGAGAGTGATGAGATGAATCAATCATATTGGCTTACGAATGTAAAACTTGATAGCGGTTTTGTTATTGAAAATGGAAGAGTCGAAAGTACTGAGACTACACTTTATAATTTACTGATTACTGATGGGAAAATTGAAAGATTACAATTGGCTGATTTTCCATTGCAAACGGATCTTCCTGTGCAGGATGCAAAGAATTTACTTGCTCTACCTGCCTTTAAAGAAATGCATAATCATTTAGATAAAACTTATCTTGGATTACCTTGGAAGGCTTGTATTCCTGCTGCAAATTTAGTTGAGAGATTAAATTTGGAAGCTGCGGAATTAGTTGAATTAGCGGAGACGGGGCAGCATCGTTCTGAACATATGCTTCATCTACTATTAAAAGGTGGAGCAACTCATGTTCGAACACATGTAAACGTTGATCCGTATATCGGCTTGAAAAATTTAGAAGAAATTCAAAAAGCACTTTTTACGTATAAGGATAAAATGACACACGAGATTGTTGCATTTCCTCAACATGGATTACTTCGAACAAATAGTATGTCATTCATGAAAACAGCGATGAGAGAGGGAGCGACCATTGTCGGTGGGCTAGATCCTGGTGGCATTGATCAAAATATTGAGCTTTCATTATTTGAAATGGTTGATCTTGCGGTACAGTTTGATGCTGATATAGATATTCATATACATGACCCAGGTCATCTTGGTTTTTATACAATACAAAAACTAACTTCATTTATCGAACAAGCTGGTTGGCATAATCGCGTAGCCGTAAGTCATGCATTTGCACTTGGTGATGTACCGATAAATGAATCTACTGAAATGGCTAGTAAGCTAGCAAGCTTAGGTGTGTCGATAATGTCGACTGTGCCGATTAACAGAGTAATGCCTCCAGTTGATCTACTTCATTCAAAAGGTGTACATGTAGCTTTAGGTTGTGATGGTTTCTATGATTCTTGGTCACCACATGGAACTGGAGATATGTTAGAAAAAGCTGGCCGTCTAGCTGAGAGATACAATTGGAAAGATGAGTACGGGCTATCTCAAACATTGCAATTTATTACTGGTGGCTTAAAGACTCTTGATGAAAAAGGAAATCAATTGTGGCCAAAGGTTGGAGATGAAGCAAATTTAGTTTTAGTAGATGCATCATGTTCTGCTGAAGCTGTAGCAAGACGAGCAAAACGTGCTGCTGTAATTGCGAATGGAAATATTGTTTACGGTGGACTGAATTATGAATCTGCTTTGAAGTAAATAGAAGAATTACAAGAAGGAGTGAACTTCATGATATCTAGCTATTGGTTAAAGAATGCTCGATTAGAAATTGGCTACGAAAAAGAAAACGATAGAGTAGTAGGTACTGCTACTGAATTATTTCATCTATTAATTGAAAATGGAAAAATTACTAAAATAACAAAAGATGAAGCGTCGATTACAAATGAATTTACAGTTCGTGATGCAGGTGGATTACTTGTTTTACCATCTTTTATTGAAAAGCATGTACATCTTGATAAGACATTAATGGGAGATGTGTGGAGAGCTTGCACTCCAACTTCTAGTGTAATTGAACGATTTGAATATGAAAAAATGGCTTTACCGACGATTGCGTCAAGTACGAAGGAGCGCGCAGAGGCTTTACTTGAAATCCTTTTAGCTTCTGGTTCTACACATGTGAGAACACATGTTGATATTTATCCAGAAGTTGGGATCAGAAATTTAGAACAAGTTGAACAAGCATTAACTAATTATTCTAACCGTCTTAGCTCCGAAGTTGTTGCATTTGCTCAGCATGGTTTATTAAGATCCAATGCTTTCAATTATGTGAGAGAAGCATTAAGAAATGGAGCAGGAATTGTTGGTTCAGTTGACCCTGCAGTTGTAGACCAAAATATTGAAGAGTCGCTATATCAACTTTATAATTTAGCGGTTGAAGCTGATGCGGACATCGATATTCATTTACATGATCCAGGTCATCTAGGTGCATTTACGATGAAACGTATTGTAGAATTTACGAAGCAAGCAGGTTGGGAAGGCAGAGTAGCAATCAGCCATGCATTTGGAATAGGTGATGTTCCAAGACAGGAAGCATACGAACTTGCAAATAGCTTTAGAGACGCAGGAATTTCGATTGTCACAAGTGTACCAATTAATAGACAAATGCCTCCAGTTGATTTATTAAATGAACGAGGTGTGGAAGTAGCAGTTGGTAATGATAATATTTTTGATGTTTGGTCACCACTAGGAACAGGTGATATTCTTGAAAGAGCGGGAAGACTTGCTGAACGATTTAGATGGATTGATGAAGTTTCATTAGGTCAAACATTAAAATATATTACGGGTGGAAAAACTCCGCTAGATACAAACGGAAATCAAGTGTGGCCAAAAATAGGTGATTCTGCAAATCTAGTTTTAGTAGAAGCAAGCTGTTCTGCAGAGGCTGTTGCAAGACGAGCAGAACGTAAAGCAGTAATTTATAGTGGAAATATTGTGAGCGGTTCTTTAAGCGAAGAGAAATTAATTCATAAATAAAAAAGACTGCGTATTGTAAGAGTAATTTGGAGAAGTAAAATAGGTTAGTTTTATCAACGCGAAAAAGGATGCCAAAAGCCTCCCCAAGGAAATAAACATCCAAACATTACACTTAAAGATTATAACCTGTCCGGTAAAAATTGGAACAAATTTAGAAAAATGCCTATCGGGAAAAGGATCTCTAGAATCTTCTAGATTTCCTTTTCCATTTTTACATTAAGAAAGTATACATTTGTAATGGTGAAGAAAAATCGACGTATTTTCCAATTTTACATATAAGTGCAACTACGTCTCTTTTTTCCACCAATCGGATCGTTAATATTATCGAGGAAGCAGGCTGTAAAATGGTTCGTTCTTATCTATTATTACTATTTTGTGTAATTTGTTGGGGGAGTAATTTTATTTTTGGCGCATTGCTAGTAAAAGAATTCTCACCCATTTTATTGTCAGCGTTAAGATTATGCTTTATATTATTTTTTATCGCTTTCTATGCACTAGTGAAGAAAAAGTGGAAAATGGTTCAGAAAAAAGATTTGTTTATGATTATTT
This sequence comes from Gottfriedia sp. NPDC056225, assembly GCF_042267765.1. Classification (NCBI taxonomy): domain Bacteria; kingdom Bacillati; phylum Bacillota; class Bacilli; order Caryophanales; family Bacillaceae; genus Gottfriedia; species Gottfriedia sp. NPDC056225. The sequence goes on along the minus strand of NZ_JBHJTJ010000002.1, from coordinate 134,822 downwards.
TACTAGGGTTAATTGGTACTTGTATTAATCAATGGTCATTTTATTCCGCTTTAGAAACAACCCATCCAACAACTTCTGCATTAATACTTGCTCTTGCTCCTCTTACTACATCTTTTTTAGCTTCAATTTTTTTAAAGGAAAGACTAACTAAAGGTTTTGTAATTGGTTCAATTATAGCTTTTATAGGTGTATTCTTTGTCATTACAAACGGACAAAAGCTTGAAATTACAATTGGTTTGATTTGGATTTTTTTAACTATGCTTACGTTTTCTATTTCAATTATTATGATTAAAAAGCTAACTGAAACCTATGATTCAACAACGATTACACTATATTCAAATTTAATCGGTTTTGGTGGTCTACTACCGATTGCTCTCTTTTCAGGAACAACTCACACTATGAGTAATCAAGCTCTACCTTGGATACTATTAATTGTAACAGCAATTATAATGCATGGAGTTTGTACATTAATTTGGAACCATCAAATACAAATTGTTGGGGCATCAAAAGCAGCTATGTTTCTTAATTTAGAACCATTTATTGCTATGCTAGTTGGGTTGATTGTTTTAAAAAATAATATAACAGGACCTCAATTTTTAGGTGGGGCGCTCATTATTATTGGAGTTTTTCTTTCAACTTCTTTAAAATGGAAAAGGGCGATTAAAGAACCATTTTATATAAAAGAAACAAAGAATTTTTAAAGCAAGAGGAGGAGGAAACTATGAAAAACCTGAGGGTTTCTACTACTCTTTTTTCATCGGTTCAATGGTTATTTTTTATTTTTGCGAATACAATTGTAGTCCCTATTTCGATAGGAGCTGCATTTCATTTGCCTTCAGATGTTATTGAAAGCACAATCAGAAGTTCACTAATCTTCACTGGTATTGCATCTGTCTTACAAGGATGGATTGGTCATAAGTATCCAGTTATGGAAGGGCATTCGGGATTATTATGGGGTGTAATGCTGAATTTAGGATTATCTGCCTCGGCGTTTGGACTAAGTTATACCGAAATTGGGGGAGGCATGGCAACAGGATTTATTGCAGCGGGAATTGTAACATTACTTTTATCTGCATTTAATATGATTTCATTTCTTCAAAAAATCTTTACTCCAATGGTTATGACAGTTTATTTATTCCTACTTTCATTTCAGCTTATATTCGTTTTCTTTAAAGGCATGCTTGGAATCACGAATAAAGGTCAAATCACTTTGTCAGTCAGTTTACTTTCTATATGTATCGTGTTATTTGTTAGTATTCTAAAATTAAAAGGATCACGAATAATCAGCAATTTTTCAATATTAATTGGCATAATAGTAGGATGGTTTTTCTACGCGATTTTATTTGGATCAGATGTAAAAGAAGTAGGTTCAGCAAGTGCTCATTTTTCTTTATTCCCAATAGGAGCACCTAATTTACAAATTGGAATAATCGCTATCTCGTTTTTTGCGGGAATTATGAATTTAAGCAATACATTTGCATCAATAAAAGCTGCATCAGATTTGTTAAAGGAAGAAGCGGGAACAAAACATTATCGCTTTTCATTATTAATAACTGGTAGTTTTACGATTATTGCTGCATTATTTGGAATCGTTCCATATACTCCATTTACATCATCACTTGGATTCTTACAAAGTACGCAAATTTATGAAAGAAAACCATTTATTTATGGAGGAGCATTATTAGCAATAATTGGAGTTGTTCCACCTTTAATTTCATTCTTAGCTACAATGCCTGTAACTGTTGGAAATGCAGTACTATTTGTCGCATATCTTCAATTATTTGGAACAGCCTTTAGTAGTACGAAGGGAAAAGTTTTTACATCAGATACAATCTTTAGGCTTGCAGCACCAGTTTTAGTTGGAGTAAGTTTGATGAATATTGCTCCTGGAACGTTTGGCAATCTTCCAATGATTATTCAACCATTTTTAACAAATGGACTAATTATGGGCGTTATACTTTCAATTTTGTTAGAGAAATCAATCAACTGGAATCAGTTTGAGAAGGTAAAAGCATAAAAAATGGCTCGGGTATAATATGCCCGAGCCTATTTTTTATTTAAAGGAATAAATTAATTTTTGAAGTTCTTTTTGTAATTTAGTACTTTTAGAGCTTAGCCATCTTTTAGGTACAATTAGATATTTGCAATTATTGCTTTTTAAATAACTGTATATAATTTGGGCCTCATCAATTTCGTCACGGCTCACATCTAATGACGAAGGGTCATTAACGCTTTTGAAGTTAGTTAAAGCATTGGAATGTATTTGATCAACGAGCTGATCAAATGAATTGTCGTGAATTTGAACTAATTCACTTTGCAATATTTGAGTACGGTTAATCAGAAAGTATTTGAATTGGTTGTTTTTTAGCTTTTCAATTGTAATAATATGATTATTTTCTTCAGTAAATTCAATCACTTTTTCTTTATTAAGAAGTGATTTAACCGTGTCAATCCAATCTCTATATTTAGCAGCAGCTTCAAAATCAAATTGTTCAGATGCCGCTAACATCATTGCCTCCATCTCTTCAAGGAGATTAATGTCAGTTCGACTAAGGAATCGAATAACCCGATCAATAACCAAATTGTATTCATCAATAGCCGAACCACCTAAACAAACACCATTACATGTTCCCAGTGAATAGTTTAAGCAAGCGCTATTTTTAATGCTCGAATGCCCACAGTTAATTTTAAAACATTCTTTAATGCCAGTAATTGCTCTTTCTACAGTGCCTCTACTTGTAAAAGGACCAAATATTAACTCGTTTTCTTTTTCAATAGGTTCATAGCTAATTTCAAATGAAGGAACTTTTTTATTTAAGTTGATGACTAAGTAAATAAATGATTGAGGACTTTTCATCATTCGATTATACATCGGTTTAATTTCTTTTATTAAATGACATTCAAGCATAAAAGCATCAAATTCTGTATCAGTCAAAATATAGTCAAAATCCTTTAAATGAGTGACAAGCTTTTTCACTTTTGGAGAATGTCCTTTTGAATTTTGAAAATAAGACTGCACGCGCTTTTTTAAACTTTTTGCTTTTCCAACATAAAGTATTTGCCCTTTTGAATCTTTCATTAAATATACGCCAGGAGATAACGGCAGGTTTTTTACCTTTTCTTGTAGATTTATAGTGGTTCATCCTTTTTCTAGTCAGTATATTTTCATTTTAACATGAGTATGGAATTAACAGTCAGTACAATTATGTGAAAAAAACGTAAACAAAACTTTATATAAAAAAAATAATTTAAAGTAATTAATACACGCATAAAACAACGACTACCCGCGTAAAAATTGACTACAGATGATACGAAGGAGAAGTGATCTTGATGAAAACGATCTATACAACATCCTCTTTCTCCAATTGGATTTTTGCCTTTATTGTGAATGGATTAATTATTTGGTTATGTAGCGTATTTGCTAATCTAGTTAACTGGAAGTATTCTGACATGGGATTCTTTCTCTACTTTGTCATTCTAGTTTTCTATATTATTTGCTTAAAATTAAATGAAGGATTCCCAGCACTTTTTCGGAAATTTGTACTGCGTAAGAAATTCGAATTAGTTAATGTATCAGCCTATGAAGTAACTATTATTCTAGTAGCAATTTTTCACGTAGTAAGAGCGATTGTGATTTATAGAGATGCACTTAGTGCGGTATTTTAATAATAATGAAGAAAAATCACAAGGAATCTGCTTTTCCTTGTGACTTTTTCAATTTTAAGAAAGAGTTGGGTGAACACTTAGGTGCAGGGAACTCATTTAATCAGTTTTAGTGATGGAGCATCGGAAAATAGCGTTAAAACAACGAAGTTCAACGCTATTTCAAATAGATTTAGCGATAGATCAAAGAGATTCAGCGATAGATTAACGAAATTTCGGGATTATCAACGAAGTTCGCAGCTTAATAATATTCACTCAGTGTTCGCGTTTTTTACATTTAAATATCATATATTTTCGATGTATAATCTTCTTAGGTGATGAGAATGTTTTTAAAAAAAATTACACTTTTACGCGATGAAATAACGAGCTTTAGTCAATATCCGTTTTCCATTCCTTCCATTAAATCATTTGATGAAATTAATTTGAGAAGCAATGTTACCTTTTTTGTAGGTGAAAATGGTTCTGGAAAGTCTACTTTATTGGAAGCAATTGCTGATAAATGTGATTTTAATACAGCGGGTGGGGGACGTAATAATAATTATGAGGTTTTTGCATCTGAGTCGCAGCTCGGTAATTACATAAGACTTTCGTGGTTGCCAAAAATTTCGAATGGATTTTTCTTGCGAGCGGAGTCATTCTACAATTTTGCTACATATTTGGACCAGATAGATGATCCACTTAAGTATCGCGGATATGGAGGTGAGTCTCTCCATAAGCAATCACACGGGGAATCGTTTTTATCCTTATTTCTAAATCGATTTAATGAAACGGCAATTTACTTACTAGATGAACCAGAGGTAGCGCTCTCGCCAGCTAGACAATTAACATTCTTAAAAATAATTCATGATTTGGTAGAAATAGAAAACTCTCAATTTATCATTGCCACGCATTCTCCAATTCTACTTGGATACCCAGATGCCGATATATTAAGCTTTGATCATGGGGAGATTTCAAGAATTGATTATGAAAGTACAGATCATTATCAAATCACAAAATACTTTTTACAAAACAGGGAGAAGTTTTTAAGTGATTTGTTGAGTGATGATGATGAGGAAGACTATAAATAAAGCTCAGTGCACCTAAGGGGCACTGAGCTTATGTCTACTACGTAATATCTATCAATTATCCCAACTCCACTAATTCACCAGGTAAAACAAATTCCCCATTTTCGTTTGAATTAAAATCAACTACTTTAAAAACAGCATCTAAGTTTAGCACTCCGTATAGGTGAGGAAATAATTGACCGAAGTTTTCAGTATCTTCATAGACAATTTTAGCTTTCGTTTTTTTTTCATCGATGCAAAGTATTTTTAAATCAGTTGCACCTTTAAAGAATAAGTTTGCGATTTCAACGGTTTGTTTTAAAGTCGAACAATGGATAAATCCATCAGTATTTAAACTAGCAGGGGAATATTCTCCCTCTTTAATTGCATTTTGCCACTCTTTGTTTTCAATAATATGTAAGATCATAGTATTACTCCTCAAAATATAATTTGATTTTTCTTTTCATTTCTTCTTTGTTTTCCGCAAACTGCTTATGTCGATGCCCATTTCCGCCAGAAGTGTGAGGAAAGCCGGATAAAATTGAGGCCGAATTTAAATAATCATTTGCTGTCAGATAGGTCAGGACTTTTGAAACATTGACTCCCAACGGAATAATAAGGGGATGATTTAGTCTTACGATTTCCGGTGCAAAGTTTTCAATTATGTACTTTTTAAGTATTTCTGTTTTTAATATATCAGGTGTTGAACCATTATAATTTTTCCCTTTATAGAAAACAGGGTATTTAATAACGGAGGTTGTTTGAACTAAGTGACTAGCTGTACTAAAGAGTTCACTAGTTGAATTCAATCCAAGGTATTTATGTAATTCTAATTCATCTAACATAGTAATTAAATTTTTCCTCATCGGACCTTGAAAGCTTGAATTCTTTTTAACTTCATGTAAAATTTCTTCATCATCAATTTGTTCATCTTTTAAACGAATCACTGTGGAATATGATTGTTTCATTTGATGTAAGCCGGGAGTAATTCCTACAATTATGACTCTTGCATGATCGTTTATATACTCAAAAGGAGCATAATAAATTTCTAAATTTTTCTTCTCATCTTTATCAACTAGAAATTTTTCATTTATTAATGTACTAGTTTCAAGTGAAGGAGGTAACGAAGATATTAACTTTTTATATTGATTAAATTTTGAAGTAGTCAAGATCGCCATCTATTTTCCTCCATTACAACAATTAATAGTTATTTTAACGAATCTTATCTGTTAAATCCACCTATCCTACTTACCAGCTTCTCAAGTATAAAATAGGTTCTTTATGATAAAACTGAATAGCTGATAGTAAGAAGGAAGTTTATGAAAGGCTGGAAGATTAAGTGGATTATTCAAGTGAACAAAAACAGCGTTTAAGAAAATACAATTTACGTTCTTCCGTTATTCATACTGAAGGAAATTTAATAGAAAACATTAATATTATTCAAAAAGTTTTTCCTACCTCTGATCTCGTAAAGAAAAAATTAATAATAAATGATAAATCAGCTATGTTATTTCATTTGTCAGGCTTAGTTGATGAGAAAAAAATAGCTCATTTTATCAATACTATTAGTACGAATTCAAATGTAAATGAAACTGATTTATTTATTACAAATAATACTGAACGGACAAATCAAATATTAGAAATTGAAAAATTCATTCTAGAAGGCAAGAGCATTCTTTTAATTGAAGGCGATCCAATTTCATTTGTGTATTCGACTGAAAATTGGCCACAAAGGTCATATATGCCTCCTAGTATTGATAATTCATTAAAAGGCTCTAAAATATCTTTTGTTGAAACATATCAATCAAATATAGCATTACTTCGTAGACTTATCCAAAATCGCGATTTTCAGATTAAACAAACTGAACTTGGTAAAGAAAATAAAACTCTCGTTGCAATTTCATATATCGATGGTTTAGTTGATGAAGATTTACTTTCAGGTATTAATCAAAAAATATCTTCATTAAATCTTGATAACTTACTAAGTGCTAATCATTTAGCACAATTGATGGAAGGGAATCCATATTCACCATTTCCTCAATTTTTAACTACTGAACGACCGGATGTTGCTGCATTATCATTGCTTGAAGGAAAAGTTGTTATAGTAGTCGATTGTTCATCTGAAGTTATCATTTTACCAATTAATTTTGCAATATTTTTTAAAACGATTGATGATTATACTTCAAGAGCGATTGTTGCTTCATTTAATCGAATGCTTAGAATTGCTGCATTTTTTATTACGATTTTCTTGCCAGGAATATATATTGCAATCATCTCGTTTAATTATGAAATTGTTCCTTTGAAACTACTTTTATCAATTGGTGAATCTAGAGCAAAAGTTCCATTTGATCCTTTATTTGAGGCGATAGTGATGGAGCTTACATTAGAAATGTTAAGAGAAGCGGCTATTAGGTTACCATCCCCAATCAGTACTACAGTTGGCGTTGTAGGAGGAATTGTAATTGGCCAAGCAGCAGTTCAAGCGGGTATTGTTAGTAACATCATGGTAATAGTTGTGGCCATAACAGCAATTTCGTCATTTATTATTCCGAATTATGAAATGGCATCTAGTTTAAGAGTCATTCGATTTCCTGTTATGATTATGGCTTCACTTTTTGGTTTAATTGGTTTGATCGTAAGTACAATGGTTCTTATAATTCATGGGTTAAGCTTATCTAGTTTTAACAAACCGTATACTTTGCCTTTCTCTCCTGTTAATCGTGGGGCATTTATGGACACATTCATAAGAGTACCATTAAGAATTCTTTGGAAAAAACAAAGCAAACGTAATGAAGAATAGGATGTTAGAAGGGATTCTACATGATAATTACGAAATCAAAAATTACACAATTTCAATTTATTTTAATGATTTTTGGTATTCAAGTTGGAATTGGTATGTTGTCTCTTCCAAGAGAACTAGCAGACAAATCAGGGACAAGTAGTTGGATTGCAATTCTTTTTGGGGGCTTAATTTCAACTTTGATTAGCATTTTATTTATTAAATTAAGAATGAAAGCTCCTACTTTAAATTACGTAAGTTTTTTTACTTTTTACTTAGGGAAAGTAATTGGCTCAATTGTAGTTTTTTTACAGGCAATCTATTTCTTATATGCAGGTTATCTCGTATTAATTAGATCGATTTTGTATATACAATCCTATATACTTCAAGAAGAAAAAGTTGATGTTTTATTAGTTTTATTTCTATTTCCAACCTATCAATTGATCAAGGGTGGAATTCACTTAATTGCAAAGTATATCGAAGCGATTTTTCCAATTGCTATTTTTACTTTGTTCATGCTCCTATTCACGCTTAAAGATGCCGATATTAATTTTATTTTACCAATTGTTAAGAATGGCTGGATGCCAATTTTTAAAACAATCCCTTTAACAACGACTTCATTTCTTGGTATAGAATTAATTTTAGTTCTTTATCCATATTTACAGTCGAAGGAGAAAGCGATAAAAGGAGTTATTATTGGAAATGCTTTGACGACTTTTACTTATATTTTTGTAACACTCATTTGCTTCGTTATATACAGCCCTTATGAAATCAAACTGACATTTGAACCGGTAATTGACATTTTAAGTGTTATAGAATTCCAATATGTCGAGAGACTAGATTTCATATTATTCTCTTTATTTTTAATGATTATTTCGAAAACATGGGTAACGTATATTTGGGCAGGAATGAATGGAATATCAGAGTTATTTAAATTTAAACTATTTCCAATTGTAATTCTGATTCTTTTTATCTTAATTATCATACTTACATTTATACAAGTTCCAACATTTACAAATACGACTAATCATTTACATAATATTATGATTTACGGTTTATACATCACAATTGGAATTCCTATACTCTTATTAATCGGCGGTCTAATAAAAAATAGATTAAGCAAGGTGAAAAACAATTGAAATATTTTCAAGTATGTTTACTTAGCATCTTTTTAGTAATTGGCGTTTCTGGTTGTAGAGGAAAAGTTAATATAGAAGACGTCACTTTATCGATGATTTTAGGAATTGATGTAAATGATCAAAATAAAGTCGAAGTATATATGGCGAGCCCAGTCTTTAGTGGACAAACGAAAGTGAAAACAGAACATTTTAATGTGCAAACACTATCCATTAAAGAATCTAGAAATTATTTTGATTCTAAAGCTAGTGGAGTAACTGCAGGTGGAAAAATTCAAGCAATTTTAATAGGATCAAAAGTACTAGAACATAAAAATTGGTTTTCGATTTTAGATATGTTTTTTCGAGATCCCAAATTTAGATTGAATGCAGATATTATTTTTGTAGATGGCCCTCTTTCTAGCGTTTATAATTTAAAAGCACAGGATAAACCAGAGTTACCAATCTATATTCCACAATTACTACAAACAGCTGATTTTCGAAATGTTGCCTTTCGGACGACTGCACGAAAAATTCACCAGATGTATTATGAAAAGGGAATAACTCCTTTTGCACCCGAGTTAGCAGTAGAAGATAATCATTTAGTAGTTCACGGAACGACATTGTTAACGAATAATAATTTGTATAATCGAACTTTATCATTAAAAGAAACTCAGATGTTAAAAATATTAAAAGATCATATAGAAGGGCAATTAGTTGTTGCATTAGATTTAAAGAAATTTAAAAGCGACGATGATGATGTTTTTACTGATGAAGAAGTTAGTTTTTATATTAAAGATGTTAAGCGAAAAATTGAAAAAAAATATTCGAATGGTCGTTATAGCTTTATTGTAAACTTGACTTTACCGATCATGATTACTGAATCGCCAATTGGATTAACGAACCATTCGGAAACAGTATTAAAAAATGAAATAGAAAAGAAGTTACAAAAACAATTGAATAATCTAGTCCACTCTTTTCAAAAAGATAAAGTTGATCCAGTTGGTTTTGGCATACTTGCTCATTCATTTCAATATTCTGATTGGAAAAAAAATGAAAATCATTGGTTTGACACATATCAAAAATCGAATTTAAAAGTAAAAGTTAAAATTATTGTTGTAGATAAAGGAATATCGATGTAAAAGTATTAAACCCACCATGTTTTAATTTGGTGGGTCTAATACTTTTATGCAGCTGCTTTTTCAATATTTATAGTTTTTCTTTGTTTACGATCGTGTAGTAAATAGTAAATTATAATAGTCGATATTACAGCAATTGCGGTTACTACATACATAAGATGGAATGAAGTTTTTGCAGATATAATTCCAAGTACGTAAGAGCCAATACCCATACCTACATCAAAAAACATAAAAAATGTTGCAGTCGCCATTCCTTTTTTTGCAGGGGCAGCTGTGTTAATCGCTAATGTTTGAAAACTAGGTACAATTGAACCGTAGCCTAGACCGATTAAAGCAGCGGAAAATAAAAAGATTGTTGGTACAGTCGAGAAACTCAATACGACTAGACCAATCGTAAATAAAACGATACCAGGATATACGATAATATTTGCACCTTTTTGATCGAATAGTTTCCCTGTAAAAGGTCTAGAACCTAAAATGAATATTGCATAAACAATAAAAAAGAAACTAGCAACATCTACAAAACCTAATTTCTTTGCGTATAATGTGATAAATGAAATGATACCACTGTAACCGAAAGAGATTATTGCTGCGGTAATTGAGATTGGTAATGCTGAGCGCTCAATTAATTGTGATGGTTTAATTCGAGTTTTTGCTTTTAATGTTTGTTTAGGAATTGCAATTAGTAGGCCTAAAATCAACGATATAATTGCAAAAAAGCCACAAACAAAAAACAAAATATGGAAGGTGAATTGATTCATTAAGTTAATACCAAGATAAGGACCAAAAACCATTGCAAGTATCATTGAAGAACTATAATAACTCATCCCTTCGCCCCTGCGGGTAACTGGTACTATTTCAGCAACAATTGTCCCTGTTGCAGTAGTTCCGAGACCAAATGCAATCCCTTGGGCAAATCGTAATAATAGTAATAGTGCAAAATTATTAATAAATGGATAGATAAATGTTGTTAAAGTAAAGAAAACTAATGAAATTATTAATATTTTTCTGCGGCCGATCGTATCAAGCCATATCCCAGCAAAAGGGCGAATTGCGACTGAGGCTATAAGGAAAAATGTGACGACCAGTCCGACTTTACTATCTTCTTGACCTAGATTATCAATAACAAATATCGGCAATGTTGCCATTAACGTATAAAATACTAAAAATACAAAAAAACCGCTTAAGCTAACACTAATAAAATCCTTTGTCCATAAACGTTCGTTTTCCAAACTTATTCCCCCTGTTTAGTTACCTCCGAAGCTTTCATATTGTTCATCATTTTTTGAAAAACTTGAAGTGCAATATCAAGCTCTTCATCAGGTATATCTTTAATTACTTCATCCTCAAAAGAGATGATTTTTTCTTTCCAATCATCAAATTGACTTATAGCTTTTTCAGTTAAATGAATCATTTTTTCTCTTTTGTCAGTTCCTTCTTTTCGTACGATTAAGTTTAATGTTTCCATCCTACGAAGTGTACGTGTAAGTGTTGGTGGCTCAATATTTAAACTGGAACATATAGTTCGTTGCGTACATGGCCCATGCAAATGAATATAATGAATAACTGACCACTGTGCTAAATACAATCCAGTAGGAACAAGATGCTCATTAAATGATTTCGAAAACTGACGAGTAGTTTGATTTAATAAAAAAAAGAAAGGCTGTTTTTTGCGCATAAAAAAGTCTCCCCTAAAAATTAGTTAGCTAGCTAATTAAAATAGTTGTCTAGCTAATTATATTTGAACAAATTGTGAATGTCTAGTAATAAACTTATAAGTATAAATTGGGCTAAAGAGCAAATATTAAAATGTAGAAAAATTTTACATTAAAGTTAGGACGGTATTCGAGATGGCAGAAGCGGTACATACAACAAATGGAAAATCGCATAAAATGAAAATTTTACAAAGAGTAATCGCTATGCTTATAGGATCGTTGCTTGTTGCGACTGGTCTTGAAATTTTTTTAGTTCCGAATGATGTTATAGATGGTGGAATAACGGGTATTTCAATTATGGTTTCCCATCTTACTGGTCTTCCACTTGGAGTATTTCTCTTTGTGCTAAACTTACCATTTTTCTATTTAGGGTATAAACAGATAGGGAAAACTTTTGCAATTTCAACGATTCTAGGTATTACGGTACTTTCATACCTTACAAGTATGTTTCATCATATCCCTGCTTTTACTGAAGATATTCTACTTGCAACAATCTTCGGTGGAATGGTTCTAGGTGTAGGAGTAGGATTAGCGATTCGATTTGGTGGGGCACTAGACGGAATTGAAATTCTTGCGATCATTATTAATAGTAAAATCCCTTTTTCCGTTGGTGAAATCATAATGGTCTTCAACTTATTTATTTTAGGAGCAGCTGGCTTTATCTTCTCCTGGGATCGGGCAATGTACTCAATAATTGCCTATTTAGTCGCATTTAAAACGATTGATATTGTTGTAGAAGGTTTGGAACAATCAAAATCAGCGTGGATTATTAGTGATAAAAGTGATGATATTGGCGAAGCAATTCTTTTTAGAATGGGCCGTGGTGTTACATACATTAATGGTTCTGGTGCTTATTCCGGAGAAACAACAAAAGTAATTTATTGTGTTATTACTCGACTAGAAGAAGCAGAACTTAAAACGATTGTCGATGACATCGACCCAAAAGCATTTTTAGCTATTTCAGATATAGCTGAAGTACGTGGTGGAAGATTTAAAAAGAAAAATGTACATTAGTTCAGGGGATATACAGTAATAGAGTAAGGGGATGGAAGTTCTGTGGAACCGGGCTTTCTGTCCTTTTATTCTTTTTATTTTTGCTGTATTATTTAATTTATAACTGAAAATTTAGAAAATTATTTGTCTTTCATTTGATAGATTAGAAGGTTAAGAAGGAGGGGAATTTATAATGGAGAAATTTGATGTAATCGTTGTTGGCGCAGGATTGGCCGGTTTAGTTGCAACTGCTGAGATTGCTGATGCAGGAAAGAGTGTGTTGTTGTTAGATCAGGAACCAAAAGCATCATTAGGTGGACAGGCTTGGTGGTCATTTGGTGGATTGTTTTTGGTAGATTCTCCTGAGCAACGTCGATTAGGAATTAAAGATTCGAAGGAATTAGCTTGGCAGGATTGGCTCGGAACAGCTGGTTTTGATCGAGAAGATGATGAAGATTATTGGGGAAAGAAATGGGCAGAGGCTTATGTTGAATTTGCAGCAGGTGAGAAAAGGCAGTGGCTATATGATATGGGAGTGCGTTTCTTTCCGATTGTCGGTTGGGCTGAGCGTGGTGGATATCTAGCAGAAGGACATGGAAACTCGGTACCAAGATTCCATGTTGTTTGGGGTACTGGGCCAGGGATTGTTGCACCTTTTGAACGAAGAGTACGTGAGCATATGAAAAAGGGTTTAGTTGAGTTTCGGTCTCGTCATCGTGTTGATGAACTATTAACAAAAGACGGAGAAGTCGTGGGGGTAAGTGGTTCATTATTAGAGCCAAGTAATGTTGAACGCGGAGAAGATAGCTCTCGCGAAATGATTGGTGAATTTAAATATGGAGCAAAGGCAGTATTAGTATCAAGTGGTGGTATTGGAGCGAACTTTGATTTGATACGCCAAAATTGGCCAAGTCGACTTGGAACCCCACCGAAAAAGATGATATCTGGTGTACCAGCTCATGTAGATGGTCGAATGCTTTCTATCACTGAAAATGCTGGTGGGCGAATCGTTAACCGCGATCGAATGTGGCACTATACTGAAGGCATCAAGAACTGGAATCCAGTGTGGAGTAATCATGGTATCCGTATCCTTCCAGGTCCATCATCAATTTGGTTTGATGCACGTGGACAACGATTTCCTGCGCCAAATTTCCCAGGTTTTGATACATTAGGAACACTTCAAGCGATTCAAAAAACTGGTTTTGACTATTCTTGGTTTATTTTAACGAAAAAAATTATTCAAAAAGAGTTTGCATTATCTGGTTCAGAGCAAAATCCAGATTTAACCGGAAAAAGTGTTAAACAAGTTTTAAAACGGGCTACATCAGGAGTTCCAGCACCTGTTAAAGCTTTTATGGAGAAGGGTGAAGATTTTATTGTAGCTGACACTCTTGAAGAGCTTGTTGAAGGGATGAATAATTTAACAGGCGAAAATTTACTAAAATTTGATGAAATTAAACGTCAATTAGTTGCTAGAGACCGTGAAATGGATAATAAATTTACGAAAGACTTACAAATTACTGCTTTAAGAGGAGCTAGAAATTACATTGGCGATAAATTAATTCGAGTTGCAGCTCCTCATAAAATTTTAGATCCGAAAAATGGTCCATTAATTGCAGTTCGTTTAAACATTGTAAGTCGTAAAACACTTGGTGGATTACAAACAAATTTAGATGGTAACGTATTAAATCCTTTAGGTGAAGCAATTCCTGGATTATATGCAGCAGGTGAAGTTGCAGGTTTTGGTGGCGGTGGTGTACACGGTTATCGCGCCATGGAAGGAACATTTTTAGGTGGATGTTTATTTTCAGGAAGGCAAGCTGGTAGAGCGATTGGTAGGAATTTATAAAAAGTTATCTCGAGAAATAATACACTGCGAATGGTAAGGTAAAACTAGAAGTTCAATCAGGCTTCTAGTTTTTTTGGCACCTGTCACAGATTAGTTGAGATAGAGATGATATAATAATTCGCAAAATATCTTTTTAATTTGAGAAATTACTTTGTAAAAGGTTATTTCTAATATTTTAGCGTAACTTGAGTATTAAAATAATTGATACTATAATGAGAGTGCAAAATTTTTACAGGAGAAATAATGATGAAACCTATTAGAATATTAATTGCTGATGACGAACGGGAGATTGCAGATCTCATTGAATTACATATAAAAAAAGAGGGCTACCAAGCAATCAAAGTATTTGATGGACATGAAGCTATTCAAGTCATCAATTCACAATCCATTGATTTAGCCATATTAGATATAATGATGCCAAAGTTAGATGGCTATGAGGTATTAAAACAATTGCGTGAAAACTTTAATTTTCCAATCATCTTTTTGAGCGCAAAAACAAGTGATTTAGATAAAATTACAGGTCTTGTTATGGGGGCAGATGATTATTTAACAAAACCATTCAATCCTATGGAATTAGTTGCTAGAGTAAAAGCTCAACTCCGAAGATCGATGCAGTTAAATCAGGCTGATAAAGGTAAAAAATCTGTTATTGAATCAGGTGGGTTACAAATCGATCATGATCATAGAGAAGTAACTTTATATGGACAAATTGTTGAATTGACTCCTAAAGAGTTTGATATTCTATTTCTTTTAGCGAGTCATCCTCAAAAAGTATTCAGTGTAGAAAATATTTTTCAACAAGTTTGGGGAGAACAGTATTACGAAAGCGGAAATACAGTAATGGTACACATTCGTACGTTGAGAAAAAAGTTAGGAGAAGAAAAAAGTAAAAATAGTTGGATTAAAACAGTATGGGGCGTAGGGTATAAATTCCATGGTTAATATTAAATTCAGAACGAAAATGATATTTTTAGTCTGTATAAGTATGCTTATATCCGGTTTGATTTCGTCTATACTTTATAGGTTCTTACAACTCTATTACATAAATACTGCTACATTCGGTTCGACTTTAGCACAAATACGTCAATTAATAAGAAATATTGGCGACATTTATTTCATATTAATCATTTTTTTCATAATCGCAATTATCATTTTCTATTTTCTAATTAAGCCATATGACTCCTATTTTAAAGAGATTTCCAGAGGGATTCATTTACTTGCAACTGGAGACTTTACAGGTCGTGTACATATTTCATCGAATGATGAATTTAAGCTGATTGCAAAGGATATGAACATGGCGAGTGAGAAGCTTAAACAAGCAATCGAACGTGGAGAATTTGCAGAAAGTAGCAAGGATCAGTTAGTTTTGAATTTAGCTCATGATTTACGAACGCCTTTAACTTCAGTTTTAGGTTATTTAGATTTTATACTTCAAGATGATCAACTGACGGAGGAGCAAGTCAAACATTTTACGTCGATTGCTTTTAAGAAATCGCAACGTTTAGAGCATTTGATTAATGAACTATTTGAAGTAACTAGAATGAATTATGGAATGCTGCCACTTGACTATAAAACAATTGATTTAAGTAAACTGCTTATCCAGTTGATTGAAGAGTTATATCCAGTTTTTGCAAATAACGAGTTAATTGCAAGAACAAATATCAATACAAAATTAGAAATGGTAGCTGATGGTGCACTATTAGCACGTGTATTTGAAAATCTACTAATGAATGCAGCACGTTATGGAAATGATGGGCAATATATAGATATTAATTGCTTAATTGAGAATGAAATCGCTGTTGTACAAGTCATTAATTATGGCGATCATATTCCTCCCGAGGATTTACCGAATATTTTTGAAATGTTTTATACCGGCGATAAATCGAGAACGGGACAAGAGGATAGTACAGGACTGGGCTTGTTCATTTCTAAAAATATTGTTGAGCAACATAAAGGAACAATTTCAGTAGAAAGCAGTGTAATACGAACGATTTTTGAAGTAAGATTGCCAATCTCCAACGAAACTTAAGAAAAATTTAAGATTTTCCACCACTTCTTCTTAAACAGTTTTTCCTATTCTAATGTTACATTACGAATCAGGAGGAATTATGGTATGAAGAAGTTTTTTTTATTTTTGATCTCACTTTTAATTTGTTATCTACTATTCCAAGAAAAAATCAATCAAGATGTTAACTATAAAACTTTAAATAAGCCAACACAAAAGTATAGTCACGTATTAAAAGTTTCAAAAGAAGAAATTTATCAAGGGAATTTAATATTAATTAATAAAAATCTTAAAATTCGAGAACAAGGTGTAAAATCAGATATCATCAATTTATTTCAAAATAAAATACCCGATAATATGGTATTATCAGATAATTCTATGAGCCTTTCAAAAGATGTAGCGCTAAATCTCTCTAAAATGATCGACGCAGCTGAATTAAAAGGTATTAATCACTTTATGATTTCGAGCGGATATCGTAATAATAGTAAACAAGAGAAACTTTATGAGGAAAAAGGATCAGATATAGCATTACCAGCTGGTTATAGTGAACACAACTCAGGATTATCTTTAGATATAGGCTCAACTTTAACAAAAATGGACTATGCACCTGAGGGCAAGTGGTTAAAACAAAATTCATGGAAATATGGATTTATTTTACGTTATCCGAAAGGAAAAGAAGACATTACGGGAATACAATTTGAACCATGGCATTTTCGTTATGTTGGCTTACCTCATAGTGCCATAATGAAAGAAAATAATTTTACATTAGAAGAGTATTTAGATTTCTTGAAAAAAAAGAAGAGTTTATTAGTAAACATCGGTTCAAAAAAATATGAAATTTATTATTACCCTATTAAAAATAAAACAACAGATATTTATTTACCCGAAAAAGCTTCGTACGAACTATCGGGAAATAATAAAGATGGGGTTATTGTTACGATTACAAAATAATACGGGGCAATCTGATATAAAAGGGGCTTTTTCTTTTTGGAAGAAGTTCTTTTTTTATTTTGAAGGTAAAAGTGCACCTTTTGCAACATGTATGATATTTTCTGGAAAATCGAATAATAAGCTTCAGTAAGCTCTTTATCAGGAGGAAAAAAATGAAGCGTACATTCAAAATAATTGGTATATGTTTACTTTTAATCATAGTAATTGGAGTTGGCTCAGTTTTTCTATCTCCAAGACCTGTTACTTGGTTATTGAAAAAATCATTTGCAGGTGGAATGGAAGTTGAAGCTGCTGATTATGGGATTGCAAAGCAGAAAACAACAATGAAAACAGATATCAATTATACTTCAAAATTTGAAAACAGTACGTTTGATTTAATTAAATATAAAGATGATTTGAAATATGTACCTACTATTTTTTGGATTCATGGGGGTGCTTTTGTAGCGGGAGATAAAAATGATGTTCGTAAATATGCTACATATATAGCTAGTCATGGATATAATGTAGTAAATATTAATTACGGCTTGGCACCTAGTGTAAATTATCCGATGCCTTTCCAACAAATTGATCAAGCTTATCGCTTTGTCAAAATGAATGCACAAAAATATGGACTGGATCTGAACAATATTTATTTAGCAGGAGACTCTGCTGGAGCGCAACTTGCAGCACAATTCATTAGCATACAAATGAATAAAAACTATTCTAACACAGCAAAAATAGGTCAAAGTGTTGATCCGAAAACAATACGGGGTGCAATCCTACTTTGCGGGCCATATGATATGAAAGAAGTTCAGACACACGCTTCCTCAAGGCTGATGAAATTTGTATTTAAACGCGTTGGTTGGGCATACTTTGGAAAATATAATTGGGAAAATGAAAAGATGACAAAGGAATCATCACTTTTAAGAAATGTACCAGATCATTTCGTTTCAACATTTATTACAGATGGAAATACTGATTCATTTGAATCACAGGGGAAACGTTTTGCCACTTTACTAGAAAAAAGAACAGGCGTAAAGCAAGTCTTTTATCGTAAATCAGAAGCTGAGATAGGTCATGAATACCAGTTTCAAATGAATACGAAAGCAGCCCAAAATACATTTAATGAATTAGTCAACTTTTTGAATGGTACGAAGGTTTCTGAAATACAAAAATAGATAAGTTAGAAGAGATTTCAATTTTTTTGAGGTCTCTTTTTTGTATTTTTCTCGTGCTAAAAGGTAAGAAGTTAATTAACTTTTTATAAATTTTTTGATGGTTTACGTCGAATTGTATGTGAAAGTTGATTTTATAGGAAATGAATAACCCAATTGACCGAAAATTCAGAATAATAAATAATAAAAGTGAATTTTATTTTTGAATAATTGGAGGTAGAAGATGGGGAAAAACATTTTAGGAAAAAAGTTTGTCAAAGGCTTTTCTGTGTTAGCATTGTCGTCGAGCTTTATTCTTGGGTCATTGAGTCATGTAACAATTTCATCAAAAGCTGCAACATACTCGAAAATAAATAATAAGCTTGCTAATCTATCACCAGCCGAGCGGGCGGCACTACATCAGCTTTCAACGAGTAATGAGACTGGGCTTCAAGTTAATCCTGATATTGATTTAGATGCCGCAACCGAAACGAGCGTAATTGTTGAGTTTAATAATAAACCGGCAAAAGTCGCTCAGCTCGAATCAACTTTAAATGGCAAACAGTTAACAAAGACTGAAGCGACTAGCTTAGTTGATCAAGATCATACAACTTTTTCAAAGGATTTAGGAAGGGTATTAACAGAAGACAATAATAATAAAGTTAAATATAAAGTAAATCGATCTTATAAGCATGCGTTTAATGGTGTTTCGATGAGTTTACCAGCAAATCAAATTAAAAACTTACTAAAATCGAAAGCTGTTAAAGCAGTTTGGAGTAATGAAGAAGTTCATGCTGAGGTTGATACAACACAAGAAGAAATGCAATCTGGAGGATCGAGCAATCAATCAACCCTTTCTTTTCTAGGAGTAGACAAACTTCATCAAGAAGGAATTACTGGAAAAGGAGTGGTAGGGGTCATTGATACAGGAATAGACTATAATCATCCAGATTTAAAAGATGTTTATAAAGGTGGCTACGATTTTATCGATAATGATAATGATCCGATGGAAACTACATATGAAGATTGGAAAAAGTCTGGTTTTGCCGAATTTTTCTGGGCAACAGGAGCGTCTTATTATACTGAACATGGAACTCATGTTGCTGGAATTATCGCTGGACAAGGAAAAAATGACGGTGATATTAAAATGGAAGGGATTGCCCCTGATGTCGAGCTACATGCTTATCGAGTATTAGGACAATACGGTTCTGGTACAGATTCTACTGTTTTGGCTGGGATTGATCAAGCAGTGGCAGATGGAATGGATGTCATTAATTTATCCTTAGGTGCAGGAATTAATAATCCTCTTTATACAACAAGTATAGCAATCAATCAAGCTGTACTAAGCGGAGTTACAGCTGTAATCGCAGCTGGAAACAGCGGAAATGATTTATATACTTTAGGTTCTCCGGGTACAGCTGCACTTGCTTTAACTGTAGGTGCAAGTAATGAACCAAATATTGTACATACATATAAGAGTGTACTTCAATCAGGTACTGATTCAATATCAACTGACTTACAAGAAATGGCAAAAGGATATTCAGATCATGTAGATCAATTGAAGGGTCAATCTTATTCAATCATTGGTGTAGGTTATGGCGCACAGTCGGATTATAAGAATAAAGATCTAAAGGGGAAAATTGCATTAATTAGTCGTGGGAACAATATTACATTAGGTGATAAAGTAAAATTTGCAAAACAAAATGGTGCAGCAGCAGCTTTACTTTTTAATGATAATCCTGATGAGGGATTAATACCTGCCTACTTAGGCGAAGGTTTAGACTATATTCCAACATTCACCTTAACGAATACCCAAGGATTAGCATTGAAATCAAAGGTTAATTCAACAAGCACAATTACATTTAATGAACTTGGAGAAATTCAAACTAAAGCAGACGAGTTAGCGGATTTTAGCTCCCGTGGACCAGCACGTATTACATACGATATAAAACCAGAAGTTACAGCTCCAGGAGTAGGCGTATTCTCTACAGTTCCAGCTTATATAATCAATAAAAATACGCCAAATGATTATCAATTCGCATACGAACGTCTTTCAGGTACATCGATGGCAACACCAAATGTTACGGGCATGGCTGCACTTTTACTCCAAGCTAAACCAAACTTACAACCAAGTGATGTTAAGGCGATACTAATGAATACAGCGAGTCCTTTAAGTAAGGATTATAGTGTATTTGAAACAGGGGCAGGCCGAGTTAATATTTTTAAAGCAGTTCATTCATCGATTGAAATGAAAGTTCAAAATGAAACACCTATTTTAAAAAATGGCAAAGAAAAAAACATTAAAGATGAAACAGGTGCGCTGAGTTTTGGTTCAGTCAATCTAAGTGAGGACGTGAATGAAGAGCGTAAAGTTATCGTTAAAAATACTGGTATTGAAACAAAAACCTTTGATGTAGCAGTTCACTATCAAACAGGCTTACGTGGATCTAAAGATGCTGAGAAAAACGGAGTAAAAGTTTTAATTGAACCAACTATTAAACTACCTGCAAATTCACAAAAAAATACGAAAGCTTCCATTTTCATACCGAAAACAGCAGAAAAAGGTAATTATGAGGGGTATATTGTTTATACGAATCAGAATGATCCTAACGAAACATATAAAATTCCTTTTGCAGTGCATACTGTTGAAGAAGGAATAGGGGTTTTTGAAACATCATCACTAGGTTTATCAGAGGACCGTTATAGAGATGCATATTCAAGTCCGAACACGATTAAGACGATATCCGCACAAGTTCAAATGAAATCAAATGTTAGAAATATTGATTTCATTTTAGAAGATGGAAAGACGAATCAAGAAATAGGTTATCTTGGAACAGTGAATGGTTTCAGCTTAAATGAAGGTGAATTAGTCAATCTGAATCTCTTTAATGGTACGTATTATCCATTTGATAGTACAATACCGAGCGGAATAAGTTCTACAAGTGTCGTATTGGATGAAGGCTTTTATAAAATTAAAATGCTTGCAACATCTGATACTGGTAAACAATTCATAGAATATCGTAATTTAGTAGTTGATAACAGGAAGCCTAAATATACATTTGATGTGCCAGTAGGGGATATCATTGAATATGAGGAAGGGCAAAAATCAGTTACAATAACTGGCTCCGTATTTGATCAAGATATTGAAAATTATAAAGCGGCAGGTATGAAAATTGATCAATCAGCTAATAAGGTCTACGATACAGCACAAGGGGAAATTCCTGTTGAAATTCCAGTTAATACTGACGGTACATTTAAATATGAAGTACCGATTGGTTCGGGGGCAAAGCTTGTTAACCTAGTTGTAACCGATTCTGCAGGAAACGGAAGTATCATACCTAAAACAATTAAAATCGTAAAAAAAGGTACACCATATTTGACTACAATCGTTGATAAAAATACTGCGAAACCTGATGATATTGTGAAAGCAAAAATCGTCATAAAAAACGCTACTGATTTTAAAAAGGGTACAGTCAACTTAAGCGTTGCTTCAGACTTTTTATCGATTGAAAACATTGCCCTTCACCCAGATTCTAGTAAACTTGGAGAAGTTAAATTTACTAAAACAGCAAATAGTATAACCGTAGAAACTACTGATAATAATACGCAAACTTTAAATGGAGAGATCCCTTTAGCAGAAGTTACGTATAAAGTAAAAGATTATAATTTTGAAATTAGACCTGACAGTAGTCTCGTATATGCGTCAAGCACCTATGTAAATAGATCAGGAAAAACGACGTCACTTATTACAAATTCACCTTATGTTGATTTAATCCCAACGTATTCTAAAATGAAATCTGTCTTATATGCGGAAGGCTTATTAACTAGTAGTGGAGCATTTGATAGTAAAAGAGATTATAGCTTAGTGGGGGCTGATGTTTCAATCCAAGATGCTATTGGAAATAAGTATGATCAAATCTTTACTAAGTTTGGAAAAATTGAAGCGCTACACTTGTCTCTAACTAACAAACCGCTCCAATTATCAGTAAAAGTGCCAGGACATTTTAGAAGTCTATATAACTTCAAAATTGGAATGCAAAATGATCAAGGGGAATTGAGCGGTCAATTTTTAAAAATTAATCTTCCTAAATTGATTGGTGGAGACGTAAATAGTGACGATGTAATTGATATAATGGATGCGCTATACATCCAAACATATTGGGGAACAAACAAACGAAGTGCGGATATAAATGTAGATGGTAAAGTAGATGCTAAAGATCTTGCATTCGTTGAAAAGAACTATTTAATGCAAAATCCATCAGTACAAACTGCACAAAAACCAAAAAGTAAATATAAAACAAAAACATTAGAGATTGTAAAAAGTGAGCTAGGTTTATAATCAGTTTTAACTCAAAAGACTACAAGGAATTATTTTTCCTTGTGGTTTCTTTGTTTTTAATTGAATCAATCTATAAATAGAGAGGTAATGGAGGGGATTTCTGTTCCATTTAACAATATATCAACGAATTCAGGTGGTTTATCAACGAAATGTAGCAATATATCAACGAGAATGAATGATATATCAACCGAGTTCACAGCTTTATCAATATTGTTCACATTGAGTTCGTGTTTTAAGTATTATGTAGGTTATATTTCAGTACAATGAAGCCCTCATTAGCCGTTTATGCACGAAAACCACTAATTTATGAAGAAAGTTAACATCTTTATGCACAAAGTTCACTTGATGTTCGTATTTCTTGCTTCTCACCATCACTCGCAAATTTATCATAAAAAAAAGAGCCTCAAATATATTGAGGCACTCTTTTTATTTAACAGAGAAATTATTTTACGCCAACCGCATCAAATGCTTTATTTACTGTTGTTACTTCAGCAGAGCTTGCACCGTAAAGGTCAGCTGCAGATTGTACAGCTGCTGCACGAGCTTGGCTAAACGTTGCAGAAGAAGTTAAGTAAACTGTATTTGCACGATAGAAAATTTTAGCTAGTTTATCAATACCGATGCCTGAAACAGATACACCATAATGAGTTCCACCTGCTGAAATTAAGTAAGCTGCTTTATTGATGATACCGCTATTTGTATGAACGCCACCGTTATCAGCAGTTCCTACATAACGTTTTGAATAGTTATCTGGATCACCATATTTAGTTGGGTCACTCATAGAACGAAGTGAATCGCCTGCAATTTTTGGAGTATAAATATCTTCACCAATCTCGTAATCTGGATTGTTATTATTATAGAACTCAATTACAGTTCCAAAAATATCTGAAATAGCTTCATTTAATGCACCAGATTCATTTTGATAGATTAGGTTTGAACTTCTTTCCGTAACTGCGTGAGTTAATTCATGCGCTACTACATCAAGTCCGCCTGAAAGATAAGTGAATGTTGTTCCATCACCATCACCATACACCATTTGGGAACCGTTCCAGAACGCATTGTTATAACTACGGCTATAATGGACACTTGATTTTAAAGCAGCACCATTACCATCATAAGAATTACGTCCAAAAACAGTTTTATAATAGTCGTATGTTTTTCCAGCATAATAATGAGCATCAACTGCTGCAGCTTCAGTTGTACTATTTAGTAGTGTGTCAGTGCTTGTCCAAAGCGTACCAGGTAGAGTTGTACGAGAATTTGCATTATATGTGAAAATACCATTGCCTCTTGTATTATCTTGTAAATAATAAGTTGAACCAGATTGAGTCATATTTAGTGTTTTTGTATCACCAAGAACACCTTTTCCTGTTGCAGTGACATTTGTACCAGTAATTGATGGTTTAGCAACTGATGCTCCAACAGTTTTACTAGCAGCATGGATGCTATCCATTGTATCAATACTATTATAGCTATTTAAGATTTTGCCTGTTGATGCATCAATGAAATAATTATAGTTACCAGGTTTAGGAGATAGGAAGTTTAAGTTTACATGATATGCATACGTAGCATCATTACCATTTGTATAAACTACTAGATCAGCTGTAGGGTCTTTTTCATATATAGGAGTGTATCCGAGGTCTGCGACTGCGATTTTGATTGATTTAAATGCGTTAACTTTTTTAGCTAATTTTAGTCCTTTTTTAGTATCTAGGTTTGGAATAACTGTACCAGAGAAAACGTTTAGAGATCCATTGTCTCCAACTACTGCAGTTTGAGTAGAACCCCATACAGGAACACCATTGTAAACTTGTTGTAGTCGAAGATTAGTACCATACGAATCTTTTTTAGTTGATTGAACGATAAATGATTTTTCAGATGACTTAGATCCAAGCTTGAATTTATCTTTGTTAGCATTGACATAGTTGTGGACAACGCTTAAAGGGCTCTTAACTGATGGCTTAGTCAACTGACCTGAAACAAACTCAGGTGATCCTACTGATTTGTTGTACTTGTATTTCGATAATACATTTTTTGGTGCAGCGTATGTATTAGTCACCGATAAACTACTTGCTGCCAAACCTACAGATAATCCAACCGCTAAAACTTTCTTGTTCACTAAAATTCCTCCCTTGGTTAACATATGTGGTATTGAGGAATTCATCGTAACATCTACTAAACTAGTTTTACAAACGACAAAAATCTACAACTCTTGCATTTTGTGAGAAAAAAATAAGCTGATTTATCGAGGGGAAAATATCCAATTAGATTTTAAAATAGTAAAAATGTACCATTTTTAGTTAAAAAACGGTAAAAAATAATCGAATTTTATTAAGAATATTTATATTTTTAGTTAATATTAACCCAGCTTACCATCGCATACGTACAGAAAAGGTAACGAATTTATTTTATTGATATAGTTATTTTTGAACGTTTTAATTTGGAGTACGAAAAAAGCATTAGCAGATCTTAACTTTTATAAGTCTTCGATGCAAAATTTATGATCTACATAGTGAAGAACTATTGGCTTAAAACAGCTTGTTAAAGTGAAAAAAGGCAGGAGAACTTGAACCTGCCTTTTAAATCTTTTCCTTCAGCCTTCAATTGAGCTCATAACCCTGCTACATAGTTAATCCTTTATCGACAATTATTATTTTTGCTTTCACATGTATTTTTGAGTTTTTAAAATCTTTGGGCCAGTTGGATTTTACTTTTTTCCAATGTTCATGTTGGTAAGAACTCGCTAAAATTCCTAAGCCTAAAGGATCGACTTCATTTGCTTGAAATTTATGGACTAAGCCATTTAAATCTTTCTCTAAAGTTGATTCGATTTCTTTTCTTAATCGGCCGACTGTTTTGTTATTTAATTTAATTGGCGATTGTGAAACCGTTACGGGTATTTTGTAAGAAATCTCAAAATCGAATTGGTTATGATTGAAATTACAGTCTACTTTTCTTTTAATTTTTCGTATAGAATAGCTAGCTCTCTGAATGTTAAACAATTGATTTTTATCCCTTACTTCCTTAATAGAAGCCATAATGCCTAATTGACCTTTTAATTTTCCTTGAAGCAAGCTAAATAACTGTGTTTCTTCAATGGATAGTGTTTGTTTAACGAAAAAATTTTTGTCTAATAAGACAATTCCGCTAACTTCAAGTTCTTCATCTTTAATCGACATTTTAGGTAAATAGGGTGTTATTCCTTTTTCATATGACATCTGATGAAACATTCTAAGCGAAGTACGAAGTGTTACATTTCGAAAATCAGCTGTTTCAATTAGTTGCGGAATAAAAATTGATAATCTTGGTTTATCTTCTTCTTTTAATTTGAGTAGCTCAGAAACATTGCCATCAAAAAAAACAAGGTCTGCATTTTGTCTTAGTTTCGGTTCTCGATATAAAAAATCTAAGATAGACGTCCAATTCTTTTGTTCGGTTAATTTAGTTCCGACTAATAAAGCTTGCAACTTGCCTGCAGTTGTAACACCATTTACTTTCGAATCAAATAAAGTGCGGGCTTCTCGAATGCTTGAAGCATCAACCATAATTTGTTCATTTTTTTCTTTTGCTTCTTCACTAAAAACGGGACTAGACATAAAAATTTGGAGTTTTTTTTGTTGTGGATTATTTGTGTCAATTCCAAATATTAATCCCATTGTAATATCTTCAATATTTATTGTTTCTTTACAGCCTGTTAAAAGAATTAAAATAAAAACACTAATCGTAGCGATTTTTAAACTTTTCATCTAATCACCTTATTCCAAAATGAGCGAATCCAAATGAAAACTAGCATAACTAATATGAGAATTACGCCATATATAGATAAAAATTGTATATCTTGATCATTTTGCTTAAATGTTGGAATGAAAAAATTAGTTAAACATAGAAATACACAGGATAATCCGATAAACAAATAATCGACTCGTTTATGTTGAGACATTTCTGCTAAATTTGTTACACCAATCCATAAGTACATAATCCATGTTTTAGAAATGACTATTAGAAACAATGAAAAAAGAATGAAATCTAATCTTTCAACATATTGGAATTCGATCACACTTAAAATATCTAAAACTGGTTCAAAAATTACGCTGATTTCATCTGGGCTATAAATTACAAAACAAATAATTGAAACGTACACGTAAACAAATGTAGTAAGACTATTCGCGACTAAAACACCTTTTAAAGCCTTTTCTTTTTGATCTAAATATGGATAAATAATAAAGATTATTTCAATCCCTAAAAAGGAACTAATCGTTGCAGGAATGGCTTTAAAAATCGGTAACCATCCATCCTTTATTAAAGGTAAAATAAAATGAATATTACTTTGTTTTAATGTGAAGAGAAGCATAATTAAAAAAAAGATAATGATTGGAAAAATAATTTCAATATACTTTCCAAGTATTTGGATACCACCTGTCACGAACTGATATGTCGGAATTAAAAACAATACTAACAAAATAAAGAGTGAAGCATCAGGGAGAATGTATGATTGAATAAATAAAATGGAACGTAATAAAATGACGAACCCAATTCCAAGACAGTAAACAGTAAAGAAAAGAGAAAATAATGTCCCAATTACCTTGCCAAAGCAATGTGTAAAATACATATTAAATGAACAAGAAGGGTCTTTTTCTCTTAGTTTCACCATTGCAACACTAATAAGAAAAGAGATTAATCCCCCAAACAAAAGGGAAATCCAACCACTCGTTCCAGCTTTATTTTCTAATATTCTTGGCAAAGAAATGACACCAATCCCAACTTGTACACCGAATATTAATAATACAAATTGAACATATGTAATTTTAGGTGAAATATGTCTCATATCATTTCCTCTTTTTTTGATTCGTTAGTTGATGATTCCAAAGAACGGATAGAGCACTATTTTGATATTTTTGTTTTAATTTTTTTAAGCTAAAAGGAGAAAATGGCTGACTATAAGATTCATTATAGCTAGATAATTTCAAACCATGGGCAATTATAATCATAGTACTTGCAATGATTCCTATAATCCCGAATATAGAAGCCATAATCATAATAGGAAAACGTAATATGCGTAAACTTGAAGCCATGTCATAATTTGGAATAATAAAAGAAGAAATGGCAGTTAGAGCTACGACAATTACCATGATGTTGCTTACGATACCAGCTGACACAGCAGCTTGACCAATAACAATTCCACCTACAACTCCTACAGTTGTACTGATTGGGGTTGGAAGTCGTATTGCTGCTTCCCTCAACATTTCAAGTGTTAGTTCCATAATAATTGCTTCAACAAGTGGATCGAAGGGAACTTTTGCACGTGATTCTCCGATTGATAAAATTAATTTTAATGGGACAACATCATAATTAAACGAGACAACTGAAATATATATCCCTGGTAAATACAGAGTAATAAATAGAGCGATTGTACGCAAAGATATATTAAAATATGCAATGACAGGTCTTGTTGATGAGTCATCAATACTTTTAAAAAAAGAAATAAAAGATCCTGGTAAGATAATGACTTCTGATGAACGATCTAATAAAATAACAACTTTTCCTTTTTCAATAGACTGTGATGCAATATCAGCCCGTTCAGTTGTGATAATTTGTGGAAAGAGAGAAAAAGGATATTTTTCTAAAATTAAAGCTAATTGATTGGCGTTGAGTAAAGAGTCAACCGTTATAGCATTAAGCTTTGATTCGATCTCTTCAACTGTTTCAGGTTTAGCGACACCATCTAAGTAAGCTACCGTTACATTTGTTTTAATTTCTTTTCCAATTTTAACTTCTTTAAAAAGTAAATCTTTCGTTTCAAGATAACGACGAAGTAACGACAAATTAGCTTGTGTTGACTCGACAAATGCAATTTTTGAACCTTTGATAGAATTATCAATACTAGGTGGAGAATAAGAACGTTTAGGAAATTCTTCAACAGAATATAGAAATGCATTAGGTTCTCCATCAATAAGACACACACATTTCCCATCTAGTATCGACTTTTCTATATCCTCGACTTTTTTAGCTATAATTGTATGACTATACAGAAATTGAAATAATCCATCTTTATATTCGAGAATGTTCGTTGTAAACTGCTCTATTTTATCTTCATTTACTAAGCTATTAAAATAAACAATGACACCTTTTTTCTCTCCAAATAAAACATTTTTATTCACTAAATCCGAGCTGGGGAACAAAGTTTGAAATAATTCGATATTTGAATCTAGGTCACCTTCAGGATGAATAGTGAACGAATGTTTCATTGTTTTTTTCAATGTTCCTCACCTCTTTTTTTGTTGAATCTGTTTCTAGATATAATGTGCTCTATACATAGGATAACTATTCTAATTGTGTAAATTAATGGTAACGAATAATATTTAAAAAAGGTTTTAAAACATCAATCGAGTACACTTCCTCTTAATAATGCTGTACCACTACTTAGTTTCATGAAGTGTTTATAAACATCAGGGTAGAATTTAGTCGAAGGCCCTTTAAATTGTTTGTAAATATTGAAATAGAGCGTTGATTTTAACCTAATTCAAATAATTCTAAATAGTAGTCTTAATAATTAATGTTGTAAAGATAGCTAAATGAATTACTTTCATAACAAATATTTAATGTTTATGTTCGTATTTCAAATAGATCTTTTCGAGCAATTTACTGTGACTATGAGGAAGGAATGGTTTTAATGGGGAAGCGTATGAAAATCGGAAAAGGGTTGGCCAAATTTGATTTATCATCAAGTTTTGTAATTGGTTCTCTTGGACAAGGAGTAACTGTTTCAAAAGCTGTAAGTGTTTCGAAAACGGAAGATTTGCTTGCTAAATTGTCACCTGAACATGACAGGCACTTACCCAAATTAAAATTAGTGATTCAACAGGACCTCAAATATCAGACGTGAGCCAGCCATAGCGAAGAATATGAATGTTTTTACACATATCAACGAGATATGATGATATATCAACGAGATATGATGATATATCAACGAGTATCACCAATATATAAATGAAGTTTACTACTCTATCAAGATAGTTCATGTAGTGTTCGTATTTTCCAATAACGAATCAGCTATTTTTAATTACATAAAAGCTAACCCGGTTTGTTTATGAACGAAGCTCTATCATTTATGAACAAAAATCAATGTTTTATGAACGAAACTCTATCATTTATGAACAAAAATCAATGTTTTATGAACGAAACTCTATCCTTTATGAACAAAAATCAATGTTTTATGAACGAAACTCTATCCTTTATGAACAAAAATCAATGTTTTATGAGCAAAACTCTATCCTTTATGCACGAAAATCAGTAGTTTATGAACAAAGTTCACAGTTTTATGAATATAGTACATATTTTGTTCGCATTTCATATTAAATACCTCTTCTATAATGTGATTCATAAGTATAAAATCGCCCAACAATTACCAAAATAAATAGAAAAAACAAATCAAAGGGTGATTAATTTGAGTATCGAATTCCAAGTTGGAAAAGATTATGAAAATGGTTCAATAAAAGATGTATTACACGATCTAGGTTTCCAAGAGGAAGGTAGAGAATTTAGTAAGGACGGAAAAAGATATAGATATGAAGGCTGCGATAAGTATCAAAGCTATGTGTTTTCTGTGACAATGAATCAATTGAATTAAGCTATCTAGTAAAAGCCCCTTCCATTTTTGGAGGGGGTTCTCTTACCTTATTAAGCCAAAGTCCCGTACTTTGTTAATTAAGAGGAAAACATCAATCATTAAGCCATCTACACTGTTATTCAATCGAAGTTCTAAATTTGAACGCAAATTTAATAATTTCAATTAATTTACATTTCAACAAATTGAAAAGCCCCTTCTAAATTCTGAAGGGATTTTAATCTTGTGTTTCCAAAGTTGCGCAAATTCCTCCTAATCTTTCTGTCAAAATCAGTCGAAAAAAGTCTATTGTCCTCAAATACTTAGATTTAGTCATGATAAAATAACCCGGTTGACCGTAATGTGAATTTTCTGAATAATTAACCAGGTAGGTTGTTTTTGTCTGCGAATAAAAAGTATGGGGGAAGAAGATGAAAATAAGTTTAAACAAAAAAAGTTTTCTAAAGAGGATAACAGTCGTTGCATTATCATCGAGTGTTATTTTGACATCATTTGGCAATGTAGGTCACGCCACAAAAGCTGTCAGTTACTCGAAAGTAGAAGACATGCTTGCAAAATTAACACCGGAACAAAGATTAGCATTAAATGAGTTAAAAACAAATGAGTCAATAGGTCTGCAAATTTCATCAAATGTAGATTTAAATTCGAATGAACAAACAAATGTAATAGTCGAGTTTGCTAATGAACCTGCGAAGATTGCACAAATTGAAGCAAGTATTGAAGGAAAACAGCTTTCTGAAACTGAAGCTTCTAAACTAGTAGATGAGAATCATGAGGATTTCCAGGCAGATGTAAGTAAGGTTCTAGTTGGTGAAAAAAGATCAAAAGTAAACTTTAAAATTAATCGTTCATATAAATATGTGTTTAATGGCGTGGCGATGAGTTTACCAGCGAATCAAATTAAGAACCTATTAAAATCAAAAGCTGTTAAAACGATTTGGAACAACGAAAAGTTTTCGATTGATCCACCTAAACAAACAGAAAATAATGACCAATTAAAAGCTGATGAGTTTAATATTGCTAATTATTCACCGTATGACGACTTAGACCGTTTACACGCTGAAGGCTATACTGGAAAAGGAATCAAAGTAGGTATTCTTGATACAGGGATTGATTATAACCATCCAGATTTAAAGGATGCGTATAAAGGTGGATATGATTTTGTAGACAATGATAATGATCCGATGGAGACAACATATGCAGATTGGAAAAAATCGGGGAACCAAGAAATTGTTAACTCAAGTACATATTATACAGAACACGGGACGCATGTTGCGGGAATCATCGGCGGTCGAGGAGTGGCTGATAGTGAATATAAAACGGTAGGTGCAGCTCCGGAAGCAGATATCTATTCTTATAGAGTACTAGGACCGTATGGTAGTGGGACGACTGCTAATATTATTGCTGCATTAGACAAAGCTGTAGCGGATGGTATGGATGTCATTAATATGTCTTTAGGTGCATCTTTGAATGATCCTCTTTATGCTACATCAGTGGCAGTTAACAATGCAGTATTAAGTGGCGTAACGACTGTAGTAGCTGCAGGGAATAGTGGAGATCAAATGTATACTTTAGGTTCTCCAGGTGCTGCTGCTTTAGCATTAACTGTTGGTGCTTCATCAACGGCCCTTAATATGTATCAATTTACTGGATTACAAAATGGCAAAAATTATGATGTAAGAGAAATGGCAAGAAATTATACGGATAACTTACCATCATTAAAAGGCAAGACATATAAATTAGTTGATGTTGGGCTTGGTAAAGCAGCAGATTATAACGGAAAAGATGTAAATGGCAAAATTGCGTTTATTTCTCGTGGAGACACTGTATTCGTAGATAAAATTAAGTTGGCAAAAAGTAAAGGCGCACGTGGAGTTATTATTTATAACAATGAAGTAAATAAATCAGAAGGACTTATTCAAGGATATTTGGGTGAGTCGATTAACTCAATTCCTAGTTTCTCAGTTTCATATGAGGACGGTTTGGCAATCTTAGCAGCAATGAAAGCGGGAGATACTGATTTTACATTTGGTGATTTTACAAAAATAAAGACGCCAGATGATGAATTAGCAGTATTTAGTTCAAGAGGTCCTTCAAGAGTAAATTATGATATTAAACCAGAGATTACTGGGCCAGGAGTTGCAGTCCTTTCAACCGTTCCATTTTATATCAATAATAAAACAGGAGATGGAACAAAACCGGAGGACTACAAAATAGCATATGAACGTTTATCTGGTACATCTATGGCGACTCCATATGTTGCAGGAGTTTCTGCGTTATTACTGCAATCTAATAAAGATTTACAACCAGCAGATATAAAATCAATCTTAATGAATACGGCAGATCCATTATCAAAAGATTACAGTGTTTATGAGATTGGTAGCGGAAGAGTAGATGCTTATGAAGCAATTCACTCAAATATTGAACTTAGTGTTGTAGATAAAACGCCAACATTAATTAACGGAAAAGAAAAATCAATTAGTGAGTTAACGGGTGCAATGAGTTTCGGTTCAATTAGCTTTAATGAGAAGGATCAAACTTCTGCGCGTAATATTATATTGAAAAATAGAAGTGAAAAATCGAAAACATTTAGCATTGAGGCCAAATTTAACACTGGACTTAGAGATTCAAAAGATGCATCAAAAAATAATGTGACGATCTCAGGGCCAACTTCAGTCAAAATAAATGGCATTAGCTCAAAATCAATAAAATTGAATTTAAGCATCCCAAAAACTGCAGAAAAAGGAATTTACGAAGGCTATATCGTTTTTACAAATAAAGCTGATCCAACTGAACAATACCAAATTCCATTTGGCGTTCATTATGTAGAAGAAGGCTTTAATTCAATGGCGACTTACAACAAGATGATGACTTCTGACTATAATATTTATTATCCTTTATTAAATTCAGCAACTGGTGTTGTTTTTAATGCAAGATCAAGTATGGAAACAATTGATTTTGTTTTACTCGACGGTGAAACAGATAAAGAGATTGGCTATTTAGGAGCATTAAATACAGCTCAGTACAATGAAAACACAGATTATTATATTGATGGAGCATTTACTGGATATTATTTACCGTTCACCGGAAACCCAAAGCAACCTATTTCATCTACAAAAGTAAAAATACCGTATGGCCCAGGACATTATAAAGTAAAAATAATTGGTGCAAATCGAGAAGGTAAAACATTTACGATGGAAGACCATTCTATGATTGATATTACAGGTCCTAAATTTACAACAGATCTAGAAGAAGGTGTTATTGAGTACAAGCCTGGTACGACATCTTATCAAATGAATGGTAGAGTATTTGATAAAACACAGGATGACTATAGAAAGCAAGGCATTTCGATTGATCAATCTGGTAATTTTGTATTGGAAAAAAATAATAGTTCAATTTTTACAAATGCGTTTTATGTTGATGCGGACGGTAACTTCTCTTACAATATTCCAATTACTGCAAAAAGTTTCAATGTTGAACTTGGTGGATATAATTCAGCGGCGAACGGTGACCGATATAAATACTATACATTTATTCAAGAAGGTACTCCAATTGTATATGGAAGTGTTGATCAAAAAATGGTCAATCAAGGTGAAAATGTTAAATTAACTTTAACAGCTAGTAATCTAACAGATGCGAAAAAACTAGCGACTAGCTTTGGGTTTACTAGTAGTCAACTACAGATTGTAGATGTAAAACTGAATCCGGCAATCGAAAAATTTGGATCTGCTAAGCTTACAACCACTACAGTGCCATCAGGTTCTTATACTAATTTGAATGTAAATGTAGATATGATTGACGGAAAAGTTACAGGTAATGTACCGTTTGCAGAAGTAACATTAAATGTAAAAAATGATTCATATAATATATTATCAACTTTCAGAACACCTACAGCATCATACGTAAATGATATGAGCCAAACGATTTCGATGTTTTCAGCGGTTACGCCAATTTGGAGCAAACCGACCACTTCGAAAATTACTGGAGGTATTGGAATTCCGGAATCATTGAAAAGAGAAGGTAGGGCAACTTGGAGAGTAGATCCTTCAAAAATTGGTGCAGTTCTTTCTGTAAAAGACCAAGGTGGCAATACTTATCCAGGGGTAATTTCTTCATCTGGCTCACCAACGGTTGAAAAACTACCCGTTAACATTGAAGAGATGAAAGCTTCACTTGATCTACCTGGTCATTTTACAATGTATGTACCATTCCATGTGGGCTTTATAAATGATGAAGGTACGAAATCAGCACACTGGAATCCAGAGATAAATTTTAATACTCCAATCGCAGGAGACGTAAACAAAGATAATGTAATCGATATAATGGATGCAATATACATCGAAACATATTGGGGTACGAATAAACGAAGCGCAGACATTAATTTTGATAATATCGTTGATGCAAAAGATTTTGCTTTCTTTGAAAAAAATTACTTAATGCAAAATCCAACGGTTGAGGATGCGCCAAAACCAGTTAAAAAATATAAAGGTAAAACAATTGACGATATTAAGGTAGAGTTAGGGATTAATTAAATTATTATATGAGCCAAACCCTTCTAGCAGGTAGTAACAGTAGTCTGCTAGAGGGTTTTTTATATTTATAAAACATTAAAGCGAATAAAAAGTAGACATGCTAAATAGAATGAATTAAAGAACTAGTCCTAAGAAGGTTTTTAATAGTAGGACTAGTTCTTTTTACTAAAAATCGTTGTTCTATACAAGTAGGAGGAGCAATTATGAACTTTACAGATTATTTGATAAATGTAAAAAAACTAAATGAAGTAAAAGCGAGTCAATATAATCATAGACTTTCAACTTTAAAAAAATATAGAATTTATAACAATGAAAAAGTTTTAAGTATTCACATGTTAAAAAGAATTAAGAGTCTTTCAAAGGATACGACTAAACATTATTTAAGAACAATTAATTATCATATTGAATTTTTAAACGACTCATACAGATGATTTATTCTAACTATAGAAAAATGTTTGAAAAGACACTCTAAAGGATAAAATCCTGATAGATTGTCTTTTTTTATTAAACTGTTTTAGAAGGGGATGAGAGTAATTATGAAGAAGTTTTATAGAGGAAGTGTTTTATTTATTACGATGCTTTTTATTATGAGCGGATGTAACGGAAATACAATAAATACTACAAAAAATAAAGATGAGACAAAGGTGGAGAATGAAACAATGAACCCTTCTTTTTATGTTGATCCATCAATTGATTTTTCAACGAACCAAATGACTTCAATTATTATTGAATTTAAAACAAAACCTGCTGTGGTAGCTGTTAAAGAAGCAGAGGCAGCTGGAAAGCAACTTACTTTAGAAGAAGCGACTAAGCAAGTTGAAGATAGTCATGCAAAATTTCAAGAAGAATTAAAAACGCTTCTAGAGGATCAACATGTACCGTATACGGTTAGGCATGTTTATAAGACTGCTCTGAATGGAGTGTCTATGGAATTACCGGGAAAAGATATTAAGCGATTATCTCAATCAACTGTAATTGCAAGAATTTATCCAAATAAAAAAGTGCATATTATGCCTCCAGTTACACCTTTTAATCAGAAGTAAATCAAAAAAGGGAGAGGATTTTTATAAAAGAGAGGATAGTTGGACAAAATGGTCCTTTAGTTTCTGAGATTGGTCTCGGCTGTATGGGAATGTCATGGCTTTACGGGAAAACTGATCGTAATGAGAGTATAGCGACAATTCAAGAAGCACTAGATAGTGGAATAACACTTCTTGATACAGGAGATTTTTACGGTAATGGTCATAATGAAGTATTAATTAGTGAAGCTCTTCGAGGGTTTCGTAGAGTAAATATGTTTATATCGGTAAAGTTTGATAGTAAACATCGCTCACCTGGTGACAAATTTGGAGTAGAAGATAACAGACCTGAAGCAATTAAAGATTTTCTTAAATATACTTTGCAAAGGCTCGGTACAGACTATATAGATTTATATCAACCAGCAAGGATCGATCCATCTATCCCAATTGAAGAAACGATTGGAGCAATTAGTGATTTAGTAAAAGAAGGCTATGTACGCCATATAGGGCTATCTGAAGTAGGAGCTAAAACAATACGCCGTGCACACGCGATTCATCCACTAAGCTGGGTACAGTCCGAATACTCGTTATTTAATCGGGAAATCGAGTTAGAAATTTTACCTACTCTACGAGAATTGGGAATAACCCTATCAGCTTATGGAGTACTCTCAAGAGGATTATTAAGTGGAGCATGGACAAAAGATCGTATATTCAGTTCAAATGATAAGAGAATGAAAGCTCCTAGATTCACAAACGAAAATCTAGAAAAGAACTTAATGCTTGTTGAAGCCTTACGAGAAATCGCACTTGAGAAACACATACCAGTTTCCCATCTTGCAATAGGGTGGGTCCTTTCCAAACATGAAAACGTTATTCCATTAGTTGGTGCTAGAAAAAGAACGCAGCTCCGAGAAATGTTAGGCGTGACTAATCTAGACTTAAGTCCAGAAGATTTAGTACGCATTGAAAAAGCTGTACCACAGCAGAGTGTTGCTGGGGAGTATTATGCTGTCCCTCGTAAAAAATGGTTTTTATAAATTCTTTTAGACTATACCTTGTGTGTAGTCTTTTTTTATAGGCTCGATTTTTTATTCAACTAATGCAGGGTTCATGACTAAGTAAACGAGCACAAAATCAGAAAAAAGTTCTCCATACGGCTTTCATGTTTCAAATTTTTTAACTTCTTAGACTAAAAAGTTAAAAAATTTGGATGATGAATTGTTTTTATTCTACAAAAACAAAATAAATTTGCTATTATTGTAGAAAAAGTAAGAAGTGAAGGTGAAACTCAGATGGAGATTCATTTAGTTGCAAAAGATGAGTTAGAAGCTTCGGGGATTCGGTGGGTCGTGGAATCGCACTTTACTGGTATTAACCTTGTTTTATGGAAAACAATGGTGGAATTTGAAAATGCAATTCAAAAGCAACAGCCAGACCTTGTTATATTTGATATGGACAATTGGAAAAATGAGAGTGAAAGATTTGGTGATTTAATTCAAAAGTTTTCAATTCGTTGGTTAGGTATTTCATCTGAGAGAATCTTCCAAACGGCGTATCTTGCATTACAATATCGAGCGGAGGATGTATTATTTCGACCATTTTCTCCTACCGATTTAATTAAGCATATTCAGCAGCTACGTTATCAAATTCGTAATAAAGAGCGATATTTTAATATAAAAAATAGTGAAGAAATCAATTCATTTAACATAGATTATCCTGATCTTTTTTTGAATGAACGTAAGTATGATGGTCCGATTACGATGGTTGCTTTTTTGACACCAAATTCAGGGACACTTCCGCTTGTGTATAAAGCATTAGAACGAAATCCTTTTACTGGGAAAAATCGTTTATTCGTATTATCTGATTTCATATTATGTGTTCACGAAGTAGATGAAGAAGTGTTATTGCAGGATGAATATAATGCATTTCTTACACAATGGAAAGAAATGATGGACGAGCCACTTTCAATCGTCATAAAAGTCGGTGCGCCAGAAGAAACATTAAAAGATATTTATGAACAAACACTTCAGCTTACACGGAGAATCTTCTTTGAAGGTTATGATATTATTTTGGCGGAAAACGAACCAATGCCATATCAAGAAAAGGATCCATTCTTAACACCTTTAGAGCAACGTCATTGGATTGAAATGCTCGAAAAAAGAGATGCAAAAGCAATTCGGGATTGGATGGAACGGGAATTTTTAACTTTTGAACAGCCTTATCCAGATCCAGAAATTGTTCGAATAAGATTAACAAGCGTACTTGCACAAATTAGAAGATATATGAAATCGAATAATCTTCAAAATGCATCATGGGAAGGGATCTATTATGATATTTTTCAAAAAATTGTGCATGGACCAATTATTTATCGAATTGTTCAAGAATTACTAGATTTTACTACAAATCTATTAGTGCATGGAAATGATTTTACCCAAGAGGGTCATCGTACATTAGTGGAGAAAACAAGGGAGCTAATTGAATCGAATTATTGGAATGCAAGTTGGAGTCTAACTGACTGCGCAGAAGCACTTCGAATCAATAAAAGTACTCTTAGCCGCCGATTCGCAGCTGAATCAAATCATTCATTCAGGGATACGCTTCACGAAGTACGAATTAGGGAAGCTAAACGATTATTAGATGAAACAGACCTGCCATTAGATGAAATTTCAAGATTAATTGGTTATTCTCATCAATCATATTTTAATGCGAAATTTAAACAGCTTGAAGGATGTACGCCTTTAGTTTATCGATCTGGTTTGTAGGATTAAAGCAAGTCTTTTATTAGATGAAGTAGGGAGAATACGCTTGATTGTTATGGTGTTTCTTTTAGAAAAACTGTAATCAATTACCATCAAACGATATTAAAAAATAAAGGAGAGCTTATGGAACTTAAAGAAGTAACTTATGAATATATAGTAGAACTTTCTGAGGAAGCCGATGCTTTATTTGAAGCAAAAGATATTGATGGTACCATTAAAAAATTGAAAGAGGCGTTAGAATTAATACCTGAGCCTAAATTTACATGGGAAGCTAGTACTAGGGTTCTAACATCAATCGGAGATGTTTATTTTTATTTAAACGATTATTCCCAAGCAAAGAATTATTTTTATGATGCATTTAATTGTCCTGGAGGCATGAACAATCCATATATACTATTGAGATTAGGACAGGTCTTATTTGAAACAAATGATGTAGAAAAAGCAAAAGAATGTTTATTGAGAGCATATTTGCTAAAGGCTGGGGAGATTTTTAAAGAGGAAGATCCAAAATACTTAAAACTAATACTTTCGTTGATTTAAGAAAAGAACAGCTATTGACTGTGAAATCAGATCTATGAGTAAATAGAAATAAATTGACTTGTCAAAAAACGAAAGGGGATGCAACAATGATCGAAATGAAAAATTTATTACTAGTCGGAGAACAAGATGGAGTAAAAGGAGATTTTAATACATTAATTTCAATGATGAATTATGTAAGGTATACGACTCTAGAAGCAATTAAATATATTACAGTTGAAGAACTAGATTATTTGCACTCTCCAACAGGTAATACAATTGGAATGCTATTAACTCATATGGCAGGGGTTGAGTATTGGTATCAACTTAATACATTTGAAAATCGTGATTTGAATTCAGAAGAAGAAGCAAAATGGTTACCTGGTTTAGATTTAGATGAAGGGGCTAGGGAAAGTATTAAAGGTAATGATGCTAACTATTATATAACTCTTTTAGATGAGATTCGAGAAGATACATATGCAAAATTTAATACACTTTCAGATGAATGGTTATATGAAAAATCAGAATTTGGAAGATCACAAGCTACTAACTACTTTAAATGGTTTCATGTATTTGAGGACGAAATCAATCATCGTGGCCAAATAAGAATGATTCGTAAATTATATAAGAATACTTAACAATAGCCTGTATCGACGGTTTGAAATGAATCGCTGATACAGGTTTTTAAATTAAGAAAGTACAAAATATTGAGGCGTAGATGACAAGTATAGTTAGAAACTTTACAAATTAAACAGTATAGTTAAATAAGAAAAAGGACATCTCGGTCTCTATATTGAAAACAGTAAGTGTAAAAATTTTAAAGGCGGTGTAAAGTGATGAATAGTAATCCTATTGTGAAAGAATACTCTAATGATTATCAAGCTCAAGTAGTAGATTTAATTCTTGCTATTCAACAACAAGAATACAATATTAAAATCACCAAAGATGACCAGCCTGATTTGTTTATAATCGAAGAGTTTTATCAGAATGGAAGCGGGAACTTTTGGATGGCTCTATATGGCGATAAAGTAATTGGTACTATTAGTCTTTTAGACATAGGGAATCAAGAGGTTGCGTTAAGAAAGATGTTTGTAGATAAAGAATTTAGAGGTGCAAAATATAAAACTGCCAGTCTCTTATTAAATAATGCTATTAAATGGGCCGAAGAAAAATCAATAAAAGCAATTTATCTTGGGACAACCCCTCAATTTTTAGCTGCTCATCGATTTTATGAAAAAAATGGATTTACCAGTATAGAACTCACAGATTTACCCGAGAATTTTCCAATTATGAAGGTTGATAAAAAATTCTACAAGTATTTGGTTAAATAGATATAAATGGAAACTGAAAATTTTAGACCGAATCGCTCATATTAACAATTAATTTTGTAATTGCTTTGTTCCTAAAGGTTGTCTAATGAGGCAGCCTCTTTTTTAGTTTAAAAATCAAATAGAGCCAATTAATTAATCAATTTTGAGATATTTTATAAAAATAAAATTGAAAGATAAGTAAAATGGAATAAATTATAAAATTATCATTATTTTATAATTAGATTTCGGAAAATTCGTGTTAGACTGAAAACATCACATCTAGGGGGTAATTAATGATGAATACGGTTACACAAGATAAAGTTGTTCGATATAGAGGTACAGAATTAAATACAAAAGGTTGGCAACAAGAAGCAGTTCTTCGTATGTTAATGAATAATTTAGATCCAGATGTAGCAGAGCGTCCAGAAGACCTTGTTGTATATGGTGGAATTGGTAAAGCAGCTCGTAACTGGGAATGCTTTGATGCAATTGTTGAGTCATTAAAGAATTTAGAACATGATGAAACATTATTAGTTCAATCTGGTAAACCAGTAGCAATTTTCAAATCGCATACTGATGCACCACGTGTATTAATTGCAAATTCAAATCTTGTTCCTGCTTTTGCAAACTGGGATACTTTCCACGAATTAGATAAAAAAGGTTTAATGATGTACGGTCAAATGACAGCAGGTAGCTGGATTTATATCGGTTCTCAAGGTATTGTTCAAGGGACTTATGAAACATTTGCTGAATTAGCAAAACAACATTTCAATGGCACACTTACAGGTACTATTACAGTTACTGCAGGTCTTGGTGGAATGGGTGGAGCTCAACCACTTGCTGTTACGATGAATGGCGGAGTTTGTATCGGTATCGATGTAGATGAGACAAGAATTGACCGCCGAATCGAAACTAGATATACAGATGTAAAAACAGATTCATTAGATGAGGCGATTCGTCTTGCTGAAGAGGCTAAAAAAGAAGGCAAAGCATTATCAATTGGACTAATCGGAAATGCATCTGATATTTTACCAGAAATGATCGCTAGAAACTTTATTCCAGATGTATTAACTGACCAAACATCAGCGCACGATCCATTAAACGGTTATACTCCATCAGGAATGTCTTTAGAAGACGCTGCAGAATTAAGAGCTTCAAACCCAGAATTATATGTTGAACTTTCAAAAGCTTCAATGGCAACTCACGTAAAAGCTATGCTTGAAATGATGGAAAAAGGATCTGTTACATTTGATTATGGTAATAATATCCGTCAAGTTGCAAAGGATGAAGGCGTAGAAAATGCATTTGATTTCCCAGGATTCGTTCCAGCATATATCCGTCCACAATTCTGTGAAGGTAAAGGACCTTTCCGTTGGGTAGCATTATCAGGTGATCCAGAAGATATTTACAAAACTGACCAAGCAATTTTACGTGAATTTGCTGATAATGAGCATTTATGCAACTGGATTCGTATGGCACAGGAAAAAATTGAATTCCAAGGTTTACCTTCACGTATTTGCTGGCTAGGTTATGGTGAACGCGCTCGTTTCGGTAAAATTTTAAATGACATGGTTGCAAGCGGTGAATTAAAAGCACCGATCGTTATTGGACGTGACCACTTAGATTCAGGTTCTGTAGCATCTCCTAACCGTGAAACTGAAAGCATGATGGATGGTTCAGATGCAGTAGCTGACTGGCCAATCTTAAACGCAATGATTAACGCTGTTGGTGGAGCTACTTGGGTATCGGTTCACCACGGTGGTGGAGTAGGAATGGGTTACTCATTACACGCTGGTGTAGTAATCGTTGCAGATGGTACAAAAGAAGCAGAAGCACGTATTGAGCGCGTATTAACAACTGATCCTGGTATGGGTGTAGTTCGTCATGCTGATGCAGGTTACGAGTTAGCTAAACAAACTGCTCGCGAAAGAGGAGTAAACATTCCAATGCTTGATAAAGGAACTGATAAGTAATGGCAAAACCAATTTGGATTAAAAATGCAGCTCAATTAGCAACACTTGCTTCAGAAGTGAAAGGTCCTCGCGCGAAGGAAGCAATGTCAGTGCTTGGCTTAATAGAAGATGGCAGCTTGTGGATTGAAAATGGAGTAATCCAAGCTGTTGGTACAACAAATGAAATTCAAGAGCGTTATGCAGAAAGAATTCAAGAAGCAGAAGTAATAGATGCATCAAACCATCTTGTTACTCCAGGTCTAGTGGATCCCCATACACATGTTGTGTATGGTGGGAGCCGAGAGCGTGAATTTGAAATGCGTCTTGAAGGTGCAACATACATGGATATTATGAATGAGGGTGGTGGAATTCACGCGACTGCCCGCATGACTCGTGAAGCGACTGAAGAAGAATTAATGGAACAAACGATGCGACGTCTAGATTCATTCATCACACATGGTGTAACAACTGTTGAAAGTAAGAGCGGTTATGGCATGGATTTAGAAACAGAACTAAAACAATTACGAGTGATGAAAAAATTAAAAGATAAGCATGCAGTTGAATTAGTTCCTACTTTTATGGGAGCGCATGCAGTGCCGAAAGAGTTTAAAGGAAGAGAAGAT
The DNA here is from genome assembly GCF_042267765.1 of Gottfriedia sp. NPDC056225. NCBI lineage: Bacteria > Bacillati > Bacillota > Bacilli > Caryophanales > Bacillaceae > Gottfriedia > Gottfriedia sp. NPDC056225. Next base: position 91,763 of record NZ_JBHJTJ010000002.1, on the reverse strand, counting down.
GAATTCGTTGATCATTTAATCAATGATATGCTACCAATTATTGCAGAAGAAAAACTTGCGGAATTTAATGATGTTTTCTGTGAAAAAGGTGTATTTACGCCAGAACAATCAGAGCAAATTCTAGAAGCAGGTAAACAATATGATCTAATTCCCAAAATCCATGCTGATGAAATTGAACCGTATGGCGGAGCGGAATTAGCAGCAAAAGTTGGCGCAATTTCAGCAGAACATTTATTAAAAGCTTCAGACGAAGGTATTGCAGCTATGGCTAAATCAGGAACAATTGCGTGTCTTCTTCCAGCAACAGCACTTTATTTACGTGAAGATGCTGCAAAAGGTAGAAAAATGGTTGATGAAGGTGTCGCTGTAGCAATTTCAACAGATTGCAATCCAGGTTCTTCACCGACAACATCAATGCCACTTGTAATGAACTTAGCATGTATTTCGATGAGACTTACTCCAGCTGAAAGCTTAACAGCAGCAACATACAACGCTGCGTGCGCAATTAATCGTCAAGATCAAATTGGCTCACTTGAAGTTGGAAAACAGGCAGATATCGTTTTATGGAATGTTAAAAACTATCAAGAGTTACAATACTTATTTGGCGTTAACCATGTAAAATCTGTTTGGAAAAAAGGCGTAAAAGTTATTTAAACTATTCATTAAAAAGAGAAATTGTTTCGGCAATTTCTCTTTTTTTTATTTAGAACAACAATTAAAAATCAGAAATCGAAAAGACTTTTAAGGAATTCCCAAAAATTGGATGGAGAAATACAATTTCTATAAAGAACATTATGTTCTAACAATTCTTAAAAATTATTAAAATAGTAATACCTTAAAATAGGGGGGATTATTTTTGAAAAAAAGAAGGCGTAATACTCCGTACTTTACGTTTTTGGCTTGGTCATCTTTCTCTATTTTTAGTGTTTTAACTTTTATTGGACTTTATCATTTAGAAGAACCATTGTATGTAAAGGGCTATTATTTAATGGGGGCAATTGGAATTATTGTTTCGTCCTTTATGGTTGCGAAAGTAATTCGTGACAATCAAGAAGATATGGAAGATGATCAAAATGAAGAAGTTAAAAAAGGAAAGAATGAAAAATTAGATAGTTAATGGATCATAATTCAGTCGTTTATACGGCTGTTTTTTTGTTTAGGATTTTTTTCACTAAAGCGCCCCCTTCAGAAGGGGTTTTTAGCGTGTAGACAAATTACTATAAATCTGAGTTTCAGAATCCTGTTTTAACAAAATTTATTTAATAAAAACTAAAACTTGACGCAATTTTCAAAATATTAAAATTACATAAACTGAAAATATACTTAAACTTGTAGTATTGAAAAATGACAGGTTGTGATAAATGAGTAAACAATTTTTCTAATGATGAGTTTTATAAAGTCGTACAAACAAAAAAAGCTAGAAAAGAGTATTTCTGAGAATGGAACACCACACTTCAATCAAAAACGCTGATTGACATCTTAAGAAGAGAATCAACTGCTAATCCTAGCAGTTGCGCCACTAAAAAAGCGTTTCTTTTGAAAACGGGGTATTATCAACTTTGCTATTTTTAACACAGGAAAGGGAGAGGAACATTGAAGAAAAATATTGTAAAGAAAGTCTCTACAATTACACTTGGAGCGGGGTTACTGACTAGCAGTTTGTATTTTCCAAATTGTACAATTCCAGCGAAAGCGGATGAACCTACTTCCGCAGAGTCCATTTTAGCCAAGATGACTCCTGAACAAAAACAAGCTATCAGCAAACTACAAACAATGGAAGAAACTGGGCTCATGTTGTCACCTGACACAAATTTAGACAGCGATTCGGATTTATCCGTCATTGTCCAATTCAAGTCTGAGCCTGCTAAAACCGCGGTTGTTATGGAAGAACTCAAAGGGAAAACCCTCTCTTCTTCTGAAGCGCAAACGCATGTGGAGAATGAGCATAAGCAATTTCAAGCAGATTTAAAAAATGTGTTTAAAAAAGAACTGGATCAAAAGAAATCCCCGTTCAAAATCACGAAATCGTACAAACGAGTATTTAATGGTGTTGCAATGACACTTCCCGCCAATAAAGTTAAAGGATTACTTCAATCCGGCTCGGTAAAAGCAGTTTGGAGCAATGCGCAAATGCAAGCAGAACCGCCGATCCAAGACCAAGAAACTGACGGGACATTCACAACGAACGTATCCGAAAGTAGCTCAGTTATGGGCGTGGACAAGCTTCATCAAGAAGGATATAACGGTAAAGGAATAAAAGTAGGTGTGATAGATACTGGAATCGACTATAATCACCCTGATTTAAAGGGTGCTTATAAAGGCGGATATGATTTTGTTGATAATGATAATGATCCAATGGAAACTACATATGATGACTGGAAGAAATCGGGGCAACCAGAAGTTTCTAACGGCAGTACATATTACACAGTGCATGGTACTCATGTAGCGGGTATCATCGCTGGACAAGGGAAAAATAAATCTGACTATGCTGTAACCGGAATTGCGCCGGAGGCAGATCTCTATTCATACCGGGTGCTAGGTGCCTATGGAAGAGGGAGGACAGATAACATCATCGCCGCAATTGACAAGGCAGTAACTGACGGAATGGATGTCATTAATTTATCTCTAGGTAGTTCAATTAACGATTCATTAGATCCCGCTAGTATCGCTATTAACAACTCTGTAATGGCTGGGGTCGTGGCCGTAATTGCAGCTGGCAATAGCGGAAACGCTATGTATTCTCTCGGAACTCCTGGTTCGGCAGCACTAGCATTAACCGTAGGGGCAAGTAGCGCGCCTATTACATTCCCTACGTTTAAAGGTTCGTTGCAAGTAGGAAATGAGTCTACGACAGCTGATTTACGTTTTATGGGAAAAGGATTCGCAGATCATATCGAAAGTTTGAAAGGTAAATCCCTTCCACTTATAGACGTAAACAATGGATTTGAACAAGAATATAATAATCAAGATGTAACGGGAAAAATCGTTCTGATGCGTCGTAACGATGGGACTCTTACCCAAAACATTAAAATTGCGATTGCAAAAGGAGCTGCCGCTGTTTTCATTTGGAACAATAATCCAGCAGAAGGACAAATTCCTATCCTTTTACCAGATAGTTACGATCTTGTTCCTGTCTTTTCAGTGAACAATGAACAAGGACTGCAACTTAAAGCAAAAGCAGCAAGCAACAATGCGGTCTTTTCTTTTAATGAAATGGGAAGCGTTCAGTCTATAGGTGATCTTCTTGCTGATTTCAGCTCTCGTGGGCCAGCCCGTCCATCATTCGATATTAAACCGGAAGTCACTGCTCCAGGTGTAGCAATCATGTCAACAGTCCCATCATATAACAATGGTCCGTCCCATATTGGTGATTACCAATATTCCTATGCAAGACTCTCTGGAACATCAATGGCAACGCCAAATGTTACCGGGGTTGCCGCACTCATGTTGCAAGCGAATCCTAACTTACAGCCAGAAGATGTAAAAACGACACTTATGAATACTGCGGACCCATTAGCAGATTCATATAGTGTGTATGAGGTGGGTGCAGGCCGAGTAGATGCTTACGAAGCGGTTCACGCTGATACACAAATTCAGGTGGAAGATAAAACGACAACTTTGATCGATGGAAAATATAAGAAAATTAAAGAAGAAACAGGCGAGATCAGCTTTGGACTGCATACATACAATGGTGAGGATATACAAGATTCTCGCTCCGTAATCTTGCAAAACAATGGAAAACAGCAAAAAACATTTAAAGTAGATGTTCATTTCCAAACTAATGAAAGAGGTTCAAAGGATGCTGTAAAGAATGGTGTGAAAATCCTAACAGATGCCTCTGTTAAATTAAAAGGAAACAGCCAAAAGAAAGCACCAGTATCCCTCTTCATTCCTAAAACAGCTGAAAAAGGACCGTATGAAGGATATATTGTGTATACGAACCAAGATAATCCATCTGAAACATATCAAGTACCGTTTGCAGTTCGGTATGTGGAAGAAGGACTCGAAATAGATAATAAAGAACCAGTTAATCCGATGTTTAGAACCCTTGATGGCCTTACAGAATCTTATGCACCAGTTACCTTTAACGGAACTGGAGCACTTTTTATGCTTAAATCACCTATGAAATCCCTTGATGTTGTACTTGTAGATGCCAAAACAAAGAAAGAGCTTGGATATGTAGGTTCCTTGGATGCCACAAAATTTGAGGAGAATATCTTCTATGGAACGAATTTCATGGGTGCTGTTCCAGGTCAGTATGGCAAAGGGTACTATTATCCATTTACCAATAATCCAGATGAACCAATCTTATCGGAACCAACATTAGTAGATGAAGGACAGTATAATTTGAAATTCATCGCAACTAGTGAAAGTGGTAAAACGTACACTGCTTACAGAGATTTTTCAGTCGATAATAAATCACTTCAATACAGTCTGAATCAAAAACCAGGCATTATCGAAGTCGATCCGGAACAAACGGGTTATACATTCTCTGGTAAGGTATATGACAAAGAGACGGAAGAAATGTTCGCAGCTGGCTTACTAGGAGAGCAAAGGAAGTATTTGTATAATATACAAGAAAATACGATAGCTCCAAACGACGTTTTTCCTTGGATACCAGGAGCATATATTTATGCAGATGATAATGGATATTTTCAGTACGAAACACCGATTGATGGAAAAACTATTAAACGGGTTACCTTATATTTAGGTGATTATGTAGGAACTGGGGACTATTGGTTCAATTCATTCACCTTTATTCCAAAGGGGACTTCTTATATCAAAGCATCTGCTGACAAGCAGGCAGTTAATACAAATGATTCAACGATCGTCACACTCACTTCAAAACATATGAAAAACTTTACTGGTAGCGAGTTTACAGTTCGTGTTCCAAAACAATTGAACGTGGAAGACATAAAAGTAAATCCTGCCTTTGCCGATAAAGGACAAGTTAGCGTAACATCACAGACAAGTGACAGTAGCTATAACTATATAACAATTACTGCGAAGCGTGATGGAAGTCAATTGATGTCTGATGATGAGCTTCCTTTAGTAGACTTAAAGGTGAAGGTTCCTACTGATATACCTATGAGTAATCTTTCTAGACCATTCGTAGTCAATGTAACAGCGGCTTATGGATTGGATAGCGATGGGAAAAAAGTTCCAGTAACAAGAGACTTAGGCGCTGCGGGTGCTGCGCAATTTCTTGTACACCTAGGCTATTCAAAGCAGACTTTTTATAACCCAGTTCCTGAGGGGCTAGTGACAGGTGTAGCAAACTACAATAACATTGGAGCTAACGTCAAATTAATAGATCCTAATGGTAAAGTATATCAAGGTACATTCGATGCCAATGGTGCACAAAGAAACGTTACATTTAATTATCTACCATTAACAGACAAACCATTCACATTTGTGGAGGACATTCCAGGGCACTTTACCGTTACTAAACAAATCCAAACAGGAAGGTATGTCGGTAAAAAGTATGTAGGAACTAACCGTCCAGGTTATGTTCGAACTGTGGTGGCAGGGGATGTAAATAAAGACAACGTGATTGATATCATGGATGCAATTTATATTCAGACTTATTGGGGCACAAATAAACGTAGTGCAGATATTAATTTTGACGGAACTGTAGATGCGAAAGATCTAGCATTTGTACAAAAAAACTATTTACGCCAAAATGTAAGTGTGAATAATCCACCGACACCTAAGAAAAAGTACAAAGGCATTACGTTAGAAATGGTTTTAAAAGAGCTGCAATCTTAAAATCTGAAGTTAGAAAACTAGGACAAATAGCCTATTTTTAATTTCAGTAAAAGTATGAAGAGTCTTAACAAAAAAGGGTAAATTCAAAATAAATGAATTTACCCTTTTTACTATTTTATTAGGATTTTTATAAATGCTAAAACCTTTTCTTGAAAGAAATCGAGTTATTATCCTAGAATACTTGACGTGCAACTAAAAAGTTGCATAATATATAAATAATAGGGAGGTTGAATGAAATCGATCAGGTTTTTAAAGCACTAGCCGATTCAAGTCGTAGAAAACTCCTTGACGAGCTTTTTATGAATAACGGCCAATCATTAAGTGAACTCTGTCAACTTCTAGAAATGAGTAGACAAGCAGTCACAAAACATCTAGTAATACTAGAAGAAGCAAATCTTGTTGTAGTAGAATGGCACGGGAGAAATAAGTTACATTATCTTAATCCTGTACCAATTAACGAAATTTCTAAACGATGGATTCATAAGTATGAACAAAAGCGATTAGAAGCACTAAGTGAATTAAAAAATGAACTTGAGGAGTGCAATAAGGAATGAATAAACCACAATTTGTATATGTTACATACATCGCAACAACACCTGAAAAACTATGGGAAGCTTTAACATGTACTCAATTTACTGAAAAATACTTTTTCGGAACTGCAATTGAATCCGACTGGCAAGTAGGGTCAACTGTTTCATATTTACGAAATGGAGATATTACAGATTACGGAACAATATTAAAATGTGAACTAAATCGTTTACTTTCTTTCACATGGAATCACACAAATGATCCGACGAATCGGAAGGAACCATCAGTTGTCACTTTTGAGTTGAAAGAATTGGAGTCCACAGTTAAATTAACGCTGAAACATGAAAATATTGAGCCTACTGATTTAGTAGATCGTGATAATACGTTTGAAGGTTTAAATAATGGCTGGCCAGCAATTTTAAGTAACTTAAAAAGCTTGCTTGAAACAGGAAGTACTTTGCCGCCGATTTCTATTTAATTAGATATAATAAATGATTTTAAGGGGATGTCTCATAAGTCAGTTTACTGACAAAGGGACTCCCTTTTTTATTGAAAATAAAAAGTGGAAGCGCTTTTTTTTTTCGAAATTGGAAGGCATCTCAACAGCTCCTTTCAATTGTAGTTAATCTGTTAGGTCATTTTTAAAGATTAATAGTAGATTTTTATCAAACAATCAACATGAAAAGGATTAGAGCATATTTGTTAGTTTTCCAATTAAAAGTAGAGATTAGTGTACGATTTTTAGTTCATAATACCCTAACTGGTATGGGGGACTTTTTATTTAATTTGCTATACTATAAGACTTATTTGTAGCTCTGACTATATCGATTAGTGTTCTCCTTTTAATAGTTTCTCAAAATTTTATTTCCGGTCTTTTCTTAATCCTCAGATTTAATATTTTATTTATATCGTATAATAAGATATAATCGTATTATACGATATAAGGAGAATGAACATGAGTAAAGAAGTTAAACAATTGAATCAACTTTGGACTGATATTTACTATGTACTACGATATAAGCATAAAGAAAATATTACTCACCAAGGAGTTAGGATTTTACAAATGATTGATAAAGAAGTCGAGGTTGGCATAAAGGAGATTGCTGAAGGTATTCAAGTGTCACATAATACAGCTTCAGAGCATGTAAAGCGATTATTAGAAAAAGAGTATATATACAAAACTCGTGGTGAAAATGATCAACGAAAGGTCATATTGAAACTTTCTGATTTAGGAAAAGAAGTCTTACTTCAAAATTCAAGTTTAAATGAAGAGAAACTTCAACAACTTTTATTTGAACAGATGACTGAACAGGAAAGAGAAAGTATACTAAATGCTTTTAATCTATTGAAAGAGAGAGCTCAAAATGTACGCGATAATTAAAATACTTACTTCAGCCATTGTCATTGGAGTTATTACCGAAGTAGCACGTCGATTCCCTACACAAGGTGGATTGATTGCGGCCTTACCGATCGTTAGTCTATTAAGCCTTATTTGGCTAAATGTTCAAGGTGAACAAGTGCAAACGTTAAGCAAATTCGCTTATGGAGTTGTATTAGGGATTCCAGGTACAGTCATTATGCTGTTAATAATTGGAGTTGCACTTCAACATTCAATGCATTTAATTAGTTCAATCGGACTTGGTATTGTTGGATGGGCTTTTTATATTTTTGCTCAAGATTTAGTAGTAAAGCATTTGTTTTAATAGTGTTATTTTAAAGTAATTAGTAAGCAAATTAAGAATAATAAGATGATAAAACGACTGTTGTAGAACAGTCGTTTTAGTTTTTATTAAGGTATGTTTCAAAAATATTAATTGACTTTGAGCTTCTGTGATTAATGTCCCTTGTGTAAATCACATTAGTCCTTAAGCCACCTTGACACTTTTTCATTAGAGCTTTCTAATTAATAGAGAAGAAATTTAACTATATTAAAATTACAATAGAAGGAGGTTAAGTAAGTTGAACTTAAAATTGTTTCACAGAATTATGGATCATACGCATGAAAAAAACTGGAATATAACTCAACTCGCTAAAAATTCTACTATTCATTTGACTGAAATAAGCCGAATTCTAAATCACAAACAATCTCTTTCATTACGTAATTTGGATGCAATTACTGCGGGCCTCAATTTGGAGGAAGGTACTTTTTATTCAGATTATATTGAAGAATGTTTTAATGAAAACAAGATTATGGACAAACGGAGAAGTATGGAATTTTTATATAAATGCGCATCACTTGGATACAAAGATTTGCTTCAAAATATGTTTAATAAAATTTTAGATGAAAGGTCGAAACAAGTACTTAAGAAGAATTTAAATTATATTTTTTTAGTTGCAGAAAAGCTATTTGAAGAGAAAAAAGTTTGGCTGGCATTACCACTATATGAGTGTATTATTGAGAGTACACCAGATTATCATTCATCTCAATTAGCTAAAAGTTACTATAGGAAATATTACATAGTTCGGTTGACGGAACAAGGACCTGATGCTGAAGTACTTGTTTTAAGACATTTTCATAATTTGCCACAGGAATTGCAATTAGCTACTTATTTGTGGATTATGGCAACTTATTATATCCGCCAGAATTGGAAAAAGGTAATGAGCTACGCTAAGGCCTTGGAGAAAATAACAAAAGAGGAAGAATATTATGGAAGGGCTCTCCTTTATCAAGGATTCGCATCGCTTCGAATAGGAAGCTCATTAGAAGAAGTGTTGAGTATAATAGATCGATATTCAAAAGTAAATGAATATTATGCGGATCTAGCGATAGGTAATCGATTTGTCGTTTATTTAGAATTTGGGCGATATGAATATGTTGATGGCTACCTTAATTGGTTGGAAGGTAGAGATGACATGTATGCTGGATTACCTAGAATTTTAGAAGTCTATTTAAAACTTGGGCGTATCGATGATGTTGAAATCTTGCTAAAGCAATATTTTCATATTTTTGAGGAGACCGCTCTTAGTAAAGAACCTTTCATGCAGCAAATGCATTTGCAACTCCGCTATTCACATGCTTTATATCAGTGCGCAAAAAATAAAATTACAGAAGGAGTGCATGAAATTTTAGATGTTGTTATTTCAGCAATTGAACTAGGGGTTGCTAAAGCGTATAGTAAGGCTTTCGTGATGTTTTGGAAATATAGACATAAAATTAATTCAGAGCATGAACGTAAATATTTACAAATACTTGGAAGGTAACTAATTTCAATCATAAAAATGAGAACGATGATAATTTTGGTCATCGTTCTTTTTTTATTAAAATTTAAATTTGACAGAATTTTCAAAATAGTAAAATTCCATAAAGTCTTTTTATAATTAAATGCGTAAGACTATCTAATTGAAGGGAAGAGAAGGATGAGAAAAAGGATAAAAAAACGTATCACTCCATTGACGTTAAGTATGGGGCTAATTTGTAGTACATTTGCACCAATATCTGCTGTATCAAATGTACATGCTCAAACAACTTCATCATTTGAGCAAGTACTATCAAAGCTTACTGCAGCTCAGAGACAAGCATTAAAGCAACTTCAAACAAGTGATCAAACTGGATTACAAATTTCATCAGATGTCAATCTAGAATCCGATAAACCAATCTCTGTCATCGTTGAATTTAAGACAAAACCATCCAAGATTGCGACGCTTGAATCACAGCTGCAAGGAGAAAGTCTTACTTCTTCAAGTGCCAATCAACTTGTTGAGGAGTCACATGAAAACTTTCAAAAAGATGCAAGTAAGATATTAAAACAAAAGCAATATAAAATTAAGCGTACATACAAAACAGCCTTTAATGGTGTTTCGATGACTCTTCCAGCGAATCAAGTTAAATCATTGTTAAAATCAAATACTGTAAAAGCAGTTTGGAGCGACAGTGAAGTACACATTGATCCGCCTGTAGAAATGAAAGCTAATGCTACCAATGTTTCAAATGATTCCTTAAATATGCCAAGTAGTATGCCATTTTTAGGAATTGATAAGCTTCATCAAGAAGGCTTTACAGGTAAAGGAGTTAAAGTAGGAATAATTGATACAGGTATCGATTATAATCATCCTGACTTAAAAGATGCTTATAAAGGCGGCTATGATTTTGTAGACAACGATTCAGATCCAATGGAAACTACTTACGATGATTGGCTGAAGGCAGGGAAACCGGCAGCAAATGGTGGCAATGCTTATTATACGGAACATGGTACCCACGTATCTGGGACAATTGCGGCTAGAGGTGAAAACAATTCACCGAATGCTCTTGTGGGAGTAGCTCCTGATGCAGATTTATATATGTATCGTGCTTTAGGTCCATATGGTTCAGGAACATTAGATGACATTTTGGCAGGGATCGATAAGGCAGTTCAAGACGGAATGGATGTAATTAATCTTTCGTTAGGAACAAATTATAATGACCCCCTTTTTGTAACAAGCGTTGCAATTAACAATGCAGTGCTTCAAGGTGTAACAGCAGTTGTTGCTGCAGGAAATGCAGGTCCAAATTCATATACAGTCGGTTCTCCAGGAGCAGCGGCCCTTGCTTTAACAGTTGGAGCAAGTGATGTTCGTACAACAGTATTGCAGCCTAAAGGAACACTTCATACTAGTACAGGAGATTTGCCTGCATCTCAGATGGAGATAAACGCAGAGAATTTTGACAATCCTATTGCTGATTTTAAAGGCCAAACTTTACAAATTGTTGATGTAGATAAAGGGCTAGAAGCAAATTATGCTGGCAAAAATGTAGCCGGAAAGATTGTTATGACAGACATTTATTATGCAAATGTGAGTACGAAAATAGCGACTGCAAAAAAATACGGTGCAAAAGCGGTTATTCTTTATGATCCTGATCAAACCTCTACTTCTTTAGGTTCATTAGGTAAAAATCCTAATTATCTGCCTACCTTTTTCATACCTAAACAGGAAGGGAATGCAATTAATAATCAATTAAAACAAAATGGAGAAGCATCATTTACTTTTGATGATGTTAAGGAAGTGGTTACATCAGATGGAGATCATTTAGCATCTTTCAGCTCAAAAGGTCCGACAAAAGTAACGTATGATATTAAACCGGAAATTACAGCACCGGGTGTACAAATCCTTTCTACAGTACCATCGTATGTTAATGGCCCAAATTATATTGGAAACTATAATTACGCATACCAACAGCTATCAGGAACATCAATGGCAACACCACATGTTTCAGGTATTGCTGCTTTATTACTTCAAAAAAATTCGAATTACACACCGGCTGATATTAAAACAATTTTAATGAATACAGCAGATCCATTAAAAGATCCATACAGTGTTTATGAAGTTGGGTCTGGTCGAGTAGATCCTTATGAAGCAATTCATTCTGATGTTGAAGTTCAAGTTTCTGATGAAACCCCAATGATTCGAAACGGTAAGGAAAAGCAAATTAAAGAAAAGACAGGTGCAATTAGCTTTGGAACAATGGCACCTAGTGGACAAAATGTAGGAGATAAGAGGACTCTTACAATCTATAACAATAGCAAACAGGCTAAAACATTTAACGTAAAAGTAGAGTTTCAAAAGGATCGATTAGGCTCTAAGGACGCAGATGCAAATGGAGTTGGAATTGTAACGGATAAAACGATTAAAGTAAATGCAGCTTCCAAAAAGCAATCTGTCGTTTCTATTTTTATTCCGAAAAGCGCTTCACTAGGTACTTATGAAGGGTATATTACTTACACGAATCAATCTAATCCAGATGAGGTCTATCAAGTACCATTCGCAGTTCGAACAGTTGAAAAAGGAATTTACGGGATGGTTGTTTCACCGAATGTCTTTACAACGGAAACTGATAGTTTTCACTTAGCACAAGTTAATAATGCAAGCCTTATGTTTGAATTTAAATCCCATATGAGATATGTCGATTTAGTTTTAGAGGATGTAAAAACAAATAAAGAAATAGGGTATGTTGGTCAAATTGACGGTATCCCTTTAATGGATAATGTGACTTATTACTTACAAAGAGCATTTGATGGATCGTACTACCCGCTTTCTGGTGACGAGAAAAATCCAATTGCCGATGAAAAAGTAATGGCACCTCAAGGAGCATATAAAATCAAGTTAATCGCAACGGAAGATGACGGAACAACTTACGTAACTGAAAGTCCAGTCTATATCGATAATGAGAAGCCAACTGTCAAATTGGATAAGCCAGATGGAGTTTACGAATATGAGCCTGGCCAGCAGACAGTCCAGTTAAAAGGGTCAGTAATTGATGGGGAGTATGCTGACATGTTTGCGAATGGGATCAATCTTACTCAATCATCTAACAAGTTGATGTACGGCTACAATGGGGGTGTATATAAGCCTATGCCAGTATCCGAAGATGGGTCTTTCTCGTTCGATGTTCCAATGATTGAATCCAACCCTCTTTTAATGGTTCAAATGTATGGACTAGATGCAGCAACAAATAAGGATTTCCGTAGCGTTAAACAATTCTTCTTTACGAAAAAAGGAACTCCATATGAAATATCGAAACCGGAAAAACAAGATGTCAAAATGGGTGAGACGTTTAAATATACATTATCTTTAAATAATGTAAAGGATCTCCATAAAGCCGAGTTTACGTTTAAATATTTAATGACATATTTTGATCTAATTGATGTAAAGCCAAATCCAGAAGCAAGTAAGTATGGGGAGGTTAATATTAATCAAGAATTTACAGTAACAGGTTCACAAAGAAACATGAAAATCACTGCAACCTTACCTGAACAGGCTAAGGTGTCGGGGAATATTCCATTAGTGGATATTACGTTAAAAGTTCGAGATGACAAATTCATCAAAGAACCTACTGCACTTGTTAGTACAAATACAAACTATACTGATACAGCAAATAATGTAGTACAAGTAAAGTCTGCAGATTTTTATGTATCGATGATTCCAACTTACTCTGAAACGTTTGGTGATGTATTAGCAGAAGGTTTAATGAGAAATGGCGCTACGTACTTTGGAATTGATCATACTACAGTTGGTGGAACAATTAAAGCAGTTGACGTGAATGGAATCGCTTATAATGGCGTCATTTCAAAACAGCCATCTTTTACTTTATCAAAACTACCAATTATGAATAAGCCATTAACATTTGTAATGGATATTCCTGGACATTTTACAGTAAGAAAACCTTTTAGGATTAGTGATAACGATAATGGTAGTTTAATAGGGCAACGCATGAAGCTTAACTATAATCCTGCTATTGCTGGAGATGTAAATAAAGATGATGCGATCGATGTTCTTGATGCGCTTTACATCCAAACTTATTGGGGTACAAATAAGCGTGAAGCAGATATTAACTTTGATGGGAAAGTGGATGCCACAGATATGGGATTTGTAAAGAAAAATTATTTAATGCAAAATCCGACAGCTACAAATGCTCCTAAACCTAAAAAGACATATAAAGGTCAAACATTAGAGAGTGTACTAGAATCACTTAAAATTCAGTAATAAAATAGCAATCTATAGAAGATGATTCGTAACAAAATTACTAACTTAAAAGGAAAAAGGAGAAAGAGAATGAAAAAAAACATTACAAAATCAGTTACAGCAATTGCTTTAGGAGCAAGTTTACTTGCTGGAGGTTTTGTATCATCATCTGGAATTAAGCCAGTTAATGTACAAGCTGCCATGAATACAGAATCGATTTTAGCAAAGCTTACACCAGAACAAAGAAAAGCTTTAACCCAATTAAAAATGAGCGATCAATCTGGTCTGCAGATTAGTCCTGATGTAAATTTGAACAGTGATGAAAAAATCACAGTAATCGTCCAGTTTAAAACATTACCATCTAAAACAGCTGTCCTGTCTGCAAAGGCTGAAGGTAAGTCTATAAGTGCGGCGCAGGCTGATCAACAAGTTGAAGATTCTCATACAAATTTTCAAAAGGATTTAACATCAATTTTTAAAAATGATAAAGATAAAACGCCATTCACAATTAAGCGAAAGTACAGGTATGCTTTTAACGGGGTTTCTATGCAAATTCCAGCTAATAAAGTTGAAGCTTTAATGCAATCAAAAGCTGTTAAAGCGGTGTGGGAAAGTAAAGAAATAACCGTCGATCCTCCGGTTGAACAAGAAAGTACTGAAACTGGAATTGGAACTGATTTACCTGAAGGAGATGTGAATTCCTTTTTAGGAGTGGACAAGCTTCATAAAGAAGGTTACACAGGTAAGGGTATTAAAGTAGGAGTTATTGATACAGGAGTTGACTACAATCATCCTGATATTAAAGCAGCGTATAAAGGTGGCTATGATTTTGTCGATAATGATAATGATCCAATGGAAACAACTTACGACGACTGGAAAAAATCTAAACAGTTAGAGGTTGTTTCAGGAGCAACATATTATACTATACACGGAACTCATGTTTCTGGGACTATTGTTGGACAAGGCACAGCTGACTCTGACTACTCGGTTACAGGTATAGCTCCGGATGCTGATTTATATGTGTATCGCGTACTTGGTCCATACGGTAGGGGTTCATCAGATGCAATCATCGCTGGAATTGACAAGGCTGTAAGTGACGGAATGGACGTTATAAATCTATCACTTGGATCGGATTACAATGACCCGATGAATCCACTTGCTTTTGCAATTAATAACGCTGTTTTGTCAGGTGTTACAGCGGTATTAGCAGCAGGAAATGCTGGAAGTGGTATGTATACGGTTGGAACTCCGGGAAATGCACCATTAGGACTAGCAGTTGGCGCGAGCAGTGTACCGGCTACAATTGAAGAAATAAAAGGTTCGGTTCAAACTAGCACAGGAAAAACTGCGGCGGATATTCGCTTAATGGCAAAGAGTTTTACAGACGATATTCAAAACTTTGTTGGTAAAAATTTACCAGTGGTAGAAGCGGGTTATGGTGCCCTTGCAGACTATAATGGTAAGGATGTTAAAGGGAAAATTGCTTTAGTTCAACGTGGTAGTATAGCGTTAACCGATAAAATTAAATTTGCAAAACTAAAAGGAGCAGCGGCTTTATTTATCTATAATAATGATTCAGCAGAAGGATATGTTCCGAACAATTTAGGTGAAGGTGTTGTAAATATCCCTACTTTCTCTTTAACAAATGCTCAAGGACTAGATTTATTACAAAAACTAAATGCAGGAGATACTTCCTACACTTTTGAAAAAATAGGTGAAGTAAAAACAGAAGGTGACAAGCTTGCTTCGTTTAGTTCACGTGGTCCTGCGCGAGTAACGTATGACATTAAACCTGAAGTTACGGCACCCGGCGTAGATATTCTTTCGACTGTACCAACAGATTTTGCTGGTAGTTCATCTCTTGGTGATTATAAGCACGCTTATGCACGATTATCTGGTACATCGATGGCAAGTCCACATGTAGCTGGTATTGCAGCGTTATTACTACAGGCTCATCCGGATTACACGCCATTAGATGTAAAAGCTACTTTAATGAATACAGCAGATCCGCTTAATGATAAATATAGTGTATTCGAAGTAGGAGCAGGGCGTGTTGATGCTTATGAAGCAGTGCATGCGGGAGTGAATTTAGAGGTATTAGATACTACAGACACAATGATCGGCAATAAAATGAAAACAATTAAAGAAAGAACAGGTTCGATTAGCTTTGGCACATTTACTTCTACTGGAGTAAATAGAGAAGACTACCGCAACGTACTTTTAAGAAACGATAGTAAAGAAACGAAAAATTTTGATGTAAAAGTAGTTTACCAAACTTCTAGAATTTCAAAAGATGCTGTTGCGAATAATGTAAAGATAACAGTAGATTCAGAGTTAAAGGTAAAAGCAGGTCAACAAAAGAAACATGCAGTATTTATTGATATTCCAGCTAATGCTGAAAAAGGGACATATGAGGGGTATATTGTTTACACAAATAAACAAAATCCAGATGAAACGTATCAAATTCCGTTTGCAGCACGTTTCGTTGAAGAAGGTATTGAAGAAGTAGGAGCATTTCCATATGCTCTGACAAGTAACACATACGACACTCATCCATTTACGAGACCACGAACAGATCTATTCTTCCAGTTGAAGTCTCATATGCGTTATATTGACGTAATACTGACAGATGCAAAAACGAATGAAGACCTTGGTATTATTGGAACATTGGATGGAATTCAGGCCGACGAGAATGTATTATATCGAGTGGCAAATGGATTTGGTGGAATTTATATACCATTTTCTGCCGATCCAAATAGTCCTCTAGTTTACAAATATGTGCAGGCAAAATCAGGGTTATATAAAATTAAATTTATTGGTCGAAATGATCAAGGAAAAACCTTCACTTCTGAAACCAAAGTATATATAGAAGACAATAATCCGACTGTTCAACATAGTTTACCATTCGGAGTTTACGAGTACGCAGATGGACAACAATCAATTCCGTTTTCAGGAAAAGTTTTCGATAAAGATATTGAGGATATGAAAACAATGGGATTTGATATCGACCAGTCATTTAACTCGGTTGTTGGGTATTATGATACATTCATGGGTCCTTACGGATGGGTCGATTCACCTTCAGAAGAATTAACTGTTGACGAAAATGGTAACTACAAAGGTGAGGTTAAATTAAATCCAAACGCTAATTTTACAAGATATTACTCATTTGCGATGGACTCTGCATCAAATGGTGATTTTGGCAGAATGAATGAGACACTTTTTGTTAAAAAAGGTAGTCCATATGTGACAGGTACCTTAAATAAAGAAGCGATAAAAGCTGGAGAAACCGTTACAGCCACTTTATCTGCTAATAACTTAAATAAAACAAATAAAGTTTCATTTGAATTTGACTATGCGTCATACGACTTTGATATCGTTGGAGTATTGAAAAATTCACAAACGAAAAGTCAAATTAGTTCAGTGACAACTGAGGAATCAGCTTCGACAAGTGGAAAGCATATGAAAATAACAGTAGAGTTAACAAAGCCTGTAACCGGTGAAGTACCACTTCTTGATATTCAAATAAAGGCTAAAAGTGATAACTATAATAAAGGTTGGTATGAACTTCAGGATTTAAAAGCTAACGTTACAAACAAAGACGGTACTACAGAAAGTGCACCTGGATTTATGAAGTCATTCAATGTAATACCGACTTTTTCACAAATGGCTGCCAAAATTATTCCAGAAGCATACTTTACAACTCAAGGAGTACAAATTGCAAAAATCGATTACACGAAAATTGGTGCTAATGTAAAGATAACTGATGCTCAAAATAATGTTTATACAAACGTAACATATCATCCTGACGGTTTCTTTGAAGTTTTCAATCTTCCTTTATCTGATAAACCTTTTACAGTTGAAGTCACTGTACCAGGTCATTTTACAACGAAAGGTATATTTACAATTGGAAAGGCAACCGAAAATGGTGTACTTGGAGAAGCAAAATTAATTGGTGGAATTAGTCTAATCGCAGGAGACGTCAATAATGATGACGTTATTGATGTAAAGGATGCAATTGCGATGAAAGCAAACTGGGGTACAACTAATCGTGCAACTGATATAAATTTCGACGGTACGACGGATGCAAAAGATTTTGCCCTCATTGAGCAAAATTATCTAATGAAAAATCCAACCGTAACTGATGCGCCAAAACCAGTTAAGAAGTATCAAGGTACAACAATTGATCTTGTTAAGTCTCAATTAGGCATTAACTAGAATCAAATTTTTAGAGACAATCAAGAGGGAGAAATCCTGATTGATTGTCTTTTTTTTTCGTTGTTTTTGGGATGTGCCGCCATTTTCAATAAATCGTGGGTAATTAATACGATTCAAGTTTTGATTTCAGCGGGAAAAAGCTATATATCAACGAACATTTGCATTATATCAACAAAAACTAGCGATATATCAACAAACATTTGCGATATATCAACGAACATTGCATTATATCAACGAACATTTGCATTATATCAACAAAAACTAGCGATATATCAACAAAAACCAGCAGTATATCAACAAATTTCACAGCTTTATCAATAAAATCCACAAAGTGTTCGTATTTTCTAGTAATCACTACCCTGAATAGATGAAAGCTTACTTGAATATAAATTAAATAAAAACTGTATATGGGGGACTATTATGGCTTTTGTTGCAATCTATACAGTTGGTAGGCTAAAACACCCATATGATCACTCTGCCTCACCTGATTTTTTTAGTGTGGGAAATGATGTATTTCGTCAGGCCACGAAGTCAGGTCATATGGTTGATGCGTTTTCATCCGATGGAATCTCACTCCCTAAAGAAAATACTAAGGGGGATGGTGATCCCGTTCTTACACTAACAGTATGGAAGAACTTAGAATCCTTATATCGTTTTACGTACTCAGGTCACCATAAGCAAGCATTGAGAGATAGAAGTAAATGGATGGAGTCATACAAAGATAAACACCTTTCATATGTTGTGTGGTGGACGGAGAAGTTGAGTCATGTTTCGTGGGAAGAAGCTTTTAAAAGATATGACTATTACATTCAAAATGGAGCAAGTTCTACTGCTTTTGATTTCAAGCATGCATTTGACGAATATGGAGAAGCGATATTAATTAAGTAGTAATAAATTTCTAGATAAATTGCATCTTAATGATAGAAAAATAAGAATTTTACAA
Organism: Gottfriedia sp. NPDC056225; assembly: GCF_042267765.1. Classification (NCBI taxonomy): domain Bacteria; kingdom Bacillati; phylum Bacillota; class Bacilli; order Caryophanales; family Bacillaceae; genus Gottfriedia; species Gottfriedia sp. NPDC056225. Next base: position 72,871 of record NZ_JBHJTJ010000002.1, on the reverse strand, counting down.
AAAAATAACAATTCCTACTTGATTTATAGGAATACTTGTATTAATATTTTCGTAAATTATATTATTAAAAGAAAAGGGGGAGAAAGATGAATAACTTTCTGATCTGTGTAAATGTCGCTATATTATTATTACTTATGTATGGCTTGTATTTTATGCAAAAGAAGCATGTATCTTTTTCAAAACGTGTATTCACAGGTTTAGGTTTAGGTCTTATTTTTGGTTATATTATTCATTTAATTTATGGAACTGAGCATGATGTTACAGTTGGAACAATTGACTGGTTTGGTATTGTTGGTAGTGGGTATGTAAAACTATTACAAATGATTGTCATGCCACTAGTATTCGTTTCAATTGTAGGAGCGTTTACTAAATTAAAGTTAACTAAAAATATCGGGAAAATTAGTTTCTTAGTTATTGGAATTCTGCTTGGTACGACTGCTATCTCAGCAGCAGTTGGAATTGGTTCTGCGTTAGGTTTCGGACTTGATGGTGTAAAGTTATCTGCTGGTGCCGCAGAGACTGCTAGAATTACAGAGTTACAGGGACGTGTTCCTTCTGTTGAAGCTATGACAATTCCAAAACAAATTCTTGAGTTAATTCCAAGTAATCCATTTTTAGATTTAACTGGTGCGCGTGCAACATCTACAATTGCAGTTGTAATTTTTGCAGCAATTGTCGGAATTGCCTACCTTGGAGTAAAACGTAAAGAACCCGAGACTGCAGAGTTTTTTGGAAAAATAATTGATACGCTATACACAGTTACGATGAGGGTCGTATCGTTAATTCTTCGTTTAACACCATATGGAATCTTAGCAATTATTACAAAAGTAGCAGCAACAAGTGATTATGATGCAATCGTAAAATTAGGTAAGTTTGTAATAGCATCTTATGTGGCTTTAATTGTAATGTTTATAGTGCATTTATTATTATTATCATTTGCAAAACTAAGCCCAGTAAGATATGTGAAAAAAGCATTGCCAACTCTATCATTTGCATTTACGTCACGTACGAGTGCTGGAACATTGCCGATGACAATCAAAACACAAACAAAAGATTTTGGAGTTTCAGAAGGAATAGCAAACTTCGCTGGCTCTTTTGGACTATCAATTGGTCAAAATGGATGTGCAGGTATTTATCCAGCAATGTTAGCGGTTATGGTAGCGCCAACAGCTGGTGTTGATCCTACAAGTGCATCATTTATTATTTCTCTAATATTAGTAGTAGCAATCAGTTCATTCGGTGTAGCTGGTGTCGGCGGAGGAGCAACTTTTGCGGCTCTGATCGTCCTATCAGTTATGAATCTTCCAATTGCAATTGTTGGACTATTAATCTCAGTCGAACCTTTAATCGACATGGGTCGTACAGCTCTAAACGTTAGTGGAGCAATGACATCAGGTATTTTAACGAGTAAAGCAACAGGAGAATTTGAATCTGAAGTCTACCAACAAACGGATGTTGTAGAAGCATAATTTAATAAGTTGAAAAATAAAGAGTCCCAGGTAAATACATTTGGGACTCTTTTTTAGTTTCTTTATAGGATTCAGCACATTAATAAAAAAAAATTTAGATTGATGAAGTTTTACAAAATATAGAAAGGATCAATCCTCGTTAAAATGAAATAGTAGATTTTTTTTCATTAGGAGGATGAAAATATGTTTAAAAAATTATCAATTATCACTTTACTAATTTTAGTAGTAATGACTATTTATGGATATTTTACGACTCTGTTTTTGGAATTATTGCCATATTTAAGTTTAATAGTAGGAATTGTAATCTTGGTGAATGGATTAAAAGTAAAGGACAAGCCATTAAAGAAAAATCTTTACATTATTTCAGCTAGTTTATTTTTTATATCCTTTATAAGAACAAAGTTCCATTAAGGAAAAGGATCAATAGTATAGTTTGCAAAATTACTTCATTTTTTCAGTTTTTTTGAATGGTTAGATGCTTAAATGAATGTATTAAAAGCAAACAATCATATTAATGATCCTCATTGTCAATTGTATTTTTATGGAATTGATAGGCTAATAAGAAATATGTTAATTCTAGTAAATGAAGCTACTTTTGGCTTCATTTTTGCTTTCCAATACGGAATGACTAAGTATATCTAATACGTTTCACTTAAATGACAAGCTAGTAACAATTTTAGCCAAACATTAGAATCGTTTAGATCAACGACAAGTGTTTCCTCGATTTTTCTTATTCGATAGTAAAGCGTATTTTGGTGGATATGTAGTCGTTTGGCCGTATCAGAAATGGAGCGATTAGTTGCAATAAATGTTCTTAGGGTTAACTCAAGTTCACTGGCTTTTGATTTAGGAGTTTGTAGCGGCGCAAACACATCTTGAATGAATTGTTGGATATCCTCGTTCTGCTGATTTAGAAATAAGCGGTTTATACCTATACTTTCATAACTAATGATGCCTATAGTTCCGCGGTTTGAAAGATAGGTTAACGATTTAATCGCTTCTTCATTACTTTTTGCAACATGTTCAAGCCCTTGATAAAGTCTTCCTATTCCTCCAGAAAGGTTTGGGGAGTGCTGTTTAGTCCAAAGTTGTATCATATTTTTTAACTTTTTTATCAGTAACTCCTGTTTAGAAGAGTTAGAAGCATTCATGATGATTGTCACCTTATCCTGAAAACCAAACATTAGACACTCGTTAGTCTCAAATTCTTTGTGTAAAGCGGCGATGAGCATTCTCAAATATGTCTCTCTCTTCTTTATGGATAAAGCATTTCCATTTACCTTTATGATTGATACAAAAATTGGTTTTTCTGGGTTAAGCCCAAAATCTCTTGATTTAGAATCAAGCAATTTTGTTTCCTTATATTGAAGAAGGTCATTGAAGAATTCATAACATTGTTTATAGTACAAATCCGTCATGGAATATTTATTAACCATTTTTAGTGCTACCAAAGCACTTCCTTGCTCTAACACTACAGTGTCAAGAGGACCGAGAGAGCCACGAAGCTCTACCACAAAGTAACCTATTAGAACTCCATCATTCACAATAGGATAAAAGTAAACAGAAATTTCATTAATTGTAGCTGTCCAAGAGTTTACATGATTTTCTCCGCCCTTTATTAGATCTGTATTCTTTAGCATTTTTGAAAGAGGGGTATAATGTGGATACCAATCATTTTTAGTCATATCAAAAAGGGAAACAGGAAGGTTAATCATTTGTTCAACTGTTTTAGCAACCATAATTAAATCGGAATCTTTTAATAATAGTTTTGTGAAAACTTCGTGAATTTGATTGCGTTTTAACAAATACTCGTTGCTTTCCCTTAATTCAGAAAAAAGTCTTGCGTTGGTAATAGCAATAGCTGCTTGATCGGCAAAACCTTGCAACCTTCGTAAATCATCTTTCGTTAACTTCCGTTTTTTATTAATTTGGTGAACTATCATGACACCAAGCTTGTCATTGTTCATACTAACAGGAACTGCCATTGAGGTTATTTTAGTTTCACCTTCGGATTCCATTGAATCCTTTAAGCTTTTCATGTTATTTGGTTGTATATTCGATATAGCTTCTAATCCTTGTTCAGGACTGAAGATCCGACCTATCCCATCTTGAAAAACTTTCCCTCCAATACCTTCCCCTACATTTGTCTTGAAATCATAGATTGATTGGCTCAATCCAATACTTGCTTTAGGAATAAGTTTTTGTAAATTAGTATCGTAAAGCATTAAAAATCCACGATCAATTGCTGGAATCGCAATTAAAGTGTTGTTCATAATATTGTGTAAAAGTTCCTCCAATTTAAGCATAGAAGTCAATGAATGCAAACCTTCGAGCCAAGTTTCATGCTCATGCCAATGTCTTTCTAATGATTGTTGAAGTAGTAAAAAACGGATTTTTAACACGAAATGATCACACTCTAATTCTGTCAATGTCCTGCTTGAATAAATACTTGCACGAATTAAGGTTGATTCTGGAACTTCAGTTTCAAACAAGAAAAGCTGGCTGTTTGTAAGTGAATTGTAGACTGTTACATAGTCATTTTCAATGCTAGTTAATTTTGGCCAAGTATGTTCCTTTGAAAATAGTTTTCGGTCATTTTCAGTGAGTGGTTCCCCATAATAATGGACCCAGTCATCAGTCGAATCTAAGATCCAAATATGGTAAGACAGATATTCGTGAGATTTAAAAATTTTCTTCTCCTTTTGTTCCATCTCGTTCTCTCCTCAAAAAGAAGTTTACTAATAATTGTACATTTATTCATAAATTATCTAATACGTTGTGGAAAAATACAATAATATTCTGAATATATTGTATATTTTGACAATGACGTTCAATTGCTTATTTAATTAATATTAATCTTGTAAACATTAAAACCAAAAGGAGGTTTGTGATGGGGGACATGGTCAATTCTTCAAAAGGTAAGGTGATTTTATCCGTACTTTATTTCGGATGGATGGTATCGTATATTGACAGAACGGTCGTGAGTCTTTCCATAGTACAAATGGGAAAGGATTTATCACTTGATGCATCCAAATTAGGGATTGTACTAAGTGCCTTTTTTATGGGGTATGCGCTGATGCAAATTCCAGGTGGATGGCTTGCAGATCGTTATGGATCAAGAAGGGTTATCGTGACAGCTGTTTTATTTTGGTCAATTTTTACAGCTTTGACCGGACTTGCATGGTCACTATCTTCATTGATATTTATTCGTCTCCTTTTTGGAATAGGAGAAGGTGGATATCCAGCAGCAAGTACAAAGGCGATATCTGATTATTTTCCAGCGGATAAAAGGACGAAAGCTCAATCAACGATGATGTCCTCAAATTCACTTGGCGCAGCTGTTGCACCTATAATTTGTGCGCCACTTCTAGCGGTATTAGGATGGAGGCATGTGTTTTGGGTAATCTCCCTTTTAGGCATAATTGTTGTGATTAGTTTACTAATTACTACTAGGAAATCAAGTAACTATTCTAATAATGATACTGTACATAAACCTAATCGTGAGGAATATTTTCAATTATTTCGTAATTCTTATTTATGGAAAGTTCTATTAATATTCTTTTTTATTAACATAACAGGCTGGGGACTTTCTTCATGGATGCCTTCATATTTGATGCAGGAACTTGACATAAATCTTAAAGCAGTTGGAATCATTAGTGCTATACCTACTTTGTTCACTGCAGTAGGAATGATTATAAGTGGAAGAATCATTAATAAAGTTGGTACAAACGCGAAATATGGTGTCATAACTGCAATTCTTATAGTAGGTGGTTCACTTTATTTGATGACGTATTCATCAAATATTGTTCAAGTTATTATTTATCAAAGCATTGCAAGTGCTTTTATGTCTTTTATTATGTGTTTTATATTTACACTACCACATCGAATTATGGAACAGAAGGTCGTAGGTTCGGCATTCGGTATTTTAAATTTTGGTGGCCAAGCTGCTGGAATTTTTTCACCAATCATCATGGGTGCATTAATCGCTTCTTCAAATGGTTCATACAAAAGTGCATTTTTGTTCTTATCTGCTAGTTGTTTAGTCGCTGCAATTATTGCATGTTTATTACCATCAACTAAGAGAAAGGAAGTATTAGATCAGCCAATCGTAGGCTAAACGACTACTGCAGTGAAAAATATACTAAGAAGGGTGATAATGAATGGGAAAATCTAATATTGCTAAATGGATTGAAGAAAATCAGGAAAAGTTTACAAAAATGGCTAAAGATATTTGGGACCACCCTGAAGTCGGCTACACTGAAATTTACGCATCTACATTGCAAATGAAAGAATTAGAAGAAGCTGGTTTTCGAGTTACTTCTGGAATCGGTGATGTGCAGACCTCATTTGTTGCTGAATATGGAAAAGGAAAGCCGGTAATCGGTATTCTTGGTGAATTTGATGCTCTTCCCGGTTTATCTCAAAAAGTCAATCCAAAACAAACACCAGTTATTCAAAATGGTCCAGGTCATGGTTGTGGTCATAATCTGCTTGGAACAGCTGGAGTAGAAGCTGTTATTGCGTTAAAGGAAAGAATGGATGCAGAAATGCTACCTGGAACGATTCGTTACTATGGATGCCCAGCTGAAGAAATGCTTTCAGGTAAGACTTTTATGGCTAGGGAAGGTGTATTTGATGATTTGAGTTGCGCTCTTACATGGCATCCAGGGAATAATAATATGACTTCTAATTTTCGTTCTCAAGCATTAACTGCCATTGAATTTTTCTTTTCCGGCAGAACTTCCCATGCTGGAGGGGCTCCACACCTTGGAAGGAGTGCACTTGACGCAGTCGAGTTAATGAATGTCGGGGCTAATTATTTACGTGAGCATGTACCTGATGGAAGCCGGATTCACTATCAAATCACTAATGGGGGTATGGCACCAAATATCGTGCCAGACAATGCAAGTGTCTACTATTTCTTGCGCGGAGCAGGCCGAGATCAAGTTGCGGAATTGGAAGAAAGATTAAATAAAGTGGCTCAAGGTGCAGCGATGATGACAGAGACTTCGGTAAGATGGGAGATTAAAGCGGGATGCTATGATACATTGCCAAATGAAACGCTTAATGAGCTAATGTATACACAAGCCGAAGTAGCAGGAAGAATGGAGTTTTCTTCAGAAGAAAAAAAATTTGCAGAAGAATTACGTGAAACAGTCGATCCATCTGTCTTAGCAGCAGCAAATGAAATCATATTTAGTATTAGTGATGATACAAATAAAATACTGGAAACAGACTTTTATCACAACCGAAAGCATTTCGGGCAAACTATGGGAGGATCCACTGATGTAGGAGATGTATCTTGGATTGTTCCGATGGGACAAATCATGACTACTTGTGCACCTTTAGGAATTCAATTCCATACATGGCAGGCTACAGCCTCTTTTGGTTCAACAATCGGCATGAAAGGAATGCACTATGCAGCAAAAATTATGGCTTTATCTGCTTACGAATTGCTGAAGGATCAGTCTGGCATTCTTGAAAGAGCGAAAGTTGAATTTGATGCAAGTACAAAAGGACTGACTTACAAATGTGGTATACCTACAAGAGTGAAACCACCTGTTTTAAATAGTGAAGCAGTTCCAGTAATGTCAAACTAAGGTATATATGGACTGGAGTATCTAGAAGATTATTTTTATTTGTGCTATTTAGCGTCACCTTTATATGGTGGCGTTTTTTTATGTAAAAATAGAATGACAGTTGTTCTTTATTAGAAATATTTGGTGAAATCTATCGATTAATATTTAGATGGTTGAGAGAATTGATCAATTTAAAATTTGTATCAACTGTCAGTATAATATAATTGTAATTTTGTGGAAATCCAATGCTTGATGAAAGGAGCTGATCGAGCAGATAATGGTATGCAATCAAAATCTATATTCGAGTGCTGAAATTAACAAAAATTTCATATCCAATAGCCCCCGTGCCCCTACAATGTAATAGCAAAATTACATAAAAAGCTAAAAAATACGGAGGGAATAAATATGAAAAGTGTATGGAAGGTATTAAGTTTAACAGTACTAGCTACATCTTTAATTGCAGCCCCGACAGCAAATGCCGCAAATACAGGGCTTGTTACTAAGTCTGATGGAAATACAATACATCACGTAAAAACTTCAGTAAAGATTAATCAGTTTTTAAATGACTTATCTCCTGAGCAAAGAAAAGCACTCCAAGATTTGACCTCAGCTAATGAACAGGTACTAAACATTTCACCAGAAAAGGACTTGAACACTTCCAAAGAAATTTCAGTTATTGTCGAATTCAAACAACCAACAGCAAACACTTCAATTTTGTTAGAGAAACTTAAAGGTAAGTCTTTATCAGAAGAAGAGGCGAATAAAAAATTAGACGGATCACATGATCAATTTAAGAGAGATTTATCTAAATTAAAGGTTAACTACAAAGTGAAAGATACTTTTAAAGAAGCATTTAACGGTGTTTCAATAACATTGCCCGCCAATCAAGTTAAAAGCTTACTTCAATCTGATGTAGTAAAAAGTGTATATGAAAATAAAAAAGTTCAGTTAATTGAGCCTATTTCTCCTCTTAAAGAAAACGGGGTAGCAAGCTATAGTGGAAAATCTCCCCAAGAAATAATGGGAGTAGACAAGCTTCATAAAAAAGGTATCACAGGAAAAAACGTTAAGATTGGTGTCCTTGATACTGGTATTGATTATAATCATCCAGATTTAAAATATGCATACAAAGGCGGATACGACTTTGTCGACAACGATAGCGATCCAATGGAGACAACATATAAAGACTGGGAAAAGGCTGGGAAACCAGGAGGGACTGCTTCGGGCTATGTTACATATCACGGAACACATGTTTCAGGAATAATTGCCGGTCAAAATAAGTCTACATCGAAATATGCAATGGAAGGTGTTGCACCAGACGCACAGCTTTACGTATATCGGGTGCTTGGTCCATACAGCACTGGTTCAACAGAAGATATATTAGCTGGTATTGAAAAATCAGTGGAAGACCAAATGGATGTCATAAATCTATCTTTAGGTGCAAGTTATAATGATCCGTATTCACCTTTAGCAATTGGGATCAATAATGCAGTATTGTCAGGTGTTACATGTGTTCTAGCTGCAGGTAATGATGGTGGTGCAATGTATACGCTTGGCACTCCAGCCGCGTCGGCACTTGGGATTACCGTTGGTTCAAGTAATCCTGAAGTTGCTGAGTACAATTATTTAGGATCATTTAAAAGTAATAATACAGTACTAGATTCTGAGATTCATTATGCTACAAATGGTTTTGAAGAAGATCCTAGAAAATTAGAAGGAAAAAGTTTCGCTATCGTTGATGTTGGTCAAGGACAAGAAACCGATTTTAATAGTAAAAACGTAAATGGAAAAATTGCGCTTGTGTCAACTGGTGTAAATTCTCTTCAGGATAAGGTCAGATTAGCAAAAAAATACGGAGCAGCGGCTGTATTTATGTATAGTACTTCTAATGGCTATGTATCTGACAAGCTACCAGTAGCGATTGAAAATACATATGCTTATATTTTAAGTGGGGAACAAGGAAAAGCTTTTAAAGAAGTCTTAAAGAATGAAAAAGCAAAATATACATTTACGACACTTCAAAAAAATGTGCTATACACTGAAGATTCACTTTCCTATTTTAGTTCACGTGGTCCTGCATTAATGACATATGATATAAAACCAGAGGTGACTGCGCCAGGCCTAAATATCATGTCAACTGTTCCGCCATATGTATATGGTGAAAAATATGATGGAGTGTATTCATATGGTTACGCCCCTCTTTCTGGAACTTCTATGGCGACACCGGAAGTAACAGGGGTGGCAGCCTTACTAATTGAGGAAAATCCAAAAGCAACACCAGCTGACATAAAAACAATTTTAATGAACACTGCTGATACAATGAATGGAAATTATAGCGTTTTTGAAAGTGGTGCCGGGCGTGTCGATGCTCTAAAGGCGATTAATTCCGATGCATCTTTCCAAGTTCAAGATAAAACAACAAATATTAATAATAATGAAGAAGAGCAAGTCGATGATTTAACAGGAGCATTAAGCTTTGGTAGTTTATATTCAAATGGAGAAGCAGTACAGGATAAGAGAACCATCAAGATCCAAAACAATAGTAATAAGGAAAAAATCTTTGAAGTTAATGTAAGTTATCAAACAGTAAGAGATTCACTAGATTCGACAGCAAACGGAGTAAAATTAAGAACGAGCAGGACCTTTGTACTCCTAAAAGGAAAAAGTCAACAAAATATAGAAGCATCAATAGAGTTCCCAGCATCTGCCAAATATGGTATGTATGAAGGAATTATCACATTTACAAATGTTTTATATCCAGATGAAACATACAAGATGCCATTTGGTGCTCGTAAAGTAAAAGAAGGAATTGAATATCTAAATACGAGCTCAGGAATATCAACAATTAACAACGGTAATTTAAATTACAACAGTATGGCATCTGCAACTTTTAAATTAAATTCTCACATTCGATCTCTTGATATTTTCTTAGCGGATACAAACTCAAAAGATATCGGATACCTTGGATACTATGATGGAGTAGGAATACCAGAAAATCAAGATGTTAAATTAAACAATTTCTTCGATGGAGATTATTATCCTATTGGAATAACAACTGAACAGTTGGTAGGTATTGAACCTACTCAAGTAAAACCTGGTACGTATAATGTGAAATTTGTATTTACAGAAGAAAATGGAAAACAAATTATTATGGTAAAGCCGATTTCTGTTGATAATTCGAAACCTGAAATGACAACTAACTTAGCTGATGGTGTTATTGAAGTAGATCCTAATAATCCAATCGAAATAAAAGGGAATGTAATGGATCAAGGAGTAAAAGAATTAATAGCGGCTGGTTCTGAAATAACGCAAGGAAATAACAAACTTTATTATAAATACAACACTAATTATCCGACTACCCAAACTCTTGATGCAAATGGGAATTTTACTTTTGCCAGAAATAATATACCTATCACCTTAAGTGTATTACCAATTGAAATGTATGCAATGGATTATATAGGAAATAAAACAAATTCATTGCAATACTATTTTGTTAAAAAAGGATCTCCTTACGTGACAAGTATTGCTAATCATAAAGAAGTATCTCAAGGTGACACAATTACATTCGATGTAAATGCTGTAAATCAAGGGGTATTTAAAACTGCAGAATTAGAATTCAAGTACGATCCAAATGTTCTTTCATTTAATGATATGACTTTAGTTGATAAAATAAAAGATCGATTTGATTCAACTATATCAAATGAAAACGGAACAATTAAAGTCAACTTACAGGCGAAAGACACATCCTGGAGTCCAGAAAATGTATTATCGATGATGAAACTGACAGCAACAGTTAAAAATGATAAGTATTTTAATGATTATACAAAAGTCACCATATCAAAAGCTAATTTTACAAACCTATCTGATGTGAAAACAGCTAGTGGACGTGTCGATCCATCAATTAAAATTAATGCTACGAATTCTCAAATATTAGGCACTATGAATGGAGAAGCAGTCTATAAAGTAGTAGCAACTGGACCTGTAAAGCTGTTTGATTACTCTAAAATGGGTGCTACTGTAAAGGTAATTGATAATAACGGCAAGGAGTATGTTGGAAAAGTATTAGATACTCCTAATTTTGAAGTAGACTCATTACCGTCTAGTGACTCATTCAAGTTAGTATTAGATATCCCTGGCCATTTTACAGTACAAAAATCCTTCTATATAGGGCTAGATGATAAAATTGGTGAAAAGAAATTTATTGATAAGAAACTAACAAGTGCTGGAGATGTAAACAAAGACAATGTTATCGATATACTAGATGCAATTTATCTACAAGATCATTGGGGTACAAATGACCGCAAAGGAGATATTAACTTCGATGGTAAGATTGATATGACTGACATGAATTATATTAAGCAAAACTTCCTTATGGAAAATCCAACAGTTCCTCATCAAAATAAACCGAAGTCAACTGAAAATGGGAAAACATTACAAAGTATTATTGAGAGGCTAAATTAATTAAATTGTAAGAAGAACTAGTCCTAAGATGTAGATTATAATTAGGACTAGTTTTTTTAGTAGGATAAATGCAAACAGATCATTAATAGCAAAAAGAGAAAAAATAGTTGTAATGTATTAAAAAGAGTTAATGCAAAATAGGTTCATATATACATTATTTATTGAATTATTAGAAGTTGTATCGTACTTTGGAAATTGTTTTGTGGAGAAGTTATTTTAGTTATGTAGTACTTTAGAATCCTATATAAAGTTCGTAGTTTACCAAGACTTTACAAACTATAAATTTCAAATTTATACTGAAATAGTTGGAATTTTATTTCATTTGAATATTCGTTAAAATTGAAATTTATTTTCAATAATAAGATCTATTTTTCCAAAAATTAGACTAGTGTAAGTTTTGGTAAATATATTAATGGGAGGAGAATTTATTTGACTCGAATAACTCGAAGTATTGTAACATCAACCTTAACTCTTGCTTTAGTAACTGCAACAGGCTCTGCTAGCTATGCACAAACAATTTCAGACAAAACCTCAATTCAAGCGGAGGTGAATGGAATGAAACAAACCAAAAATAGTGAGAACTTTCCTGTATTAAAGAAAGTTAAACGGCCTGAAGAAGTCGGATTCTCATCTGAAAAACTAAAACAAGTAGATGAATTGATCCAACAAGACGTAGACAATGGTTTTCCTGGTGCAGTTCTAATGATTATCAAAGATGGGAAAATCGTAAAAAACACTGCATATGGTTATGCGAAAAAATATGATGGACTAACACCACTGAAACATCCTGAAAAAATGAAGACTACTACAATGTTTGATTTAGCGTCAAACACAAAAATGTATGCGGTTAACTTCGCTTTACAACATCTTGTTAGTTTAGGGAAAATAGACCTAAATTCAACTGTACAATCATATTTTCCAAATTTTAAAGACAAACCAACTGATGTGATTAAAGGGAAGGATACTTTACGCTTAATCGATATTTTACATCACACTGCAGGCTTCCCTGCTGACCCACAATATCATAATCTATCTGTAGCCGGATCTTTATATACACAAGATCGTAATGAAACATTAGAGAAGATCGCTGAAACACCACTTGAATATGTACCTGGTACGAAAAATATTTATAGTGATGTAGATTATATGATCCTTGGTTTTATTATTGAAAAAGTAACTGGTCAACGACTTGACGATTATGTTGAAAATACGATATATATGCCACTAGGTCTAAAGCACACTATGTTTAATCCGTTGCAAAAAGGATTTAAACCAAAAGATTTTGCGGCAACAGAGCTAGAAGGGAATACTCGTGACGGTGTCATCTCCTTCCCAAATATTCGTACATATACTTTACAAGGTGAAGTTCACGATGAAAAAGCTTATTACTCTATGGGCGGTGTCTCTGGTCACGCGGGACTTTTCTCCACGACAAACGATTTAGCTGTTCTATTACAAGTAATGCTAAACGGAGGTGGATATGGCAAAGTAAAACTATTTGATCAAAAGACTGTTGATCAGTTTACAGCACCTTCCGATTTAAATCCAACTTACGGTTTAGGATGGAGAAGAAATGGTTCTTCTAGTATGGCATCTACATTTGGATTGTACGCAAGTCCAAATGCGATTGGCCATACTGGATGGGTTGGTACTCTGACAATTATCGATCCAGATAATGACTTAGGTATTGTTTTATTGACGAACAAAAAACATTCACCAGTCATTGATCCAGCAACAAATCCGAACAAGTTTGAAGGGGATGACTTTGCTACAGGACAATACAAAGCTGTAGCGACTGCCGTATATGAAGCGTTGTTAAAATAATGTGATTTTAACTAAAATAGGAAGCTTTGAAAACAATAAGACAGCAAGAGTAATATTCTTGCTGTCTAAAGTATCTTTATAAATTTTCTGCAACGGCTACTAAATAATAAGATAATCCAACCTGTTGATTTTCCAATAAATCTCTATGAAAATCTTCATGCAGGAAAAACTTTGTTTGATTAACAAAATCCTCTTTACTAATTACATGTCCATTTTTATTTAAAAATTGTATATGTGTAGAAGTTACTTTCTGTACAATCGGATCGTTAAACTTTACTCCTGCTTTTAGAAAATCTGCCATTTTGACTTGGAAATTTTGTGCTTCGATTGCCATTAAATTCATTCTTTCAACATCAATCGCACTTACATCCAGTGAAACATTATATGTTTCCTCTAAATAACTATTCTGTTCTTCGAGCGCATTTTTCCAATCTTCTTCTCTTTCAAATCCTTTAAACATTAAATTTTTCTCCATTTTTTCTCCCTTATTTACATAATTTAATGACGTTTTTACCGTTTGAATTAATTGTTCGTATCGGTTAATTTTTTTCTCAAAAAGAGCTAATTGTTTTTCAAGAGTAGTTGACCTATTTGATTCTTCATCTAACAAATTTTTAATTTCTAACAATGGAATGTCTAATTCTTTATAAAAAAGAATTTCCTGTAAGCGATCTAGATCATATTTAAAGAATAGTAACGGTAGCCTGTTTCTCCGATTTCAAAAGGAACTAGTAATCCAATTTTATGATAATGGTATAGTGTCTTAATGGAAACACCAGCGATACTTGATAAATCTTTAACTGTTAGTCTCATAATTTCCCCCTTTCCGACCTTTACTATGGGATATGACCTAAGGTTGGGGTCAATATTTTATTTGAATTTAATTGATATATCTTTGTATAGAATGCATTCACATCATTGGAAGAAATAGATGATTAAAATTTTTGGTAAAATAGTTCTTACATCAGTTGAAACGATTAGTAATCTTTATATAATAATACTCATATAAATTAAGGGTTTTCTAAACAAACAGAAACAATTCGATTAAAATGTGAAATCTCAATTAGGGACGTGAATGTAGATGTTGATTCTGTTACTAACAGTTCCAATCATGTTATTAGGGTTAATTTGTTTGTGGGTTTCCATTTTAAATAAAAAAAAGCGTTTATTAAGTAGGATATTTTATTTGTTTTTAGGAATAACATTGGGAATTATCTCGATTTATCTATTAGATTTCTATTTATTTTTCCGACTATAATAACTCAATTCAGTTTAAATTTTTGTTGCATATACACGAAGAATGAGAAGAACTTGTGGTACTATTAAATTACATAACTTTCCAATTTAGTTTGAAAACATCTTTGAATTGATTAGAGCTTGCAGCTGTTAGCTAATAAAAAGTTATAAAAATACATAATATAGAAATACGAAATAAGAGGAGAAGATAATGAAAGAATTTTTACTGCTTTTAAAGAAAGGGAATAAATCTGCATTATTAGCAGCCATAGTTAATGCTGTAATCGCCATAATTAAAGGAATTGGTTTTGGTATGACAGGAAGTGTAGCGCTTTTCGCAGAAACAATGCATAGTGCTGCTGATACAGCAAACCAACTTTTTGTATTTAGTGGCTCTGCACTAAGTAAAAAGGCACCAACGGATCGGTTTCCAAATGGATTTGGCCGACTAGTTAATCTAGTTTTACTTGGAGCCGTATTAATAGTAGGAATTATGGCATATGAAACGATTGTCGAAGGAATTCATCATATCATCCATCCGACACACTCTTCAGGATTAATCATAACTCTTGTTATTTTAGCAGCTTCAACAGTTCTTGAATCATTTGTATTATTTAAAGCGATGAAGGAAATTAATCATGAACTAGGAATTCAACCAACGGGTTTTGCAGTAGTTACCCAAGCGATGGCTAATATGGGAAAGGCTAAACCAGCTACAAAATTAGTGTTCTTAGAAGATACTGTTGCAACGCTTGGCGGTTTACTAGCAATGATTGCGGTAATCATTGCTTACTTTACACCATTTCATCAAGCTGAAGGTATTGCTTCCGTGATCATCGGTCTTTTAATGTTCATAGTAGTTGGAAAGGTATTTCTTGATAATGCTGCTGGTGTAATTGGAGAATCCGACGAAGAAATGGAAGACAAAATCGGCGAAATGGTAATGAACGATCCAGACGTAAAAGATATTCAAGCTCTAACAGTTGTAAAGGAAGGCGAAGATTTACATGTTGAATTGGAAATTGAACTTGACCCTAGTTTAACAGTTGCACAAGCCGATGACATAAAAGACAGATTAGAAGAAAAAATTATGCAAGAAAATGGGGTAACTGACGTAATTATTGAATTAGATGAGGACGACGGGATTCAGAATTGGGCTGAAGAACATAAGAAGTCAGATTTAATTGAGAAATAGAATACGTTGAAAGGGGCAATTTACTTTTTAGCTGGATAGTCAATATGATTATCCAGTTTTTTTTATTTTAAATCATCATATTATAAAGAAATTATCTCAATATCCTGAAATAGAAGTTCAGTTTTGTTGAATAAAAAGAGGATTTTTAGCCTCTATATAGAATCAATTACTAAATTTTTAATTTAGTTGGGGTGAGACGATGATTTATAGTAAAACAGATAGAATGATCGAGACAGAAAGATTACGTTTACGCTTATTTAAAAAATCAGATGCAAAAGAAATAGCATTGATGTGCAATAATTACAATGTTTATAAGAGTACATTAAGTCTACCAAATCCATACACTATAGAATGTGCTTTATCTTGGATCGAAAGCCACGAGGAAAATTTTAAAGAAAACAGTAAGTATGAATTCGCAATTACAGACAAAGTGACTGGACAATTATACGGAGCAATCGGTATTTCAAATCAAAAGCAATTTAAGCATGGTGAAATGGGCTATTGGATTGCCGAGGCAAATTGGGGAAACGGATATGCATCCGAAGCAGCTAAAGCAGTCATTGAATTTGTCTTTAAGGAAAAAGATTTTCATAGAGTTTATGCACGTCATTTCGCATCAAATCCAGCATCCGGAAAAGTAATGAAAAATTGTAGAATGCTCTACGAAGGTACAATGAAAGATCATATAGTTAAGAATGGAAGATTCGAAGATATTGTTCTTTATGGCATTATTAATTCGAGGAAATAAGTTGTTTAGTAAAAAAGCTTGTTTAACTACCTTGCGAACGAGCTCTTTGTTGATAAATAAATTCTGGGAACGGAAAAGTATAAATCTAGGAGTTAATTCAGAAATCACTGCCTTACTATTAGCTAATGATACAGAGCCTCAAGGAATTGAGGCTATTCATGGTAGAGTGGATTTTTTATAACTAGTGGGGATTTCGCAACAAAAATTGGAAGTGTTGAAAGGAGAGCGTACGAAAGCAGAACTTCTTTTAGAAAATATGAAGAAGAATAATCTTTATTTGATTACTGATATGAAGAGAACGAAATCATATTTGTAGAGTTTTTAGAGGGAAAAGAGCTTGGTTATTTTAAATCCTTTTTATATGAAATGATATGAAATTAGCTTTCTATTTGATTATTTAATTCTGTCACTTCATCATTTACTTCTAACTCTTTTTTTTCTTCTTCTGTACTTATATTTTTAGGTATACCACGTTTGAATCTCTTCGTCTTAGTTTCCTGAGTAAATCTGCCTTTGTATGCTCCTCTTATTCCGTATAGCTTTGACTCTATATCTAAGACATCTTTATCATCTACCAAAAAAGCGACCATATTCTGTCCAGCTTTAGAATTGGGAACTCCATCTATAGATACTTGAAGTTTTTCTTGTAATTCGGAATTAGATATATTATCGAACTTTTTATCTAGATCGAAATCTTTTTTTGAAATTATTCCTCCATACTCTAAAATCGATATTGTTTTACCTTTTAGCTTTTTGTCTCCCGATATAACATGTTTGATTTTAAAAGTTAATTTAGTATATGGTCTTAAAATTCCTTCATTATTTTTTTTAACATACGGTTCTGTAGCTTTGACAGTACCTTTTACGACTAAATCGGAATCTTTCATCAAGTCTTGAACTCTATCAAAGTTTCCAAAGAGTGATGCACTAGTAACTACAGTTTCTATTTTATTTTTAGACAGGTCATTGTTATTAACATTATTAATTATTGAATTAGCATTTTTATCATCTAAATCTTTTTTTAGCTCTTTATTATCCTCTAAGACGATTGAGGCATTATTTTGTTTATTTGGTTTCGGAAAAGTATAAAAGTAAAATAGGGAACAAATAGATAATGTAACTATAAAACTAAAAATAATTATATTTTTTTCAATGCAATGCCTCCTTATTTATACATAAAATTTATACCGTTAAATTGATCATTTAAAGGAATATTGGTAGTTGAATTGTTCCCATTTGGATTCATTAAATTACCATAAATATTTGTGTGGTTTAAACCGAATGCATGTCCTATCTCATGCGCATGAACCAATCTTTTTTGCCAATCTGTTAATTTACTATAAGTATCAGATTGTAAATCTATATATGCCCAGTACCAATCAGTTTTGGAGGCATCAACATTTTTCTTTCCATACATAAAATATGTGATACCAGCTACTCCTTCGTCCTTTGTATTAAATTTATATACATCAAGAACAGAAGATGATTTGGTTGTAGTTTCTCTAAAAGAAATAGGGGTTGTAATAGTACCATAAATCCATTTTTCCATTGCATCCCTAAATTTTTGTTTTTCTGAACCAATTGATTTATCTAGAAAATAATATTGTCTGTTTTGTCCATAATGACCTACACCATTAACCAGTTTGTGGCCGAAGGTATTATAGGCATACGACTTTTTGATCTGGATAGAGAAACTCGTAAAGAAGCAAACTAAAACAATTAAACTTGTAAAAATTTTTTTCATACTCTCTCTCTCCTTTAGCAACATATTTTGTAAATAAATATAGACGTAATTTCCTATATACCTATATTTTACTAACATGTAGCTTTATTTGAGAGATGAAGTATGTATAATTTGTGAATCATATCACATAATCATTTTTGATTTCTTTGATTAAGCGCTCTATTCATAGAGGATTTCACTTAAAAAGAAAAGAATTATATAATTTGTACGTATCTTTTGATTGATGTTTTATTACGAAGATGAGAGAGATATTACATTAAGATGTTAAAATACATGATTTAGTTAAAGGTATATTAAGGAAAAATTATCAAAAAGATAACAAGTAGTTTTCTAGTATAGTAGGGTTAGGGGAATTAGGACAATTCTATGTCTAGAAGCGAATTGTTTAATTCTAAACTACTAAAGCATAATACAGTACATAAAAAGATAAATCTTAGAATGAAAATAAATGGTTCTTTGAAAAACGTGAAATTATGTGATCGGAATGACGAGGAGGAATGATCATGTTTGAATTTGATGGTATAGAACAGTTTGCAAGGATAAAAGTTATTGGAGTTGGCGGCGGTGGGAACAATGCCGTTAACCGCATGATTGAAGACGGAGTAGAGGGTGTTGAATTTATTGCCTTTAACACAGACGCACAAGCATTAAAGCAATCAAAAGCGGAAATTACGATGCAAATCGGCGCAGCGTTGACGCGTGGTTTAGGAGCGGGTGCAAATCCTGAAATTGGAAGAAGAGCTGTAGAAGAGAGTAAGTCGCAAATAGAGGATGTATTAAAAGGTGCGGACATGGTTTTCGTTACAGCCGGAATGGGCGGCGGAACAGGTACAGGGGCAGCACCTGAAGTTGCGAAAATTGCTCGTAAGCTTGGCGCATTAACAATTGGAGTAGTAACGCGTCCATTCAAATTTGAAGGGAAAAAGCGTGCAACAAATGCTGAAGGTGGAATTAAAGAGCTTAGGGAAGCAGTTGATACATTAATCATTATTCCAAATGATCGATTATTAGAGCTTGTTGATAAAAAAACACCGATGCTAGAAGCATTCCGAGAAGCGGATAATGTACTTCGACAAGGTGTTCAAGGTATTTCTGACTTAATCGCAGTACCAGGATTAATCAATCTTGACTTTGCTGATGTAAAAACAGTTATGTCTCATAAAGGGACAGCCCTTATGGGAATTGGGATTGCAAAAGGTAAGGACCGTGCTACGATCGCTGCTCAGAAGGCATTAAATTCTCCTTTACTAGAAACTTCAATTAATGGAGCTCACGGTGTAATCATGAATATCACTGGTGGACGTAATTTAAGTCTATTTGAAGTACAAGAAGCTGCAGATATCGTTGCTTCTGCGTCCCATGAAGAATTAAATATGATTTTCGGTTCGGTAATCGATGAAAGCTTAAAAGATGAAATTATTGTAACTGTTATTGCTACGGGATTTGCGGATAAAGAAGATAAAATGGTAAGAACGCCTTCTAGACCAATAGAAGAAGCACCTAGCTTATACAATAGAGAGCAAAGATTCCAACAAGAACAAAGATATCGTGTAGATCAACCGCAAGATTATGGAAGATACACAGATCAGCAAGACTACGGTAGATACTCAGAACAACAAGATTATGGACAATACAATGAACAAAAAGACTTTAATCGTAATAATGAGCAACGAGAATATAATCGATTGAACGAACAACAAGACTACGGTCGATATTCTGAACCGCAAGATTTCAACCGTTATTCTGAACGTCAAGACAATAATCGTTATACGGAGCAACAAGACTATAATCGCTATAACGAGCAACAAGAATATGGCCGATACAAAGAGAAGGAAGACTCAACTTCATATATTCCGGCTTTCTTACGCAATCGAAAAAACAGATCTAGATAGATTAATAGATTGAGAAAAAGACATGAGTATAATGCTCATGTCTTTTTTATTTGAATGTTTTTAAGTTGAAGATCTGCATTTAAAATTGGAAAATCTTCAACTCAAACACCCGCAACAAATAAGTTGTGGGTGTTTTCTTTAATTCAGAATGAATTACATACATAGGTAGAAAGTAACGCTCAATAAAAAGGTGAAGTATGTATAATTACAAGATATGTTGATTTTTTTTAAGGAATTTTAATTTTTATAAAAAAATTAAAACTTTTTTAGCTCTCAGGAGTCTAATGTATAGAACAGCGAGATGGAGGGATTGAAATTGCAGGATTATAGTCTAGTGAAAAGGGCTATCAAAGGCGATAAAGAGGCATTTTTATCAATTATGCATGAGCATAAATTGTCATTATATAAAACTGCGCTTGCTTATTTGAAAAATAAAGATGAGGCGATTGAAGCAATTCAAGAAGTAACGTTCCGCGCCTATCAAAATATTAAAACATTGAGAGAACCAAGTTATGTAAAAACATGGCTTATTCGAATTATGATTAATTATTGTCAGGATTATATTAAGAAAAATAAAAGAGTAACTTTCGACGATGAATATATTATGCAGCAAGGAACGAACGAAGATTATCAATCTATTGAGATTGAAGAAGCAATGTCCAGGCTCGATGAAACACAGCGACAGCTATTACATTTAAAATATTTTCACGATGTAAAAATCAAAGATATTGCAATTATGTGGAATCGCCCAGAAGGTACAGTGAAGACCTGGTTAAATAAAGCATTGAGTTCATTACGTGGAATCCTTGAAGAGAAAGGAGAAAATGGCCGTGTTTGAAAAAGAAGAAAATGAACTAAAAGATTGGAAACAGAAATACGAAAACATTGATCTACCAATTGATGAAATTGATGAGGCAATACAAATTGGTTTTCAAAGAGGAAAAGATAGCAATAAAATACATAAACAGAAGCGAATGACTAAGATTTTGTATACTCTTGCTGCTTCGATATTTATATTTGGGATTCTCGCTGGTATTCGTGTATCTCCAACTTTTGCTGATTATATTACGAAAGTTCCAGGTATGGAGAAAATCGTTGAGATGATTCGTGAGAGAGATGATAAAGGATTACTAGCAGCTGTCGAAAATAAATATGCTCAAAAGATTAATGTATCTCAAGAAAAGAACGGTGTTAAAGTTACAATTGATTCAGTTATTGCTGATGAACAACAAATTGTGGTGTTTTATACGATTAACGATAAATCAAAAAAGCAAAATTTTGAAATAAATGTAGCGAACCTTATATCGGCAGATGGAAAAGAATTACCTGTAAACGGTGTATCGTTTGAAGGTCCTAATGAATATAAAGGCTCACATACTAGCACAGTTGAATGCGAATTTAATCAGCCTTATGAGCAAAAAGATTTTAAATTAGTTTTAAAAGTTAAGAGTGAAGAGGAAATAGAACAGTTTTCAATTCCATTTTCAATAAAAAAACTTAAAGAAAATAATCAGGTTTATGAACTAAATAAAACCGTCGCAATTAAAGGGCAAAAAATAAAAATAAAGAAAGTTACAATCTTTCCACTTCGAATAGCACTAAACGTTGAAATGGATCCAACAAATACTAAAGAAATATTAGACTTCCCAGACATTCGACTTGTCGACCAAAATGGTGAAGTGTGGTCTAGAAATGGAATGAGTGAAGGAGGAGCTAGTGATTCAGAAAAAACGTACTATCTTCAAAGTAATTATTTTAAAGATCCAAAAAAAATATATTTGGTCATAAATGGGCTTCAGGCTATTGATAAGGAAGATGAATATCTTGTAGTTGATACTGAGAAACAAAAAATACTGAAACAGCCAAAAGGTAATTATTTAACTGACTTTAAAAAAGAAGGAGAAGTATTAAAGTTCACTTTAATCCCCAAAAAAGAATTTAATAACTTATTGTTTGGTTCAATAATTGATGCAAATGGAAAAGAATTGCAAAGAAGTTCAGAATCTGGAGAATATCATGATGATGGTAGGCAAGTTTATAACATTACTGTTTCTCCAAAAAACTACACAAATCCATTAAAAATTAGGCTAGAATCTTATCCTTCATACATTGAAGGAGAAACTAAGATAAGAGTTAAATGAATTAAATAAGAAAAGAAAAAGCGTAATCCTTTCTATGAATATCTAGAAAGGATTACGTTGTTTAGATATTAAAAACTATTCACTTTATTACAAATGGGCTCAGAAGGATAATTGTGTTTAAACTTTTCAAAATCCCAAGTCGTAAGAAATTTTTTAGCTGACTGGTATCCATTTGTGAAAAGTGCTTCTTTTTCTTTTTTAGTTAAATAAAAATCAGTGCTTGAGATGTCACCTGTAGGGATTTTTATTGTTCGTTCGTTTACTTCTGCTGTTAGATGTCGTAGATCATGTGCTTGTCTCATCGTTATAAAGATAGATTTGTAAAAAGAGATAGGGGTATGGCCTTCTAGCGGTTTACCGATAATTTCATCATCTATTAAACGAAAACCAAATGTTGGCCAATCTTGATGGTCGTCAAAAATCCAAATTGGAAAATTACTTAGTATACCACCATCGACGAGTAAAATTGGGTAATTAAAGTAAGGAGTTTTTAATTTAATTGGTTGAAAGAAAAAGGGGATTGTACCACTCATTCTAACTGCTTGAGCGATTGTAATATCTTTCGTAGTTAAGCCATATTCAGGTAGATCATCAGGTAAAACTACCATTTTGCCATTACTAATATCAGAGATAATGATTTTTAGTTTTCCTTCTTCTAGATCATCGAAAAAGCGAATACCTTTTCTAGATAATAAAGAATCCAACCATTCTTCTTCAAAGTCATTTTTATATAATCCATTTTTAAATAAGACATTTAAAGCTAATCCTATTAAGGGTAAATAGTGTAACCATGTTTTTGTAATAAATTTCTTATAATTTAGACTTTCCATAATTACTTTTAATTCTTTTCCAGTATAACCACTTGCTAGAAGAGCAGCTACAATTGCGCCTGCAGAAGTGCCAGCTAAACGTGCCCATTCATATCCTGTTTCTTCTAAGGCACAAATAGCGCCAACATGTCCAATACCTCGAACTCCTCCGCCTTCAAAGATGCCATCTAATTTCATTTTGTTACACCTGCCTTTCAGAATTTTAAAAATATCTTAATATAATATATGGAAAGTTTTATTTAATGTGATAAATCATAGATTCGATGACAATTAACAATCATTTTATTTTTGGGGAAATAAACTGACAATCTTTGCAATGTAATTTAATATCTTAAGTGTTAGATGGATGCTTAATTTAGGTTGAAACATTCAAAAAGTTATAGAAATAAGTATTTGATGAATATTTTAAATTCAATATGAAATACTAACAGCAATCTGATAGTTTTTATATCAGAAAATATTAATTAAAGGGGCTACATATCATGGCAAACAGATCTTCAAATCAATACGTTTCATCAAATGCTGAATCTGCAATTGAGCAAATGAAATATGAAATTGCAACAGAATTTGGAGTACATTTAGGTCCAGATTCAACGTCTCGTGCAAATGGTTCAGTAGGTGGAGAGATTACAAAACGTTTAGTTCAAATGGCTGAACAAAGTCTCGGTGGCTATTCAAGATAATAGTATTAAATTAAGGAAGAGTTGATTAGGGGTAATTCATTGCTCATTGATTAACTCTTTTTTTATGTGATTTAATGAGTTAATTCTAAAGTTTTTTCCATAATTTGTTAATAACAAAAGAGTTTGACAGAATTATTAAAAAATCAATGAAATATTTTCTATTTTGTATTAATATTAAAAAAAATGAGTCGATATAAGTAGAGAGAAAATTAAAATAATTTGGTATTATTATACTAAACTCAATAATTATATTGAGCATATAAAAATAGAGAGAGAAATAAATGGGGAGTTGCAAGTATGAAATCAACTGGAATTATTAGAAAGCTAGATGATCTAGGTAGAATCGTTCTACCAAAAGAACTGAGAATTACAATGAATTTAGGGAATAACGCTCCATTTGAAATTCATTTTGAAGACGGGATGATTATTCTTACGAAGTATGATGAAACGTCAGGGCTAAGTGGTATCGTCAGAAGACTTGACGACTTAGGAAGAATTGTCCTACCAAAAGAATTAAGAAATATGTTAAACCTAAATAAATATGAACCCTTTGAGGTGTTCGTTGATGAAGATAAAATTATCCTTAAACAATTTGTTGCATCTAATGCTTGTATGGTAACTGGTGTTGTTGATGAAAATAATTTTTCGTTTGATAGCGGCAAGATTATAGTTAGTAAAAATGGTGCAGAAATACTTATTAAAGAATTACAAGAATTCATAGCTAAATAAAAAACGTTAAAAGTGCTCTTTATTCAAATATGAAGAGCACTTTTTTAATTGATTCTGTTTAGGCAGTAATATTCAAACTTAATTGTCGTTAGATTTCCTTTCTTCGTTCTCATCGATTTACTACAAATTTGTTAAAACCTTCTAAAATGCACCAAGATAATAAGACACTACATAAAATGATAATTTCCATTTGTCACATCTCCTTTTGTTCGATTTTTGTTCTGCTTTTCCATCGAGATTGTATGTTCTGTTTTGTTTGGATGTTTTTATTATACACGAACATCTATTCTATTAAAAGTAGTTTTTTTTGAAAATTTATGAATTTTATTTAAAAATATACAGCGTATAGGTCGTTTGTTCGCATCAGTGCTAATTTAGCGAGTAGAAAAGAACTTGAATTATCGATTTTAAAAAGCTATTAAATTCATTAAATGTTGTGAACTCTACTTAAAGTTAAAACTGGCTTACTTCAAAATCTATCAATCCCTCTTATGTCTCACATAAAATAATCTCAAATCCAAAAATAATTCGATGAAACATGGCTGCAACTTAAGATAAAACAAAAAAACCGCTAGAAAGTTTAACAATCTAGCGAGTTCTTATCTATTTTTTAAGACAATCATAGATACTGTTCAATATTTAAAATAGTGACCATTTTCAAGATCATCTAGTAAACTTGGATGAATTGGCTGCCAATCTAAAAGTTCTTGAGTTTGTACGCTTGATCTAGGGATGTCGACAGAAGCGATCGTACCTAGAAATCCAAAGTGCTCAATTGCTTTTTCTGGTGAAATGCTGACAACTGGTAGAATTAGTTTATTACCGATGACTGTTGCTATGTCACGAAATGGCACTGCTTCATCTGCCACTCCATCTAGAAGTGTACCAGCAGGAGCTTTTTCTAATGCAAGGCGGTACAGACGTGCGGCATCAAGTCGGTGAATAGCTGTCCAGTGATTTGATCCCTCATCGATATAGGCAGAAAAACCTTTTTCACGTGCTATATTGATTAAACTAGGAACAAAGCCCTTGTCACCAATACCATGTACGGAAGGAGCAAGTGACACGACTGAAGATCTTACACCTCTATTTCCTAGAGCAATCACTGCATTATCTGATGCCGTTCCGTTGAAGTGAGCAGTGGTCACAAATGGCTTTCCAGTTCCTTCTAATGCTTTTCCGATTGTCTCGATGACGCTTAAATCAGTTTTTAGCGAGTTAGCAAAATCTGAGAAATCATTATTAAACGCTAAATGGATTACACCGTCAGCAGCGACGGCACCACTATAAATGCTTTCAAGATCGTTAAGTTCACCTCCATGCACCTCAGCACCGGCTTCTTTTAGTTTCGCCGCACCATTTTCAGATCGAGTTAGCCCGACAATTTTATGACCTGCACTAATTAGTTCTTGTACAACAGCAGTACCGACGTATCCTGTTGCTCCAGTTACAAATATTTTCATAAGATAATCCTCCTTAAAATGTTGAGTTGTAGTATTGATTGAACAAATGTAGTATAAACTATAGAGTTGACTCTAAGGCAAGACGTTTAGGAGGAAATAAATTGAGGATTAATGAGTTAGCTAATAAAATGGATTTAACAGTCCACACTATTCGCTTTTATGAAAAGGAAGGCTTGTTGGATAGTCGTCACGTACAAAGAGAAAAAAATAACTATCGTAATTATTCAGACGAAGCGATTGAACGCCTGAAACTCATAAAAAAATTTCAAAATGTGGGCTGTTCTTTAATTGAATTAAAAGAAATCTTACAGGATAAGGATGAAAATACTCGTACTAATCAAGAAAGAATTGAATGGATTTCTCAAAAAATAGCTGAGGTCGAACAGATGCGAAATGAATATGATCAAATGCTTGTTACACTAAATATAATGCTTGAATATAGAAAGTCATTGGATAATAAGCCTAAATAGACTTAATATTTCTTGGCTAATTAGTTAAAATTATAAATTAAATATGGTCAATCTGATTAAAAATGAGTTGTATCGCTATTTTCCACAATAAAAAAATCGACCAAATAGTCGATTATGTATCTAAAGTATGTATTAGCTTATAAAGGATTAAAATAATAGAAAAATAATCCTCTTCTAAGTTAATAGTTTTAAAATAGTAACAAGTTAATTCTAAAGTATTATTGAACTTCTACATCATTTTTAAATTTCATTTGTATCCACCTTTCTTATCAAATGTTTTTAAATTAAAGTTATCTTTCCAACTAAGTAACTATGCATTTCCTGATACAAAAATACTGTATACTCTAATGTTTATGGGCCACATCTAAGGAATATTATCTATTAGCCCAACGTCATGGTCAACCGGGTTATTTTGCACCAATAAAATCAATGATTTCATTGTTCATAGACTTTAATCGACAAAATAATACAAAAAACTACATTGTTTTCACGCGTAATTTGGGCGGATTATGGCTTTGGCTTTTTAACAGAGAATTAAATTGAAAAAGTATGTTTCTGTCATAAATATGGTAGGATATGGTTATGCATTGTTAGAAGGAGAAAATGAATGGGCCTAATAGATAATCAAAAACATTTCTTTGAAAAATATAAAATAGATGAACAAGATTTTGAACATTATTGCTTGGATTGGTCTACATATACTGAAATATACAAAGAATACATATCAGAAATACCGAATCTTGAGACTGTGGCTACATTTATTTCAGAAATACTTCGTAAAAATCCTGAAATACATACAGTCAAATCGAGAATTAAATATCCTGACCATTTAATTGAGAAAATTATTCGAAAGACGATAAAAGGTAAGAAATCCGATCCTGCATATGAAATAAATGTTTCGAATTATAAATCTGAAATTACGGATTTGATTGGAATAAGAGCATTACATTTATATAAATATCAAGCAGCGGATATAGATAAAACAATTAGGCAAAATTGGAATTTACATGAAAAAGCGACCATTTATCACCGCTTGGGTGATATGACGAGTGAACAGCATATTGAAGAAGAAAAGTTCCAGTTTCTAGTTCACGATGCTGGATACCGCTCGTGGCATTACGTAATTAAATCTCAAATGACAAAAGTAAACTATTTAGCCGAAATTCAAGTAAGAACAATTTTTGAAGAAGGCTGGAGCGAAATTGATCATCAACTAAGGTATCCATATGACTTGGATAATGAAATATTAAATGAACAGCTATTAATCTTAAATAGGCTTTCGGGTGGAGCAGATGAATTAGTCAATTCAATCCTTCACACTAAGATGACAATTTATCAGCAAAACGAAGAAAAAGAATATCGTGATGAAAGAATTCAAGAATTATTAGATGAAATTTCTAGTTTGTCTGGGGATGGAAAATTAACCGAGGCGGATAAACTCTCATTAGAAGAAAAAGTTAAACAGTTAGAAGTTAAGAAGATTAAAGTAAATTATAGTAATCTGTTCAATAATCGCTCGGTTGAATATCATTTTAAACGAAGAATATTTCCTAGCGACTTTTAAAATAATCGTACCAGAGGCCATGGCTGAATGCTTTGGCTTTTTTTGTATTTTTTACCAAAAAAATTTCTAGCGTTAATAGTTGCCATTTCTTTTTTTCGAACATTAAATGTAATAACAGATCTAGTTTAGATTTAAAAAAATATGAGACTAGGTGGAAATATGGTTAAAAGGCCGATTTATAAGCAGGAATTTTTAAATACGTTTAATTATGCTGATAAGAATTTCGATATTGCTTCGCTTAAAAATCTGATTGAACAATCATTTGGAGAAAATAATGCATTAGACTTTAAAGAAACATTCGTTAGAGAGGATCAAATCGCTAAATTAATTATCGCAATGGCGAACTCTGGTGGAGGGTCAATCATTTTTGGCGTAAATGATGATAATCATCCAGTAGGAATTCTCAAAGAAGAGATAAAGGATCCAACTGATTTTCAAAGAAAATTAAATGGCTATTTACCTTCCATTTTAACTTATCACCTTCAACAAATTGATTACGACGAAAATGAAATGTACGGATACTTTAGTGGCAAAACCTTTTTCATTATTTACATCCCCGAACAAAATCGTTATATTCCTTTTATTGCAAAAAGAGGTTCAGATAAATTATTTACAGATAAAATCTATATTAGAAAAAATACTTCAAATGAAACTGCTACAAGTGATGACTTAGAAATAATTTTTAGAAAAAGGTTAATTGAGCAGTATGAGGACTTATCAAATATGAGTCTAAATGAGCATATGGAACAATTGAAGATTCTTTATCGAATCGCTGCAATTAGTGGAGAAACAAGAAAAAACGAAAAGAATAATAAAGAGGATTTTAGTGATTTTATTTCTAAAATGATTGAAAAAAAGAAGCGAAAGATTGAGATTGTGTTGGAGGTTAGTAATATTGAGTGATGGAGAATAAGAATAGAATACTAAAATTATAGGAATGAAGATGACAGGGAAGTATTAGTTTATCTTCATTCCTTTTTTACTATTCTATGAGCTTATTTTGAAACTATTTTCTACTAGTATTTTCTATGTAGTCATCTTTCCTTAAATACTTTTCTACCAGCTTTATTTCTTTATCCGTATTTAAATAGCGTATATAAGTTGAATCCTTTGTTTTTTTGTAAAAGCAATCAATTTGATCCGGTTTATTTAAATCATAAATTAGATTTATATATTTTCCATTTTTATAGACTACAATAGCAATTTCTGATCTCTTTATTTTTTCTGTATCATTTAATTCCCTTTTATTATGTTGATAAATGTTTTCAAGTTTAATAACATAATCGATCTGGGCATCATATTTCTTTTGATTATTACAAGCTTAGACATCAATAATGAGCTCAGAACTCTGTGAAAAATGAGCCGTGTTTTGTATTCCATTTCTACTTTTCTAAATCTCAACTATGTTTATATTTTATGATAGTCGAATTATTAGAGCATAATTTTTATGTTTGTTATATTTTTGTGAAAGAATTATGTTATAAAGGTACAACCGCGGTTTTAACTATTTTTATTTTTCACATTAAGTTCATAGTTTAATTAACTTCTGGAATATATTTCATTTTATGATTAAGTAAAAGAAGTCGCAAATTTGGAGGTAATGTGGCATTGACTTTATTTTTATTAATAGGTTTAATTTGCGTGGTCATAATTCTATTTAAGAAAGATCAACTATCAGTTATGATTGACGATAATCATAAACTGATCATAAAATTGAAAAATTCTAGTTGGTTTCAAAACTATTGGAAGGCAGGATTTTTCTTATTTGTTATGAATGCAGCATTGTTTTTCATTACACTTCTTATTCTCTTCATTTTAGGGTTTCACATAATTCCTTTTATGCATTTGCTAGTTATGGTTTTGGCTATTGTTGGAAGTTTTCTTTTATGGATGATCGTGAACAAAGTATATCAGGGTACAAATGGAAACCGTTTCAAAATGAGTATTATAGGAAGTAGTTTTTATGCAATATTGTCATTTTTGTTTATGTATTGGTTGGAAACTCTAAAACCTTCATATGAAGGTGAAGATTTGATTATGAGTTCAATAGGTTTATTGATTGGGATAATAGTTTCGGTAGTTGCATTTATTACGTGCTTAATAACTACGGGATTTGCTTTTAAAAGGAAGTTGTAATAGGTAGTCTAATTTCTAAATGCCAGGGAGAACCTTGGCTTTTTAATTTGTAGTAATATTTGCTAACGCTTTTTTTTAGATACTTACTTGTGGATTTGGTATTTTAGAGACTTTCTATTTTTCTTTGAAAATGGTCGTATGTATATCCTTTTTTAGTATTCTTAGTGATTTGTTATAGGTATATTTAACTAAATAAGAATTTGAAAAGTTAATTTCTATCAAATTTTTTTGAGAAAAAAATTGGGTTAATTACATTTGAAAATGATTAAAAATGTTAGAGTGTTTTAATGAAATGTTGATAAATCGGGACGCTAATAACCCAATTGACCAATAATTGAATATTCTTTATATTTTGATAATGTAGAGTGCTTTTTTGAGAGTGGTTTAAATATGAACATTAAAATCGATTTTAATAGATTCATATTAGAAGTCGCTTTTTTTATTTTATCAGAATAGGAGAGTGTAAGATGACAGGAAAGCCTAGGTTAAATAAGTATGTTACTGCGATGATGACAACAGCTCTTATTGCTGTTCCAACTTTTCAAGCGCTAGCTGCTGGGACAAGCAATGTGAGTTTAAATTCAGCAAATAGTAGTTCTGTTGAAACGAATGTTCAAGGGATTAACGCAAAAGCAAGTACGGGGAAACATGTGATTACGCTTATTACTGGTGATGTTGTAACTGTAACTGAGTTTGCGGATGGAAAAAGTGTAATTAGTGTTGAGCCAGCAGATAAAGCTAGTGGTGGTTCGCACATCATGACGGTTAACAAGGATACATATGTAATTCCTCAACAAGTAATGCCTTATTTAGCTTCTGGTGCATTGGATCGAAATTTATTCAATATTACTGAATTAATTGCGGAAGGTTTTGACGATGCTTCTCAAAAGACTTTACCTGTTATTGTACAATACTCAGAGTCAAAAGCTCGTTCTGCAGTGAAGCCAACATTAAAAGCTTCAAAGAAAACTCATGAACTTGAAAGTATTAATGGAGCAGCACTATCTGCTGATAAGAAGGATTCGAAAGAGTTCTGGCAAGATGTTAAGAAAAATATACCGTCTGCTAGCACTACGAAATCTACAAAATCATTAGTTACACCGGGAATTGAAAAAATTTGGTTAGATGGACGTGTTAAGGCTACTCTTGAGCAAAGTGTTCCACAAATTGGCGCACCAACTGCTTGGAATGCTGGATACAATGGAGCAGGTGTAAAAGTAGCAGTTCTTGACACAGGGATCGATGCTCAGCATCCTGATGTAGCAGGTCAAATAAAAGAAACGAAAAGTTTTGTTCCAGATGAAGATGTACGCGACTTTCATGCACACGGAACTCACGTTGCATCGACTGTACTAGGTACAGGTGCGGCATCAGGCGGAAAATATAAAGGTGTAGCTCCAGGAGCAAGCTTACTAGTAGGAAAAGTGTTAAGTAATGATGGCTATGGTCTTGATTCATGGATTATTGATGGAATGGAATGGGCTGCACATAATGCCAAAGTTGTAAGTATGAGTTTAGGTAGTGATCAGTCGAGTGATGGCACTGATCCGATGTCTCAAGCTGTTAATAATTTAAGTGCTGAGACAGGCTCACTGTTTGTTATTGCGGCTGGTAATACAGGTCGTGAAGGAATAGGGGCACCAGGAGCAGCGGATGCGGCACTTACGGTTGGAGCAGTTGATAAGTCTGATAATCTTGCTTATTTCTCATCACAAGGTCCACGTTTTGGAAGTGAAGGGTTAAAGCCTGATTTAACAGCACCGGGTGTAGACATAACTGCTGCACGTTCTCAGTATTCAAGTCAAGGTAGTGGATCTTATCTTACAATGAGTGGTACGTCAATGGCTACGCCACATGTGGCAGGGGCAGCTGCAATTCTTTCACAACGTCATCCTGATTGGTCGGGATCTCAATTGAAAGATGCTTTAATGAGTACAACTAAAAAACTAGATTATATTAAGCCGTTTGAAGGTGGTACTGGCCGACTTGATGTGGCAGCAGCAACTTTAGGTGATTTACGTGCGACAGGCTCTCTTGATTTTGGTTTCTATGCTTGGCCTCATGATAATGATGCATCAAAAGAGAAAACAATTACGTACACAAATGATAGCGATAAGCCAGTAACGTTAGATCTTTCAGCGAAGATTACCGATAGTAACGATGCAGATGCTCCTGCTGGCTTGTTTAAACTTTCAACAAATAAGGTAACTGTTCCAGCAAAAGGTAGTGCAAAAGTGACAGTAACACTTGATCCGAATGCTGGTGCTAGTGGTTCTCGTTACCAAGGTCAAATTTCTGCAAATGTTGATGGTAAAACAGTTGTGCATACACAAACGGCTATGATTAAAGAAGAGGAAAGATATCCACTTACTTTAAAAGCAATTGGTCGCGACGGGAACCCTACGTTAGCGTATATCAATCTACTTGGCCCTGATGGTGTACCAGATTTTATTGCGATTGATGGCACAACAGAATTACGTTTAAAACCAGGAACTTATTCTGCAATGTCGATGATGGATGTTGATACTGAAACAGACCATGCTGGCGTTGCTCTAGTAGGAAATCCAGAAATTAACTTGAATGGTCCTCAAACTGTTACTTTGGATGCACGTAAAGCGAATGAAATTACAGCAAACGTACCAAATAAAACAGAAGCAAGCTTTAGAAAAATGGAATATTACCGTGAAGTAGATGGTAATAGTGTTGGTGATATTTATGTGATGCCAGTTACAGTTGATAAGATGTATGCTGAGCCAACTAAGAAAGTTAAAAATGGAAAATTTGCATTTAACACTCGCTGGAGATTGATTGAACCTTACATGACAATTAATTTCAAAGGCAATGAATTAGACGATATTCCACAAGCTGGAAGTACGTTACTAGATGGAAAATACAACTTAGACGCTGTTTATGTAGGGAAAGGGGCGCAAGCAAACTATAAAGGACTAAATGTTAAAGGGAAAGCAGTTATCGTTGATCGAAGTGATGAAGTAACTGGTTCAGAGCGTTCTGCAGCAGCATATGCAGCAGGTGCAAAATTAGTTATTACAGTAAATGATGGGCCGAAAGAAATTAGTGAATATGTCGGTATTGAAAATGAAGATTACTCACTTTCAGATTCGCCGATTTCAGTTGTAGCAATTAGCCAAACAGAAGGTAA
Organism: Gottfriedia sp. NPDC056225; assembly: GCF_042267765.1. NCBI lineage: Bacteria > Bacillati > Bacillota > Bacilli > Caryophanales > Bacillaceae > Gottfriedia > Gottfriedia sp. NPDC056225. The sequence goes on along the minus strand of NZ_JBHJTJ010000002.1, from coordinate 39,547 downwards.
AAAACTGATTGAAGCTGCGAAATCTAAAAAAGCGAAAATAGACGTAAAAGGTACTCCTAATACGAAATACGTTTATGATCTTGTTGATAACCATGACAATGCAATTCCAAATGTTTTAACTTATTCGCCTAAAGCAAATGAACTTGCAAAAATTAATGCGAAATATAAATCAGATCGTCCGACAGCAGGCGGGGAATTCCGTTGGGATATTCCGTCATACAGAACAAATGGTGTTGGTTACCAATTTAAATTAGACTTACCATCAGTTCGAACAGAATGGGTTTCTGCTCAAAAAGGTACTTCTTGGTACCATCAAGCTAGCGTATTAGATGCTGCTTGGGAAGTACGTCAACCACTAGCAACATACAAACCAGGACAAACACTTGATGAAGAGTGGTTCTCACCAGTTGCTCGTCCTCGTTTAGGTGAAGGTTTCTGGAAGCCGTATCGTACAGGAAACAACTTAGTCATCAACATTCCTGCATGGGCTGATTCTGGAGTAGGAACTACAGGTTCAGAAACAAATTATCCAGGTTCACAAACTCTAAAATTTTATCAAGGTTCTAAACTGATTAAGGCAGCGGATGGACAAGCAATTTACGCATTTACTGAATTCCCAACTGCAAATACTCAGTATAAAGTAGTTAGTGATGCTTGGCGGGACCCAGCACGTTTCGATAAATCTGTTAAAACGCATACAGAGTGGACATTCTGGTCTAAGCAACAAGAAGAATATAAAACAGATCTTCCATTAATCTCATTAGATTATAATGTAGATACTGACATGAATGGAGATGCAAAATCAGGCCGTTGGATCGATTTAGACTTGAAAGCAATCCCTGTAGCAGGTGCACCTGGAAACGGTAAAATCAAAGGTGCAACGCTAGAAGTTTCATATGACGAAGGCAAGACTTGGGAAATTGTTGATCTAAATCGTGAAAAAGACGGATGGAAAGCAAGAATCGAAAATCGTAAAAAGGCAACATCTGTATCTTTAAGAGCTAGTGCATGGGATGATGCAGGCAATAGTATAAATCAAGATGTAATTAAGGCATTTGGTTTGAAATAAGTAGAATGTGAGAGGGCACCTTCCTATTTTAGGGGGGTGCTTTTCTTTTACGTTGAATAAAAAATACGAACACTATTTGAACAATATTGATATAGTTGTGAACTTCGTTGATATAACACTAAAGCTCGTTGATATAATACTACTCTTCGTTGATATATTGCTAATAGCCGTTGATAAATTACTTTGACGGAGTTTATTAATGGATAAAACCACAAATAGTATGTAAACATGGCATGAAAAACAGTCGATGTGGCTTAATTATCAATGAATGCTGCACAATTAACGAGTGAAACGTTTTAATTATGAACAAAGTGCCCCATCAAACCCTTATACCACCTCAATAAACGCAGAAATTCGAAATTAACACAATATTCCCCACATAAAAAAGGCACCCTCCAAGTAGAAGGCGCCCTGTAATAATTAAATACCTTGGTCAGCTTTTTCAGCATCCAATAATTCTTGCATAAATTTAAGATTATATGTATGGCTTTCTTTCAGTCTGCTGTGTCTTGTTAGTTTAATGAGATTTTGATAGTAAGCAATCTCTTCCTCTAGTGATGAAATGACATTTGTACGATATTCCTTTAATTCTGTTTCGTTCATTTTTCATTCCTCCTATAATAGGGATTTAATAATTTAAGTATATCCTTTTTGATAGGAACTATAAATAAATTATTTGTTAATTTTTATTAAACTTAAAAGTCGTTTCTTTCGTTGTATCGAAAAAGGAATCTAATATACGAATGTTTTCTGTATGAAGGGGATTCTTTTAAATAGTAAATAATATTTATTAAAGTCATAAAGTAAAATTTACTTGCCATATCATTCATATACATATGAGCGTGATGATCATCATAAAAGTAAGTAAATCATAGATTTGAAGGGAAATGTCAATTTATTGTGGTAAAGGAGATAACTTATGAGTTTACTAAATGGTTTAAAAATATTAGATTTTTCAACTTTACTACCTGGTCCTTATGCAACGATGATGCTAGCGGACCTTGGAGCTGAAGTATTGCGCGTCGAGTCACCAACTAGACCAGATTTAATACGAGATGGATACCCTCGTGATGGGAAAGATTCAGTTGCTCACGGTTACATAAACAGATCGAAACAGTCGATTGCTTTGGATTTAAAAAAGGAAGAATCAATTAATATCGTAAAAAAATTAATTGAAGAATATGATATCGTGATGGAACAATTTCGTCCTGGTGTAATGGAAAGATTAGGTTTAAGCTATGAAGAATTAAAGCTGATTAATCCTAAACTAATCTACTGTTCGATTACAGGATTTGGACAAACGGGTCCTTATCGAAATCGCGCAGGGCACGATAATAATTATTTATCGATTTCAGGAGTTGCAAGTTATTCTGGTCGTAAAAATACCGGACCATCACCAGCTGGGGTTCAAATTGCAGACGTTGCTGGAGGTTCATTACATGGTGTAATCGGGATTTTATCAGCTGTTATTTATCGTAACCGAACTGGTGAAGGACAATGGCTTGATATTAGTATGACAGACTGTAGCTTTGCATTAAACGCATTAGCGGGTCCAGATTACTTAATGGGAGGCATAAACCCAGAGGTAGAAAGTACAATGCTAAATGGTGGAACATTTTATGATTACTATGAAACAAAAGATGGACGCTATTTTTCTGTAGGAAGTATTGAACCACAATTTCGAAAACTACTTTGTGTAGGAATTGAAAGAGAGGACTTAATCGAACTTAGCTTTAGTTCAAAATCTGAAGATCAAAATGCGTTTAAAGAAGAAGTAAGAGCTGCCTTTCTCACAAAAACATTTAACGAATGGAAATCAATTTTTGAACTTTTAGATGCTTGTGTTGAACCAGTTCTTACACTTAAAGAAGCTAGTGAGCATCCTCAAATTGTTGAGCGAAATATGATCGTTGATGTTCCAAAGCCTAACGGTGGTTATCAAAAACAAATTGCAAGCCCAATTAAATCGAACGTATTTGTTCCTACCTATAGACATATTGGAGCAGGGCTTGGGGAGAATACAGAAGAGACGATTGGTAAATTAGTTTAATTTTTTTGTAGATGAAAAAGGAGATTCGAGGATTAATCGAGTTTCCTTTTTCAGTTTCTTGAATGGCTCGTAATAAATTAAAAATAGTTAATTTTACTATATTAATATTTTATTTGAAAAATTATCAGAAAAATTGTTGAATTCTGTGTTTTATGGTGGTAATATAGCTACAATACATTTTTTTAGAGAATGGAGGGCTTGGTTTAGGAATCATTTTTTTTTACCTATTTACCTAACGTTTGTTAGGTAAGTGTTGTAAGGTGTCACTTAACTCAATGCTAACAAGTGAATATTTTTTTACTCTATTACCTAACGTGTGTTAGGTAGATGTTGTTGGAATAACATTTAACACCATGCTGCGAAAAGAATATTTTTTTTACCCAATTACCTAACACTTGTTAGGTAGGTGATGTTAGCCGTGATTTAAAATTATTCTAGCAAAAGAAAAAGAGTTCATATTACTAAAAGGGCATTAGTTAAGTGTTATGAGAATGTTGTAAACTATAGATAATACAAAAATATGAGTGAAAGAAAGTATTCTTATTTTTTTAACTCATTACCTAACATACATTAGTTAGGTTTTATAGGGGGACTGTATTAACTATGACTACTAAACCAACAAAATCGACAAAAGAAAATATTAAAGAAGCAGCAACAAAGTTATTTGCTAAAAAAGGATATTCGGGTATGACAATTAGAGAAATTGCTAATGAAGTAGGGATTAAGCCACCTTCTGTTTATGCTTTTTTTGAAGGAAAGGATGATATTTTTCTAGCTGTCTATAAGGATGCGTTAAACGGGCATTTATCAATTGTTGAATCACAGTTTAAAAATAACCAATCTAAAAAAGTTCAGCTTTATTCAATTTTAAAATCAGCGATCGATTTTCAATATAAGGAGGATCTTAAAGCTAAAATTATCGTACGACTTATGACATCTCCACCAGAGATTATAAAGGAAGATATTATAAAAAGATTCGGTTCAATGGAATTAAATGAATATAAAATTCTTTCCGAAATTTTTAGACAAGGTATTGAAAATGGCGAAATAAAAGAGTGTGATAGTCATGCGTTAGCTTTGTCATTCCAATGCATAATGGACGGGCTGTTTTGGCAAATGCACCGACACAGTGAGGAAGAAATTTATGCAAGATTAGATATTACGTTTAATCAATTTTGGAATGGCATTGAAAAATAAAGATTAGTCTACAAATTGGTTAAAAAAATGGGGAGGTTTAGAGAAATGGCAAGTAAATCAACTATTGGAGATGATTATTCACTATCTAGGGTTCCGAAGTCGGCGAGATTACCGATGTGGGATATTATGCTTGTACGAGTTGGTGCTCTAGCAACATTATCACAGTTTATGTTAGGTGCTTCATTAGGATTTGGGATGACATTTTGGCAGGCGTTTTGGGCGACTATGTTCGGTAGCGTTTTGTTACAAATTGTTAGTTTCCTATTAGGATACGCTGGAGCACGTGAAGGTCTTTCTACTAGTCTATTATCTCGTTGGACTGGATTCGGAAGATATGGCTCCAGTATTATCGGCTTTGTCGTTTCGATTTGTTGTATCGGTTGGTTTGGAGTACAGAACTCTGTATTTGCGAATGGACTAGTCGAGGCAACTAACGGTAAATTGATACTTCCCGTTGCTGCTGCACTGACAGGAATAGCGGTAACTGCTTTAGTAATTTTTGGATTTAAATTATTAAGTCTAACAGCAAAAGTTGCAGTTCCAGCTTTTCTAATTGTAGTAGGATTTGGTGTTTATAATGTTCTTAGTGATCATTCGATTGTTAGTTTAATAGGAACTCCTCCTCCAGGTGGTGCACTATCAATTGGAGTTGGTGCAACAATGGTTGCCGGAGGATTTATGATCGGTGCTGTTATTACACCAGACTTTAGTCGATTTGCTAGAAGCGGTAAAGATGTTTTTTGGATGACGACGATTGGTACTTTAGTTGGAGAATTAGGCGTAAGTATGATTGCTGTATTAATGTCACACGCAGCAAAAACTAGTGATGTTGTTAGTATTATGCTTCAAACATCAGGTTGGATTGGCGCAGCAGTTGTTGTTTTCTCAACAGTAAAAATCAATAACTTGAACTTATATTCTTCTTCTCTAGGATTTACAAATATTATCGATACGATTTTTAAAGTGAAAGTAAATCGTGGAATTGTAACACTTGTAATTGGTTTAATCGGAACTTTATTATCTATTCTTGGTATTCTTGATCGATTCGTTGATTTTCTAGTTTTCCTTGGCGTCATGATTCCACCGATTGCAGGTATTATGGTCATTGATTACTTTGTTTTAAAAACTCATCGAAAAGCATTGGATGAAAGTAGGGAGAAAGGAACTTTACCGGCTGAGCCAGAGAGATTTAATCCAGTGACATTCATTGCATGGGTTGCAGGATTTGCTGCTGGCTATTTTGTTAAATTTGGTATTCCATCTATTAATTCACTAGTAGTAAGTGGCATCATTTATTACGTTGGTGTTTTAATTTTAAAAGCTATTAAAAATAAACGAGTTGTGGATGAAAAGATTACAGCTTAAAAATTCTGAATCTTGGAGGTATTCTGAAAATGAGAAAAATAGGTAAACAAGAAATTGAAGATATTGCAGTAGGTGCAGCCTTACTAGGTACAGGAGGAGGGGGAGACCCTTACATAGGTAAGTTAATGGCTCTTCAAGCAATTGAGGAGTATGGTGAAATTACTTTATTAGATGTGGATGAAGTGCCGGATGATGCGTTAGTTGTTCCGTCAGCTATGATGGGTGCGCCAACTGTCATGTTAGAAAAAGCACCAAGTGGAGAAGAGGCAATTGTCGCATTTCAAAATCTCGAATCTTATTTAGGAAAAAAAATATATGCAACGATGCCAATTGAAGCAGGTGGTCTGAACTCCATGCTACCTCTTGCACTAGCAGCAAGGTTAGGGATACCTGTCGTTGATGTAGATGGTATGGGAAGAGCATTCCCTGAATTACAAATGGTTACGTTTTACCTTGATGGAGTTTCAGCAACACCAATGGTTCTTGCTGATGAGAAAGGAAATACTTCGGTACTTTCAACAATCAACAATCTATGGACTGAGCGAATTGCCCGTGCAGCAACAATTGAAATGGGTGGATCTGTAATGACTGCCATTTACCCAATGACAGGCAAAAATTTAAAAGATAGTGGAATTCGAAACATTCTTCAGCTTGAAGAAAACTTAGGAAGAGCAATCAGACTTGCTAAACAAAACAACGCAGATCCAGTATCAGAAGCATTAAAATGTGCAAACGGCTTTGAATTGTTCCGAGGAAAAGTAACTGACATTAATAGAAAAACTGAAAGCGGATTTGCAAAAGGAATCGCTACATTCGAAGGCATTAATGATTATAAGGGGGAAACTTTAGAAGTTCGTTTCCAAAATGAGCACTTACTAGCACAAACAGAACAACGTCTACTTTGCGTAACGCCTGATTTAATTGCAGTTCTTGATGCAGAAACAGGTCTTCCAATTACAACTGAAGGCATTCGATACGGTGCAAGATGCGTAGTAGTCGGCATTCCTTGTAATCCAAAATGGAGAACGGAAAAAGGAATTGAAACCGTTGGACCAAAATACTTTGGCTACGATGTTGACTATATTCCAGTAGAAGAACTTGCTAAAAAAGGAGTGACATTATAATGAGCACATACAGAATTGGAATCGACGTTGGTGGAACACACACAGATGCAGTACTTTTAGATGAAAACAATCAAGTAGTGTCTGAAACAAAATCGCCTACAACAGAAGATGTAGCGACAGGTATTTATACAGCACTAAAGAAAATTATCGGCGATGCGAATGTACCAAGAGAACAAATTAAATATGCAATGCTAGGAACTACTCATTGTACAAACGCAATCGTAGAAAGAAAAAGACTAAATAAAATCGCGGCAATTCGTATCGGTGCTCCTGCAACTTTAGCCGTAAAACCGCTAATCGGTGTACCTGATGATCTACGCGCGGCGTTCGGAAAGCATATCTATTTAGTTCGTGGTGGACATGAATTCGATGGAAGAGAAATTGTCTCTTTAGATGAAGCACATTTGTATCAAATTGCGCATGAAATCGAAGGGAAAGTTGATTCTGTAGCCATTACTTCAGTATTTTCACCTGTATCGAAAGAACATGAAGAAAGAGCAAGTGAAATTATGAAGGAAGTTCTTGGAGAGAATGTAGCGCTTTCTTTATCATCAGAAATCGGTTCAGTAGGATTACTAGAACGAGAAAATGCTACAATTATCAATGCCGCAGTTGTAGATGTTGCAAAAACAGCGGCTGATGGTTTCATAAATGCATTAAAAAATGAAGGGATTGAAGCAAAAGTATTTTTCGGCCAAAACGATGGTACATTAATGTCCGTAGAATACGCAGTGAAATATCCAATCTTTACAATCGCATGTGGTCCAACGAACTCATTACGTGGTGCATCTTACCTAACTAAAAGCTCAGATGCAATCGTTGTAGACGTAGGTGGAACAACATCTGATGTGGGTGTGTTAATTCAATCTTTCCCACGTGAATCTTCACTTGCAGTAGAAATTGGTGGTGCACGCACTAACTTCCGTATGCCTGACCTAATTTCAATCGGACTTGGCGGCGGTACAATTATTCGCATTAAAGACAACGGAGAATTCACAGTTGGACCTGACAGTGTCGGCTATCGCCTTCCAGAAAAAAGCTTAATTTTCGGTGGGGACACATTAACTACAACAGACGTTGCTGTAGCACTTGGAAAAGTCGAACTTGGCGACGCATCAAAAGTAGCCCATTTAGATAAAGAAATATTAAATAAAGTATATGAGAAAATGGTAGAGCTAGTTGAAGAAGCTATCGACAAAATGAAAACAAGCGCTGAAGATGTGCCAGTTATTCTTGTTGGTGGAGGTAGCATATTACTTCCTGAAGACTTAAAAGGAGCTTCAGAAGTGATCCGCCCACAACATTCAGGTGTTGCCAACGCAATTGGAGCTGCTATTTCACAAGTAAGTGGTCAAGTTGAACGAATTTATAAATTAGTAGAATTAACGCGTGAACAAGCATTGGAAATGGCAAAAGATGAAGCAAAACAAGAAGCGATTAAAGCTGGGGCAGATCCTGATAATTTGGTAATCGTTGATATTGAGGACGTGCCACTTGCTTACTTGCCTGGTAATGCGACACGTGTAAGAGTGAAGGCTGCTGGGGATTTGGCGCAAGTTGAGGTTAATGAATTGGTTTGATATTGATTTTGAGGGCATCTTCTTTTAGGGGGTGCCTTTTTTGTATGGGTTGAATTATGGGATTGAGGGGGTGATGATATGCGGAAATGCGTACATTAAGTGATGTTTGTGCGTAAAGGGTAGAAGTTTGCTCATAAAGTACATCGCGCTTTATAAATGGGGTCAGACAAATGAAGTTTATGTTTAGTATTCTGAACACAGTGTGAACTTTATTGATAAAGTATTGTTTTTTGTTGATATAATAGCAATATTTGTTGATATATTGCTTTAGACCAATTTTAAGAGGCATCTACCTAAAAAAGGGATCGCGGAAACGCGAACATAAATTGAACAATATTGATAAAGTAGTGAACTCCGTTGATAAATGGATGTTTCTCGTTGATATATCGCTGAACTTCGTTGATAAATGGTTGATCCTCGTTGATATATCGCTGAACTTCGTTGATATAATGCTTGAACCATGTTCAAAATGAAGAGGCACGCTCCAAAAATAGGAGGTGCCTATGTGATGAAAATATAAGAAAGCTAGTTTTTCTATTGAAAATAGAGGACTAGCTTTTTTTTTGTTATTTTTAAATTTTATTTTAACGAACAACGTTCTTTACGAACACTGTTCGTTATGTTAAAGTGAATTTGCAAGAGAGAAATAAAGTAAACGAACTTAATTAGTAAAGAATTGGAATAGCAAATATTTAGAACTACAAATAAAGAACGAATTTAAATATAAGGAGTGGTAAGTATGTCATCTTTATCAAAAAAACAAAAACGCATCGCTATTATTGGAGGTGGCCCAGGTGGGTTAACACTTGCATTAATCCTACAGCGCTATGGTATTAATCCAGTTATTTATGAACGTGAGCAACTTAATATGAACACTCAAAGAGGGGGTTCACTTGATATTCATGAAGAATCAGGGCAAATGGCACTAAAAGAAGCGGGTCTTTATGAGAAGTTTCAGGAAATTGCTCGTTATGAAGGTGAGGACTTCCGCCTTTTAGATAAAGATGGGAAAATCTATATCGACGAGATAACAGAGCACTATGAAAAAGGTGGGCGACCTGAAATTGATCGCGGCGATCTTTGTGATCTGCTTTTAAACGCACTTGATAAAAGCTGTATTAAATATGGTTATAAATTGGAAAAGGCTGTTTCACTTGAAAATGGAATGACAGAGCTTCATTTTGAAAATGGATTTGTCGATACGGTTGACTTGCTTGTGGGTGCGGATGGGGCATTTTCACGAGTTCGTCCTTTATTAACGGATACGAATATTGAGTATACAGGTATAACATTCTTTGAACTTAATATACTTGATGCTGCTAAGAATCATCCGGAACTTTATGAATTCAATAGACGTGGTAAAGTATTTGCATTTGGTGATAATAAAGGTATTCTAGCCCAACTAAATGGGGACGGCCGAATTAAAGTATACGCAAGTCTGAAAGTAGAAAAAGACTGGTCAGAGAAAAATGGATATTCGATGGAGAAGCCTGTTGAGGCGAAAGCTAAATTATTAGATTTATTTAGTGACTGGGATGAGCAACTAAAGAACTATATTCGTGCTTCTGAAGACTCAGTTGTGCAAAGACGAATTTATATGTTACCAATAAATGTCAAGTGGAAACGTAATCCAGGTGTAACACTTATTGGTGATGCAGCTCATGTGATGTCACCTTTTGCAGGTGAAGGGGTCAACTTAGCAATGTTTGATGCAATGAACCTAGCTCTTGCGATTGTACATCAAAACGATCTTGCGGATGCAATTGAAGAATACGAAGAAAAAATGTATGCTTTTTCGTCTGAAAAGGCGCAGGAATCACTTGATAATTTGGAACTAAGTTTCTCTGATAATGCAGCTGTTAAGTTCTTTGATTTAATGAGTTCTTTCCATGAGGACCATGAAAATTAATGGTATATTTACTAATTAATACCGCCATGTTATAAAGTAATTATGGAAAATTCGAATCGAAAAATAATCAGTCGCCGAGATCGACCAGCTAAAGAGCCTTTAAGCAATGAACTCATTGTAAGAACTGCTTATGAACTTCTTAAAGAAGAAGGCGTTGCGGGGATGAGTATGCGCAAGATTGCAAAAGCACTGGATACTGGTCCATCTTCATTGTATGTATATGTTAAAAATCTACAAGAATTAAGTTCATTAGTATTAGACTATGGCCTTGGGCAACTTGTATTGCCAGAGCCAAATGAAGAATCATGGAAGGAAAATTTATTTGGAGCGCTGAATGCTTACTTCTCGTTACTATACGAAGAACCCGGACTTGCTGAACTTTCTTTTTCCTCAATTCCGGTTGGCACAAACTTTCTTAGATTGACAGAATATATTCTTTCAACATTACAGGATGGTGGTGTCAAATCTAGATCTGCAGCATGGGGAGTAGACCTACTTTTATTATACGTTTCTTCAGTAGCATATGAACGAACTACTAAGAAAAAGCACGGTGATATGCAAATAGCTAAAATGAAAGAAGCATTCCAAAATGCGGATCCAGTTCTTTTTCCAATCCTTTTTGGTCTAGGTGAAGAAATGTTCTCAGGAGATACGAAGTCAATGGAACGTTTCCACTGGGGAATTGAAGTTTTAATCCATGGAATTCAACATTTCAATAAATAGAAAAGTTAAAAAGTAAGCAGCCAATAGATAATGGTTGCTTATTTTTTTGCACATTAAGAAAGTGTAAATTGGCAACGGTGAGGATCAGTCGACGTAGATGCCAATTTTAGGTATAAGTATAAGTGCAACTACCCCTCTGTCTTCGCCAATCGGCGAGTTTTCTTTATTTTTTTAGAATGAAACGCTATCTTAAACGTATTACTTAGTAATGTTCTAAATTTAGGTGGTGACTAAAATATGGAGATTCGAACTAGTGCGAGAGTTTCACTTTCCAAAAAAGTAGCCGAAGATGCAATGGTAGTAAACAAAAAGTTAAATGTATTTGGAGTTTTTGATGGAGCAACGCCAATAAGTCCATTTAAAAATGCTGAAGGTATGAATGGAGCATATTTAGCTTCAAATTTATTTAGAAAGTATTTCGAAAATCATTTTCAATCTAAACTGACTCTTGCAGAAGGAATTATTCAAGCAAACAGAAGACTGATGGAAGAAATGATATTAAATAATATAGATATTACCCGCCCAGAAGAGTTGTGGACAACATGCGGTGCCGTTGTAAAAATCGATAAACAAAAAATATCATTTGCTCAACTTGGTGATTGTATGATTATAGCAGAGTACCATAATGGCCATATAAAAACTTTAACGAAAGATACTGTAAAGGGAATCAGTAGCAGGGCGAAAGTAAAACGTGAGAATGATCGAAAGAAAGGAATAATCTTACCAGAAGAATCGTATTTCAATTCGGTTAAAAATCAACTGATTTATAATCGAAGCATGGCTAATACGGTTAATGGTTATTCTGTTGCAAATGGAAAAGAAACAGTCAGAAGTTATATTCAATCGGGATATATAGATTCTAGGGATTTGAAGTCGATTTTATTAATCAGCGATGGATTATTTCATCCTAAGGTTGATTTGATACATGCATATAAAATAATCAATGCAATTGGGTTGGAGGAATATTCGGTGCAATTGGAAAAGGAAGAGTTGAAAAATAAGACACATTCGGATGATAAAACGGGGATCTTTATTCGGTTTTAGAAAATGTTCAAATATTTCACATTTAATTTATTAATAGGGTTAAGCAAATCATGATAATATTTTAATGAAGAAATTAAAGTTAAAAACATATATTTAGTTTATATAATAACAAAGTAAAAAAAGGATTGAAAAGTAGAAGTGAATTCTACTATTTCGATCCTTTTTTGTAATATAAATCAGCTCAAATTCATGGAATACTCTTAGCGAGATTTTGGAAAAATTAATGAGAATTTTTTTGAAAATAAAAAAGTCTCCGTCGAAAATGTGACTTTAAAAAAACAAGTTAATTCAAAAACCTCTGTAACGGAGCATTTCCGAACTATTTCACTAATAAAATGTTACAAATTGATGAACCAGTGATACAAAGGCTTTTTTTAAGATGAATATGTATTTTTTGAAGACTTATTTGAGCCTCGTTATTGTAAGGAAGAATTGTTCTTAAACTTGTACTTTAGGCAGTTGGATTTCACTCCAGTTAGTTACATCGCATTGGCCCATTGCATGATCGCCCACAGCCACCACGGTTCCGTCCGATTTAAGTCCAATTGAATGTGCGCAACCCGCTGCAATCGCGACAATATCGTGCCAGTCACTTACATTACATTGCCCATGCTTATCGAGACCTACAGCTACCACTGTACCATCAGATTTTAGTCCGATAGTATGATTACTACCAGCAGAAATCGCCACAATTTCACTCCAGTCACTGACATCGCATTGGCCATGTTTATTCAAACCAATAGCAACAACTGTGCCATCTGATTTAAGCCCGACTGTATGAAGATAACCTGCATCAGCCTCCACAATGTTTTGCCAGCCTTTAACATTACATTGGCCATACCGATTATTTCCTACGTTCGTTACTGTGCCATCCGACTTAAGCCCCACAGTATGCCAGTCCCCCGCTGAAATTGCCACAATATCCCGCCAGTCACTTACATTACATTGGCCATCATTATTTCGACCTACAGCCATCACCGTACCATCCGATTTAAGCCCGACAGATCGACGCCAACCCGCTGCAATCGCAACAATATCGCTCCAGTTACTTACATCGCATTGGTCATGCTTATTCCAACCTACTGCCACCACAGTTCCGTCCGATTTAAGTCCAATCGTATGAGCGTTACCTATATGACCATTACCTGCTGCAACTGCAATAATATCGTCCCAGTTGTTTACATCACATTGACCATATTTATTTTCCCCAACCGCCATGACAGTGCCATCTGAATTAAGTCCAACAGTATGACGATATCCAGTAGCTATAGTATCTTTTTTCGGTGTATTAATTTGCATGTTTACCTCCTTTATATTCGAGAAACTCTGTAATTAGTGTCAAGTATAAGTAACGGTTCAGCAGGATGTCAATTGAGATTATGATTTAATAGTTGGTTAAAAGACTAAAAAAATGGTTTAAACGAAGATTATATTAAAGTGGAATGGCATAGTTAATAAAAATAGAATCTTAGACTTAATTTCCATTTTGATGAAAGGAGTTTAGAATGTTTGAAATTACAACAACATACATTTTAAAATTAAAAGTTATGGATTAGATGTAATTCATTTGGAATTCAACCTCAGAGAGAGACGAATAACAGAATCAATAAAAAAATGTTTTAGTTGAAGATCACGAGTTGCTTACAGCTCTTTTTTTTATATTGAAGTAAATAGCAGATTAGTAACATAAATTAAAGGACTATTTGAATGTTAAGTTTAATGTATATATTAAACTTTTGATAAGAGGTGGTTTAAATGAACATAAGAAACGCAACTTTAACAGATGCAACTGGAATTGCGAAAGTCCACGTCGCAAGTTGGAAAACTACTTATAAAAACATTATGCCAGATGCTTTTTTACAGAAGTTATCTTACGACCAAAGAATTGATTCGTGGATCAAAAATATTACTAAAGAGAGACATTATGTGTTTGTTGCAGAAAATGGTAATGGAGAAATTATAGGATTTGCAGACTGTGGAAAAAGAGAAGAGAATCAAGTCGATGATTCAGGGGACTTAACATCAATTTATCTACTTGAAGAATATCAAGGAACAGGGATTGGCAAGCAACTAATGGAACAACTTTTTAATCAATTTGAAAAGTTAGGTTTTAATAGAGTGTTTGTTGAGGTATTAGAAGATAATAAAACTCGTTTTTTTTATGAGTATTATGGTGCTGAATTATTGAAATCTGAAAAGATAACAATTGCGGGTAAGGATTTAAATCTTCTGACTTATGAATGGAATAATATTAAAAAGGTATTAGCTAAATTTTAAACTTTGTTCTTATTGAACTTACTGATGAGATTCTTCAATAACGAAGGATCGTTTTTCTTATGTAGATAAATGGCAGATAAGTGGAATAATGAATTGTAATTTTCATGAGTCTTTTGATTGATTAATCCATTTTGGCTTAATGATACAATAAGAATAAATTTACAAATATGAATGAATTATAGATTATTAAGAATAATTTAAAGCAGGTGTTCCAAATGAGTAATGAAATTAAAAAACAGGATGTAATGAAGTTATTAGTAGGAGCGTGTCCTTCTTATAAAAAAAGATGGGAGGCATATCTAAAAGATAATTATGAACAAAACGAAGAGCAATTATTGTATTTAGATATATCTGATTTTGCACGACATGTAGCTGAATTACATAAAAAAGGACAATATGATGAATTCCCATCTTTATTTGAATTGGTTGAGCGATTGCATATCAATGGAGATGAAGTTGTTAAAGAAGCTGCTACCGTTGGATTACTTGAAGATATACAGCAGCACGCAGGGAATCATGATGGAATAAAAAAATTCCTACTTCCTGAATCATTAAAATGGTGGATTCATCTTGAAGACTTTTGGAGTGGTAAAACAGAGTATGTTGGCGGACCAAAAAAGTAATCTTATACAACTAACGCATGCGATTCTTCAATAACGAAGGATCGTTTTTCTTATTCAGCTAAATTGCAGTTTAGTTGTAAAAGAAATGGTATAGTTGTTAGCATTAAATTACCTAAATAACATTGTTTTTTGAAAGTGAGAAAAATAAATGAACTTACAACATTATCTCAAAGAAAAGTTTCCAACAGTGGAATTAATTCCTAGTATTTATTATCAATGGGACTCTGGTATTCACTTCTCACTTGGAGGTGATCTCTATCAATTTAAAGAAAAAGATAAGTTAAATCTTGATATGTTTAAACTGGTATATGAACAAACCTTAACAATATTTAATGAACTATTTGATCAAGATGATGAAGTGTTCCTTGTAACTAATCTGTATAAACACAAAACTAAAGAAAAACGAATCAAAAAATTGAAAGTCTATAAGC
Organism: Gottfriedia sp. NPDC056225; assembly: GCF_042267765.1. Lineage (NCBI taxonomy): Bacteria > Bacillati > Bacillota > Bacilli > Caryophanales > Bacillaceae > Gottfriedia > Gottfriedia sp. NPDC056225. Next base: position 24,155 of record NZ_JBHJTJ010000002.1, on the reverse strand, counting down.
GTTTTCTAAAGAATAAAAATGATTTAAACAAAATTCATTTTAAATCATATCCATATCCGTTTGAAATGGACGATGCAGAAGAGTATGAGATGCAACAATTTTCATTAAATTGTAAACGAAAGGATCTCCGCGTTCATCAATTACTTAAGGCTGCTTGTAATGAAGATTTCCCATCATTACACCCAAGGTTTGGCGGATATTCAATAGGTTATCCAGATATTTTTTTCGTTAATGTCACTAAAGATATTATTTTCTTTATCTATGACGATAGAGGTTGTGAAGTTATTGCACGAGATGTAGATAGATTACGGTTGCTCTATAAGAAGTATTTTGATTGGGTTGAAGATATAGATAGAAAAAGGATAGAGAGTGGATTAGGAATTAAATGATTGAATAGGACTTAATTCCTTTTGCAACTAACTGATGCATTAGTTACATAACACGAGCTGCGTATATGTGGCTTTTTTATTCAAGTAAATGGCAGTTTAGTTTAATAAAAACAGGACTATTATCTTTAATATAGAATTAATAATATTAGTTAAAATATTTGTAAAATATTGGAATTACAATCGAAGTAAAAAGGAGAATAAATTATGATTAGAAAATTATCTATTATACTTATGGCTACAATGATGCTTACAGCCTGTTCCGATTCTAGCAAAACAACAAAACAACCAAATGAGCAATCAACTGAAGCGTCATCTTCTGTTACATCTAAGAAAGCAATAAAAAAAGTTTTTGAGAACCTATTTACTGGTCCAGATAAGAAGCTTATAGATTTAATGTGGAATCCTAAATATAAGACTGTTGTAAATAATAAAGAAGAAAACCCAACGTTCGATAAATATGTAGCAGAGGTATACGGACCATACATTGCAGATTCTTATCTCGATCCCTTCGTTTCAACAATTCTTAGTCAATATTCGAATTTTGCTTACGATGATGGCTATAAGTTAAGTCTTAAGAAGATTTCAATTAAGCAAAGTGATAAAGATTCAACTCGTTATACCTTCATAGCAGAGGTCGGCTATCAGAAAAATGAAGATGAAGAAAAATCTGTAAATGTAGAAGGCAAAGTCTACTTCTATTCAAAAGATAAAGGAAAAATCTCGGTAATCAAACTCATTAATGATAATGGCTTATTGGATAACTTAAGAACGAAAAATTGAATATTTTATCTCAATAAAAAAGAACTACCATTAGTAACTCATGTTGTTCAACTAACTGATGCGTTAGTTCAATAGGTTCTACTTCACTCTTCACTTTTATGTCCGTGTTATAATGGATATGATTTTTTAGACATTATAAAGGGGATTACATATGTTCATTTGGAATGTAAAAGGGCTCGTTCAAGCTTTAAAAGAAGAGAGTCTGTCCAGTAAGTCACAAAGATACCATAAAATAATAGGTATTTCTTTATTCGCAATAGTTTTACTAGCTTATCCGTTATTATTTTTAACTGAAACTTTTAACATCTTAGATATTATTGATATGATTAGTTTTCTGGTTATCAATCTAGTTGGAATTTATTTAGCATATAAAATAAATCAACGAGGAGATGGGAAGGAATTTGTCTTTCGTTATTTTAGTTTGTATCTTCCACTCACAATCCGATTTTTTGTCCTAGTTACGGTTATTATGATTGTCGGTTATTTAATTCTACCTTATATTGATCCTTCGATTTCTTTGAATGAGACCAACTGGTTCGATTTAGTTACTTCTGTTGGAACAGAAATATATTTCAATGTCTTAATGATTAAATATATAAAAATGTTAAATAAGTAATTAGTTTCTAAGTTGTATCTATCATTTCATCAATGATTAGCTTATGTAATTAACGCATGCATTAGTTGTACAACGTTCGACTGCTTCTGCAGTCTTTTTTTATTTGACTAAATGGCGGATTAGTTGAACAAGGAATAACACATAATTTGCTCATATGTTAGAATGAATTTTTATTGACCTTCACATAATTTAGGAGATTAAGATAGGGAATCCATTTAGTGAAAGAGTAAGAATATTATGTAATATCTCAACTATTCAATGAATGGTGGGGTGGAAGGTAAATGATTTAACTATTAGGAGGAAGTAAAAATGTTAGTAGACAAAATAATGAATTTCGAAAATAATTTTGCAGAAATACAATCTAATGTAATTGAAAAACCTTATGGTAAAATCTTTTATGATAAAAATAACCCTCTATCACATGATAGTAATCATGCATTAATAAATGAGGACAATGACTACGATTTAGCTATTATTGATATTGTGAATTTTTATAAATCAATAGCTATAACTCCACGAGTGTATACATTCACAAGAAATAATAGTACAGTTGGTCAATATTTAGAAAGTAAAGGATTTAATAAATCAATTGAGGAGATTTGTTTCTTCGTCCAAAAAAATAAAATAATAATAGATATTCCTAGAACAATTGATATTAAAAGGTTAAAACAAGTAGATGAAACAATATATGAATTACTCAACTCTGATAATGAAGAAGGTGAGTGGGGTTACAAATCTTTGATAAAGTCAATAGATAAAGAAAATTTTTATTTGTTTGGTGGATATGATGATAATAAATTAGTTTGTATAGCTTCATTGTACCAACAGAATGATATTTCTAGGGTAAATAATGTATTTACTAAAAAAGATAAAAGAGGAAATGGTTTTGGCAGCCAATTAATTAATTTTATAACTGATTTTAATGATAAGTCATTAAAATCAATAAGTTATTTATATGCTCACAATTCAACTGCAATAAAAATATATAAAAAAGCTGGGTATGAGGAAATGAATGCAATTACGCGCGGTTGTTACTGGTTAGACTAAATTGAAGTTTAAAGAATAATTATTTTTATTCAACTATATGGCAGTTTAGTTCAATAAGATTTACCGATAATATGATATACTTAATAATCATTATTAAAATACTTCCTATGGATTAACTTGGAGAAAAAAATGGAGAAAAAAATATATACAAATATATACTTATGGCTCGGGATCTTAGCTTTTGTCATGTGTATTCTCACATATATAACTAACCAAAAGGCATCTTCAATATATTTTATGGTTCTTTTAATTGTTGATGTTATAATGTTTTTTTATAAAAAAAAGAATCAATCGAAGTAATATTTACAAGAAATATTTAGTGTATTTAGGAACTACAGCATGCGATACTTCAATAGAAGATCGCTTTTTCTTAGTCAACAAAATGGCAGTTTAGTTGCATTAGGATGATTTAATTTCGTTAAAAAAGACGAAATTCCCCCAAGTTACAAAGCCCCAATTTTATAAAAGTATCATTAATCCAATAAAGGAGTAAAATATAATGGGCAAAAGAGTCTTGATTTCTGCAATTATTGCTGCAATTCTTTCCGTTATTATTCGTTCCATACTTCGTGCCAATGACATTAACAATTTACTAAGCGAAAATATAGCTGGTCTAGCATTAATATATTTGGTCATTTATTTATTGATTTTCTTTGTTTTTAAAAAGAAGTCTGAAAGATAAGACTTACGTATTGGTAAAATCTTATGCAACTAAATGATGCGTTAATTCTATAACGAAGTAGCTTTTATATTTTTCGTCTTTATGATTTGTACATTATTGCAAAAGGAATGTTTATAATTATGAAAAAAATAAAATCAATTCTTGTTTGGATAAAAAATTTTATAAAGGCATTTATTGATTCAATTCCATGGAATTTCTAAATAGTTCTTTTAAAGATAAGTGTTTATAACCTTATTGAACTAACGCATGCATTAGTTACATAACACGAGCTGCTTATATGCGGCTTTTTTTATTGAAGTAAATGGCAGTTTAGTTACATAAGAAATAAACATTTTTTAAGAATAATTGTATAATTTATTTGAGGTGAACTAATGGAATATGAATATAAAATAGTAGACATATTTAAAGATTCATTAAATAATATGTGTTATTTTGTGCCTTATAGTGACACTGATTATGGCATAGTGCAAATGGATGTTATTTTAGAACTAAAATCACCATATTCTGAACAAGAGCTAGAAGAATATGCCATTAAAGTCCTAAATTTATGTCATACAGCTGAACCTACTCAAAATTCGAAAACCCCATTACAAAAATTATTAAAAATAAAAAGTTATAAAACATCAACAGAAAATAAGAAGTGTATCTCTTTTATTTGGAGAAAAAAATCAGGTTATTTTATAGGTGTGATGGAAAGAGAAAAATGTGGAGGATACTCTCTTATAGAAGAAATTCCTTTAGGTAAAAAATTAAATACTGGAGTTTTATCAAAAGGAATTGAAACAGGGTTCGAAAGGGCAACTGTTTGAATTATAAGTGCTTATGCAACTAACGCATGCGTTAGTTGCATAAAGCACAGTTCGATAGTCATTATTAAAGCAGTATAAAGCTGATTAGAAACTCTAATCAGCTTTATATTTGTATTCTAAAGGAAATGACGAACAAAAGGAGGATCCCTAGTATGAAAATGTATACATTTCAAAAGCTCGCTTGGTGGGGTGCCTGTCGTCAACGTGGCTCTTACGTAGCTGATCCGTCTTTCATCCCCTATGAGTCGATGAGAATGCAGTATATCTGGATGCTCGAATCTTACAAGAAACGCATCCGTGATACGAGTGCAACAGCACTGATATGGGTATGGGAAGAAATTCCTGAAGGGTACCGCGACGGTGCAATGGACTGGGACATTGAAGAAGGGTATAAAGAAAATTATTTGTTTGTCTTCGAGCATAGCGAAATTGACGTGCTTTGGAGTTGTTTTGACGCTTGGTATGTACCACTGAACGAAGGTAGACTAACTACTGCGGAAGAAGAATCACACGAAGACATTCTCCCTGAACAATATGGATGGGAACGAGTATTTGATTTTGAGTGGTTAATAGAACATGAGTATAGCTTTGGGTCAACGAAGCAAGGCGTCATTGACGGCTTTACTGAAGACGAACTTCTTTCGGTCTATCGCTTTAACGAAACATCACGTTCCTGGGAGCTACTTCATGGAGAAGCCGTAAAACTCGATTGGGCTTAAAAAGTTATAAACCCTTATGCAACTAAAGCATGCTTTAGTTGCAGATCAAGAGTTGAATGTCAGTTTTTTTAGGAGGTTAACTTGTGAGAAAAACCTGTATTGTTCCTTGGACAAAAGAATGGGAAGAATCCTACCGTAAAGAAGCTGTTATACTCAAAGCTATTTTTAAAGATGAACTGGTTGATATTTACCATATAGGAAGTACATCCATACAATCAATAGGCTTCGCAAAACCAATAATAGATATTTTGATTGTTGTAAGAAATATTGAACTAATTGATTCATACAACAGAAAGATGATGTTGTTGGATTACGAACCAAGAGGTGAAAACGGAATACCTGGCAGAAGATATTTTCCAAAGGGAATGGAAAATAGAACTCATCATATACATATTTTCCAAGTTGGAAATGAGAATATTAAGTCTCATTTAGAGTTTAAAGAGTATTTGATTGAACATCCCATGGATGCCAAAAGTTATGGAGATTTAAAATGCAAATTAGCAAAAGAGTACCCTAATAACACTAAAGAATATCAATTAGGTAAAGAAAATTTCGTAATGAGTTAATAAGAAAGGCTAAACAATGGAGTTTAAAGCAAAATCCTTATTGAACTAACGCATGCTTTAGTTTAAGAGTATGATTAATTTAACTATTTCAAAAGTAGTCGAACAATATAATAAATGAAAAAAGGGGATTATCATTATTTTCAAAAATAAATGTAGTCATGAAATATATAGAGTAGAAGCAGATTTTGCTGATCCTATTTGGTGTGCTAAGTGTAATTGGAATTTTGATGTCGATGACCTTCCATTATCTGAAGAGTTAGACAGAGAATTAACATCATGGGTACTTGAATATCAAAATTCGGTAGATTTATTTAAGGCACCTTCACTTCCAAAGGATAAGCAAATTAAACATAATGAAACAGGAGCATTATTAGCAAAAAAAGTTCAAAATGAATTGGGTATTCCTGTAATTTTTAATCCTTTAACATAGAAGTTAGTAATAGATTCTAATTCAACTAACTCATGCATTAGTTGAAGATCAAGAGTTGCTTCGGTGACTCTTTTTTATTGCACAAAATGGCAGGATAGTTGAAGAAGGAAATTGAATATTATCAATAAAGGTGATGGTAATTGAAACTTCCTAATAGTGCTTAAATATAAAGAAAAATAATGATGAATAATACCCGAGGTGAATTAGAATGGAAAACAAGTATCCTGAAAATTACTTTGAACATTATATCGTTTGTTTTTCTGGTATTGATCAAATACCAGATGAAACTGGCTTTGAACGATTAGCAAATATGTATATAGATATTGAGGGTTTAGATACATTTACTGAACTAATAAAAGAAATAAAACTAATTTGTGCCAACAACGATTGGGCCTATTTTGAAAGTATAGCTAAAGATTTTGAAATCGAAGACTTAGATGCATCTAAAATAAAAGAAATGGCAGAAATAGCAATAAAAATTTTCAATAATTTTTGATTCTTCTTAAGCAACGAACGCATGCTTTAGTTGAACAACAAGATCGGCTGTTTAGTCGATTTTTTTTGTGAAACTAAATGGCAGTTTAGTTCAATAAGGAATGATATACTATTAGTAATATTTTTAAACATCAAGAGGAAGTAGAACGGAGCATATGTTTAATGGAAAAAAGAACGACTACTAAGAAATATCTACCTTATTTCTTTTCTTATTTACTTGTTTATCCCTGTAGCTTTCCTTTAGTGGTTATTATAGGTTTAGCAACAGCAAGTCTTAGCGAAAGTAAAGCAAATGTGGTTTCTTATATTGTTTGCGCTTTAGTAACAATTGTAGGCGCTATAATATTGAATTTATATTTTAAGAATTTCATGGAATTGAAGAAAAATAATAAACAAACTTGGTCAATATTTATAACTCATTTAATTTTAATTCCTTTAACAGTTATTATATATTACTGGGTTACATGGAACTTTTTTTAATTAATGAAAATAGCGTATGGGTGATTGAACTAACTGATGCATTAGTTGAAGATTACCAGGTGATTATCCTGCAAACTGTTCTCATAAATAATATAAAAACTAGAGGAATAATAATGAACGGTAAAATATATATACTTTTAAAAATTATAATTAATGGTTTATCTATTTTAGTATTTAGTATGATATCTAAATTATGGGGAATTAGTGAATTTATAGGAGTAATAATTGGAATTGTAGTTTGTTCATTAATTTGGGTAAGATATTTTGAAAAATATGATCCGTATAGTAATTAATACATAATACTTAAGCAACTAACGCATGCTTAAGTTGAATAACAAGATCGGCTGTTTAGTCGATTTTTTTTATGTCACTAAATGGCAGTTTAGTGGAATAAGGTTTGCAGTAAAAAATACTCTTTTTTCAATTATTGTTACAGTTAGTCAAGTGCTATAAAATTGTATTATTAGATTACTAGGAGAGACATTTTAAAATGAATATTTATGTTCTACTAATATGCACATTGATTTTACTATTATTGAGTGGAAATGCATTTTACGTTACTTTTAAAAAATACGAAGATGATGACGATTTTACTGGTGGCACAACTACATTAGAGTTTTATGAATTATTATTAGGTTTTCTAGAATTTATCGCAAAAAAATTATTTCCAGAAAGATTTCATATTATTATTTTTAAAATTTTTTCATTCATATTTGGACTATTTATGTTAGGGTTTACGATATTACTATGGGTACTTTTTACGCCAATCAAGTAACTTTTTTTAAAAATAATTTATATTCTTATTCAACTAAATGATGCATTAGTTGAACAACAAGATCGGCTGTTTAGTCGATTTTTTTATTGAACAAAATGGCAGTATAGTTCAATAAGGAAATAAATGTTAGTATCAATGTAGTAATGCTTATAGAGGTGTTTAAATTGCCAAATGAAATATTAACTATTGATGTAAGTTATGTTAAAACTAACAAGGATTTACATCTACTATTAAAAGAAAAATTAAGATTTCCAGATTTTTATGGTGAGAATTGGGATGCGTTTTGGGATGCAATTACAGGGTTTGTTGCACCATTACCTAAAAAAATAATATTTCTTGGATGGTCAGAATTAGAAATGAATTTACTGGAAGAATCAAAATTATTGAAAGAATGCCTTTTTGAATACAATGAGGAACATGAAGAATTTCCTAATTTTATATCTGAATTTATTTTTAAATAATTAAAATTCCTTATGCAACAAAAGCATGCATTAGTTGTACACTTTGGAACTATAATAATTACATTTATTCATGAAATAAAGGAAAAGAGAGAAAAATGCGATTTGGAAAAATATTACTTTTATTAGGATTAATACTATTCGTTCTAGCAATACCTATAGCAAACTTGTTAGGAGGAATGGCTACTGGTGGACCCGATGTTCCTTGGTGGAAATTTTGGGAAGCATTCTTTATTGCTGAAACAATACCCATTCTCATGATACTAATTGGAATAGTTATTTTGATTATTATAAGTTGGAGAAGAAGAAAAATTGAAGAAGATGATGGTTCTTATTGAACTAACTGATGCTTTAGTTATACAACATAAAACGCGATCGGCGATTTTGTCGGTCTTTTTTTTATTGAACAAAATGCCTGTTTAGTTGCTTAAGAATTTAGAGTGTATAATGGGATTATGCTAGAAAGTTCGCTTATTAAGAAGAACATGATTTTAATTATAAATACCACAACTGTATAAGGAGGACTTATGAATAAACTTAAAGAATTTTATTGGGATATTTTATATAGGTTGTTTAGGATACAGTCAAAAAATGCAGGCTGGACAACATTTGCCCCTTTGAGAATTGCACCTGAATATAGTGTTAACTTGGAAAAAGGTCAAGTTACAGGAGAAGTAAAATATAATGAAAAGATATACTTGACTGTTATTGTAGATGTTCCTAACGAAAGTACTGTGGTTAAAGGGAGTCTTAGACGTATTCATAAACATACAAGACCATTTAAAAAACATAATTACATAGAAATTATTAAAGATAATGCGGAATATTTTATTGAAAACAAAATAGCAAATCCAAAGGAAGACTATGATAAGCTATTGAATTAACTGATGCACTAGTTATATAAAATGGGAACTGAATGAATCAGTTTCCATTTTTAATTCTGATATAATATTAATAGGTTGGTAAATACATATTGATATCTTGGGGGAATTAATTTGGAAAAAGCTATTAGAAAAGGTCTCATTTATGGTTGTTTGTTTGGTATAGCAATTGCAATTTTATTTATTAAACATTATGAAATTAACACAACATTTCAAGGAAATGAGATTATTTATTTAAACAAATTTGATTACTTAATATTAATTTTAAAGCGTGGCATTGTTGGTTCATTTTTTGGAGCCTTTCTAGCTTTTATTATTTTTAAACTAAATGATTCATTAATACTGAGTAAAAAAATGAAATTTGCTGCCATTATATTTGGCATATGCGTAGTTGGACCAGTTATACAATATTTAGTTTCTTTAAGACTCAATGAATTATCGCTGTTTAACTAGAGCATTCGTAAGTTAGTGATTATCAGAAATGTTTAACCTTATTGAAGGGACTTAAAATGTAATAAATTACTTATTGAACTAAAGCATGTCATAGTTCAATAAGACTTCCTAATGTTGTCTAATTAGACAACTTTTTTAGTTCAAACATCAGCATTTTAAAAAGAGGCAACTAAAAATTGCCTCTTTTCAAATGTGCACAAAAAACCATTTTCAAGTAATTCCCAAGAACCGGTAACTAAACAACTAATTAATTCTTGAAAGCAAAGGATCAATATTCACTTTCCATGGAGAAAGAGGTGACGTTCTCACCAATGTAAAAGTAATATTGGTTCTAACCCGACCTTTATTTTTAATAAAGAGATTAAGTTCAACTGGTATTTCAGATGCAAGAGAGTATGTTTCTACTTCCCTTGTTTGTGGTGAAGTCCACTGTATCGCATCTATTTTTTCAATTTTCTTAAGTTCTTCTTTGAAATTTTTTTGATCACTTATGGCAATTTTTTTTATCAAACCTTTATCACCGTTTTTTATCGTAAATAATATTACATTTAGCATTTGGGAAGGTGAGAGGTTATTCATATATTCATCAAACTTCCCAGCAGCTTTAAGAACCATCAGATGATGAGATAAGTCTGATTTTCCTGTCTTATGTGTTGTGCTTCCCATAAAATGAATGCAAAAGTGACCAGGGAAACCGTTAGGAAGAGAACCTGCTCCATGTGGCATTCCGTGCATGGATGCAGGGATTAGGTTGTCATGAGCTAAAATTAATACAGCCCTCCTGCGCCAACTCCATTCCCCACCGTATATTTCCTTCATTATCCTAGTATCTTCCCTTGTTAATGGCTGGACATCTGCATGTCTACTACCAGCTCTTCGTTGTACATTAAAGCTCTTTCCACTTTCCACATCGATTACGGTGAACAATGAGTATTTTGGGATTATTTTGTTGACAGCTTCCCAATCTTGAATTTCTATATGGAAGCTAATTGGGCAATGGACTGTTTCGTCTGTCGTAGCGATCGTAGCGTATGTAAGTTCTGATGAGAAAAATAATGTAAGTGACAAAATGACAATAAAAAAAGCTTTTTTCACAGCTATAAGTCAACTCCGATGTCTAATAATTGAATACATCTATTTTGTCTAATTTTTTAGATAAAATAGCTATAAAAAAATTGGGAATATAAGGGATTATTCGTTTTGAAGAAGCTATTCATAACTAGATACTACTTCCTTTTACTAAAAGTGTTGACTAATCAACAACAAATCTATACAATAGGTGTTGATTAGTCAACAGTAAAATTGGTGGTGATTACAATCGAAACAGAAACAATGCATTTCATTATGCTAAACAGTAAGATTTTTAGAAATACCCAAATTTATTTAGATAAAGTTATTAAAAAATACGAACTTAGTAGTGGTTCATTTTTATATTTAATTTCTTTAGAAAAGAATGAGGGAATTAGCCAAAATAAACTGAGTGAAGAAATAGGTCACGATAAGGCAATGTCAGCAAGGACGATTAAAAAACTAATCGACCTAGGATATGTATATAAGGAACAACATGAAAGTAATAGTAGGGCTTATCGGTTGTATTTAACTGAAAAAGCTAAAGATATTTTGCCTGAGATTCATGAAAAAATTCAGGAAATGGTGACTTTATTTACTGAAGAATTAACTGAGGAAGAATTGCTTATTACGATGAGATCTTTAAAAAAGATATTTAATAGTACAAACAAATTTCGAGAGTAGAGATGAAGAAGCGGAGGAATTTAAAATGACTTATAAACATAATGGCTTAGAACTTCATAAAATTGGATTAGGTTGTGGAGGGATGATCAAAGACGATAATAAGTCTGAAAATATCGCTACAATCCATGAAGCACTTGATTTCGGAATTAATCACTTAAATACAGCAGATTTTTACGGTTTTGGAAAAAGTGAAACTGTGATTGGTGAAGCACTTAAAGGACAAAAAAGAGAGAATGCTTTTGTCTCTCTAAAGTTTGGTGTATTGGCTGAACCAAATGGAGCATTCTATGGATTAGATGTTAGACCATTATCGATCAAAAACTATTTAACGTATTCACTTAAAAGATTAAATTTAGACTATATTGACCTATATCAACCAGCACGAATTGATTTAGGTATTCCTGTAGAAGAAACGATCGGAGAAATTTCTGACTTGGTTAAAGCTGGCTATGTAAAAAATATTGGAATTACACAAGTTGATGCAGATACATTAAGAAGAGCAAATTCTGTTCATCCAATAAGCTTCATCGAGACCGAGTATTCGCTTTTCAATAGAAGTATGGAAAAAGAAATTTTACCAACAGCACGTGAGCTTGGCGTGGGTGTAGTAGCGTTTGGTGCGCTTGCTCATGGATTGCTTAGCGGTAATTTCTCAAACAACAATTCAAAATCATATATCCCTATGTTTGCTGAAGGAAATATAGACAAAAATATTGAACTTGTAGAACAATTACGCAAAATTGCTGATGAGAAAAACGTCACAATACCGCAGCTGGCACTTGCATGGTTATCATCAAAAGGTGATGACATTATCACATTAGTTGGTGCATCAAGACGCACTACTCTTAGAGATTCTATAAAGTCTGTAGACATTAAATTAAGTGCCGAAGAAATAGCAAGAATTGAAAAAGCAATACCTGAAGACCAAATCGCTGGAAGTAGCTTTCCAAAAATGGAATTTAAAAATGGGGTAAGATTTAACTCATAATATCAAGCACACCAAAAGTTTATTTTAGTAAACAATTGGTGTGCTTTTTTTGTTGTTCAGGCTTTTATTACATTAAAAGCAGCCGCAGCTTTTGGCCATCCTACATAAAACGCCAAATGTGTTACTAAAGAAATAATTTGTGTTTCATTCATTCCGTTCTTTTTCGCTAATTGGATATGAAATGGCAGTTGTTCAGTATTTCCAATACTAATTAGAGAAGCGAGTGTACAAAGACTTCTTTCTTTTAATGTTAATGTAGGATCACTCCATACTTTTCCAAATAAGATGTCTTCGCTATATTGAACAAATTCTGGAGCAATGTCTTTCAATTCCTTTAATGTTTTAGAGTCGATACGATCATTCAACACGATGTTCCACCATCTGTGCCTTTCCTTGTCCGAATGACCAATTTTCAATAGAAGTCTCATTTAATGTAATAAAAATATCAGTGGCAGGGATGTTTAAGTGATGATATAAAGCTTCTGAAATCGATTCGTATAAATTCCTTTTTTGAGTAATCGTTCTACCCGGGGCACATGTTATCGATAAATAAATCATCTTATCTGTTCTCTTTTTCTTATCTTCTAATAGATAAGAGGAATCATAAAAAAATTGATTTGGAGGATAAGGTAAGTACATGTGAAAATAATCGTCTATTGGAATGTTAAAATGTTCAATTAATGATTCATGAATGTTACTACTTGCCTTTTTAAGTTCCTCTTTATTTAATGAGCCTTCTGGATAATAAATTTGGACAAATGGCATATGTTCACTCCCTTTCAACTATAAGATTATTTTACGTCGAGAATATTCATTTGTATAATTGAAAATATATTAGAATATTATCAAAAAAGTTGATGAAGATGAGGTGAAAGAATGGAAGTAAAAGAGCTAATTTCTTTTAAAACAATTGCTGAAGAAGGGACATTTTCACAAGCAGCTAAAAAGTTAAACTATGCACAGTCAACGATTACAACTCAAATTAAAAAGCTAGAAAAGGAACTTGGATTTCTACTTTTTGAACGAGGGTGGGACGCTAGATTAACAAATGAAGGGGCTTTATTTTTAGAAGAAGTAGAATATTTGTTAATGCATTGGGAGTATTCAGTAAACCAAGCACAGCGGATCAGTAAAGAGGAGGTCGGGACAATACGAATTGGACTGATTGAATCGGTTGCGCAGGAAATCATTCCATCTATTTTAAGCTACTTAAATAAGGAGAAACCTTATATACAATGTGATTTTGTCGTGGGGAATACAACACTTTTATCACAAATGATCGATCAAAATAAGCTTGATTTTGCTATTTGTGGAAACAGCAAAAGTAGCTCGAATGTGAAATTCGAACCACTTAGCGTAGAAAAAATTCAATTTATTGTTAATAACCCAAAGCATCCACTTTTATGTAAAAAAATAATTGAAATACATGAAATCATCGATTACCCGATCGTCATTGGAGAGAAAAGTTGTTATTACACGCGAACTGTGAATGCATTTTTAACAGAAAATAATTTATCTTTTAAGAGGGTCTATAATTGTAGTGCTGTCCATCTTATTCCACAATTACTTTTCGAAGAAGCTATAGGCATTATCCCATTTGGTACTAGTTTGGGTCATGAGCATATTCCAATAGAGGTCAAAGAATTTGATCCAAAGATGCCAATTGGAATTTTGATTTCTTCTAAAAAAGGAGACTATTTGAGCGATACGAAACAACAAATTATGAAAATAATCGAATCATCATTTTTAGAATAATATTTGATTGGCAGTACATTAATTTCAATGTACTGCCTCTATATTAACTCACTATTTTTCCTCAAATTAGGAGGAACTTACAACGTTGAAATAAAGTGATAAACAGGTTTATTCTTTATTGATGCGATTGCTATTTAAAATGTGACTTACAAAAAAAGGTTGTCTAATTAGACAACCTTTAGTTGAAAAGTAATTTAGTATTTTCATTACTCACAGACTATTTTTAACAATTTCTATGAATTTTTCCACAAGTAAGCTATGCTTCTCAGCTTTTCTTGTCCAAATAGCGATTTTATTTTTAATATGTATATCCTGTACATATACTCTCGCCAAATGGCCATTATCTACATACTCGCTAACAGCTAGAGATGAAATAAAACTTGCGCCATATCCAGCCATTACAGAACGAATTGTTTCATTAATCCCACTAAATTGAAGGGAGATTTTTGGTAGACTTACTTGGTGAGTTTGACATAAAGAAAAAAGGTGATCTCTCATCGAACTTCCTTCTTCACGCATAATAAATGATTCTTTAACCATCTCCACTAATGAGATAGTTTTATTGGCAAACGGATGAGTAGGAGATACTACAAACCAAAGTTCATCTTCAAATAAATCTTCCCACGTTACTTCCTCTGGTCTTTCCGATACTCCACCACCATAAATTGCAATATCGGCTTTATAATGTATGAGTTGCTCAAATGCATCTTTCGTATTAGCGGTTGTAATAACAAAATTTACATCTTCATTTGCACTTTTAAACTTAGCTGCCCATTTAGGAATTAAAAAATTTGCAGGGAGATACGTAGCAACAATTTTAATTGTTCCTTTCTTGGCAAGACGATAATCCTCAATAAATGATTCAATATTCTCTTCAAGAGTAACAAGATTTTTTGCTTTTTCTGCTAATGCGATCCCGAATTCAGTTAATACAACTCCTCGACCCTGTTGCTTAAATAAAGGAACACCAATTTCATGTTCAAACTTTTTAATTTGGCTAGAAACTGCAGGTTGACTAATACACAACAATTTGGCTGCCTTTGTGAAACTACCTGTGAGTGCTACTTGGTAAAATAATTTTAATCCATGTATATTCATCATTTCACCTCTACCTATAACTTAATGTTATGGATAAATAAAAATTATATATTTTTATTATGATTTATTTTATTATACACTTTTGTTGGAAGAATTAGAAAATATAGAAAAGAGGTTACCATTATGATGAATGACGTTTGGAAAGATGTAGATGAATATTTTATTGATAAACTAATACGATCTGATGCAACACTTGAAGGGGTATTGAAAGCCAATAAAGAGGCTGGTATTCCAGAAATTGATGTCTCACCAACACAAGGTAAACTTCTATACTTATTAGCTAAAATTAAAGGAGCTAAAAACATATTAGAAATCGGTACCCTAGGTGGATATAGTAGTATATGGCTTGCACGCGCACTCCCTGAAACTGGTAAAGTATACACACTTGAAATTGAACCAGAGTATGCAAAAATAGCTAAAAAAAATATTGAGAATGCTGGTTGTACGAGCAAAGTCGAAGTCATAGTAGGAAAAGCATTAGAAACCTTGCCTAGCATTAAAGAAAAAGGAAAATCTTTTGACTTAATTTTTATTGACGCAGACAAACCAAATAATCCCCATTACATAAAATGGGCACTAGAATTAGCAAATAACGGGGCACTAATTATCAGCGATAATGTTGTTCGAAATGGTGAAGTTATTGACGAAAATAGTGAGGATGACCGGGTCCAAGGTGTACGTAAATTTATGGATATATTAGAAAAAGAACCCCGAATTGAATCTACGGCTATACAAACAGTTGGCACTAAAGGGTACGATGGTTTTGTGATCAGTATCGTAAAATAAAGTAAAAGGCTGTGTCACTATTTATTTTGACACAGCCTTTTACGATCTACTATGTAGACACTACTTTTAAATGCTGAAATAATGTCCTAGGAGAAGCAGTCGATTATTGTATAACTAAAGAACTAGAAACGCTTGAGCGCTCCTTGATTGAGCAACAAATCCTTATTTTAGTTACAATAAATCAAAATTTTTAGTAATTGTGATAGAGTTACTTAATTCCTTTATCAGTTTCTCAAAATCTTTCATTAATAGATTATCAATGTAAATAACATTTTCTTCCTCAGAATGCATTGCTAAGATGAATTTTTCACTAATAACATATGCTCTTTCTATTTCTTCAACTTTTATTTCTTTTCTTGAACTAAAGATACCTTGATGATGGATCGTGAGTATATTATTCTCTAAATTCAAATAATCAATAGAATTAAGTCTGATAAAAAATAAGGATTTTGGGATAAATAACAAACTAAAGATCATGAACGGTATTAAAGGTATTAATAATATAAAATATGTATGACTGAATACATCCCAAAATGCATATACAAAAAATATTAAGAGTAAGTAAAATATAAAAATAATCAATAGAATACTATATCCCACCAACTTTGCTTTTGAATGTTCTTTGTATTTTAGTTTCAAAATCTTTCCCTCTTTCTAAAACTTAAATTGAAATAGAATAATAGTAGTATATTCGCTAGATTCTTTATAAACTCCTTTCAGATAATCTACTATTTACCTCAATAAAAAAATCGACTTTTCAGCCGATTTTCTTGTTAAACTAAAGGACTGACTTTTCTTAAGCATGATGTGATTTAATCTGACTGTTCAATTGTTAATCTTCTATAGGATAAATATTCTAAAAAACTCTTGGCTGCAAGTGATAGTGATTTTTCCTCTCGCATATCTTCACCAATATTTCGAAAGGCAGGTAATTTGTTATGATTCTCTCACCTGTAATCCTTAAAGAACAATTATCTATCTAAAAGGTTATTTGTATTGGCATTGCTATAGTAGGTATGTTATTGATTGTTGGAAACGGTATAAGTGCATCTGGAAAAGGCGATCTACTTGGAATCTTTTTTGGATTAGTTGCATCGAGTTAATTTTACTTGCTGATGTTTCAATTTTTTTCAGTGAGTTAGGTAAAAAGACAATTTTAGCTTCTACTTAGAAGCAATTTGCAAAGTTTTGAAATGCCAACCTGGTGATATTATGGAATATGTAGAGGAGTAAATAAACATAGGAGAATAATTCCTATGTCTATTTACACGCTATTACGAAAAAGTTGATTCCTAAGGTACTAATCTCTCACTAAAATAGGATAATTTGCTTTTGAAACTTAGATTAAAGAATCGTTAAAATGAAATAAAACTAAATGTTTTAACTTTTAAGGGGGATTTAATAATGGATAAAGCTCAATTAGCGCAGGAAATATACAATATTGCCCATTTAACAGGTGAATTTACATTAAGGTCGGGATTAGTATCGAATGAGTATTTTGATAAATATTTGTTTGAATCGAATCCAAAACTTTTAAAAGAAATAGCGGAGCAACTAGCAAACTATATACCAGAAGGAACTGAGGTATTGGCAGGTTTAGAGATGGGTGGGATTCCGATTGCTACTGCTTTATCTCTAAAAACGGGAATTCCAGTAGTGTTTGTTCGAAAAGAAGCAAAAGCCTATGGAACTTGTAAACTTGCAGAAGGTGCTGATATAAAAGATAAGAAGGTTTGTATTGTAGAAGATGTAGTCACAACTGGAGGACAGATTAAACTTAGTGCTGAAGATTTAAAACAAGTTGGCGCAAATGTAACAGATGTTCTATGCGTAATTGATCGCCAACAAAATGGGAAAGAAAATTTATACGAAGCGGGATTAAGTCTTCATTCATTACTAACAATGGAAGACTTAGTCACTGTTTCAAATTAAATCTTATTTAGGAGGAAACACGATGAAACATTACTTAGAATTCACTGTAAATGTAAAGCCTGATGAAGCTGCTAAATTTATTTTGGAAGACTCAGATTTAACATCTAATTTGATTTTTCAGGATCGTAAAGTAGCTGGAGGGAAAGAAATTGTAATTCTAGTATTCGAGAAATTCTTTTTTAGAAACAATAGTACCGCATCATTAACAGTTACAATTGATGACTTTAGTAGTGTGACACATGTGAAATGTATTTCCTCAGGTAATGGAGAAGGATTATTTGATTTTGGTTGGGGAGCTGGAAAAAGTTTCATTAGACCAATTAGAGAAATATTAGAAGAGCATATTCTGGACATCATTGAAGATAATTAATTTTAAAGGACTGCTTAAATGCAGTCTTTTTACTATACCCACTATCATGCGAAAGATTATTTTTAATATATATTAGGCTGAAAATAACCCAACTCAGTATTAGAGGGTATTTGAATAGTATTGTAGAAGTCATCTTATTAGGAAAATCAAAATCTCATTTTTCGAGTAAGGAGTAGTAATATGCTTAAATCCAAAGTAGGAGTTTTAGTCTTTTCAGTCCTTATACTTTTCGCACTATACTTAATTATTAATCAGTCACATTAATTGAACGGAAATAATGAAGAAAATATTAAATTCAAAAACATGCCTAAACGAAAAGACAGTGGATTTGAATTTAATTATGAATACTTTGATAAAAATGGTAAGCAAATTTCAGAAGAAGGTTTAGAGGAATAATAAAATTGGAAAAAAATGTATCTATTTGTTTGAGGACAAGATAAACTACATTTACATACACAAGCATCTTTGATCGTTAGAAAAGAGGCGAATGTTCTTGGAACAATTAAAAAGAAGTTATAAAGTTTCAATTTTAATTTTAATCGCTATAAGTATTGGATTCTTAGCAACTTTTGTGGAGAATCATATACTACACACAATATTAGTAGCAGTAATTTCCTTTATCGGATTAGTAGTAGCAGGTCTGCTATATACTTCAATTGAAAAGGGAATTGATCAATTAAATAAATCAACTAATTAGTTTGCTTAAAAATCAAGACTTGTGTATGTAGGAAGAACATTATTGTTCTTCCTTTTGATGCGTATTTAATAAAATGAAAGAACGTAAGGAAGGTTTAAAGAAGTTGAAGAAAAGTCTTTTATTATTATCAATTATTAGTAGCATAATCGTTATCACTTTTGAATTTACACAGTGGCACATCGAGGACATTTTAACAGTATTTCTAATGCCTTTTGTTTTGTTAATTATATTTGGATTTTTTTTATTTGTTACAGTTATCAGTTTCATAGTCTTATTTAAAAATAAGAATTGGAAGCCGGTAGTAGTACAAATTATTACTATTTTATTATTAATTTTCGTACCTTTTAACCAAATTGTTTTAAATGCAGATTTTAAAAAGCATAAACCAGAAAGAGAAAAAGTAGTGAAGATGGTATCGAATGGATCTCTAAAGCCAAATGTTTCATATAACAAAACGCTAATCCACCTTCCAAAGAAGTATGCTCCGCTATCTAAAGGTGGTGGAGAAATCGTAGTTGAAGGTGATGGGAATAATATAAAAATCTTATTCTATACTTTTCGAGGCGTACTAGACAATTTCTCTGGATTTGTCTATTCTCCACATACGAAGCCGTCCTTAAATGATTTTGGCGGTGACTTTAAACAAATTGAAAAATTAGATAAAGATTGGTATTTTGTTGGTTCTTATTAAAAACGGAGGAGTAGCCGTATCATGAAATCTATTAAAGTATTTGTCATATTTTTTGCAATTATTATGATTGGAATAGGGATTTTTATTTATCAAAAGTCGAATTCATATCCAATATCAAAAACGAATGAAAATAAAGTAGAAAAAATAAGTTCTTCTTTACTGCTTGTAAAAGCTGATTTAAAACAGTTAAATAAATCAAATGAAAAAGAGAAATTGGCACAAAAAGCGATGGAAGATTTAGGGAAGTTAGATGAATTACTAGAGAATTTCAAATTTAAAAAGACCCCTGATAAAGGTCTGATATTATGGATTAATTATGCTTTTGCTTCTAAAGATGCCTATATAATGGATGTGATGAATGCAAGTAATGGTGACTCGAAGGGAAATGGAGAATTTGCTAAACAAACAATAGATTACTTAAATAAGGGTCTAAAAGAAATGAAAAATAAACATGAAAAAGCTTATAAATACTTCAATAGGAACGGTTACTTTAAAGGCCTTTACAATGAATAGAATGATCAATGAAACTAAAAAGTTTGTCTTGAATTCGTTAGGATAAGATAATAGTGTAATATTTTAATGTGTATCATAAACAACTGAAGAGGTGAGATGCATGGAGATTCATATTCGAAATGCTAAAACTGAAGATTACAATTCTTTATTATCTTTATTTAGACAAGTTCATGATTTGCATGTTTTGGAGAGACCTGACCTATACAAAGAGAACTCGACTCCAGTAGGGGAAGAGGATTTTCATCATCAACTGAAAGATGATCAACAACATATTTATGTGGCCACTTTAGGAGCGGAAATAGTAGGAGTGGCGGTATTAAAGGAAGAAGAAGTACATGAAAATTCATTTGTTAATGCGAGGAAGATTTTACTTGTAAATAGTTTATGTGTTGATGATGCGAAAAGGAAAATGGGAATCGGTAGGAAGCTTATGCAATTTGTAGTTGATTTCGCTAAGGAATTGAATGTGGATAGTATTGAGTTAGGAGTTTCTGAGAGTAATCAAAATGCAATCCGTTTTTATGAGTCAATTGGAATGGCGACGAAAAATAGGAAAATGGAGTTTCGATTAAATTAATAAAATAAAGAGAGCAATTCACAAGTTCTACTTTGAAGAGAAAACTAAAAATTAAGTTGTCAAAAGACAGACCAAATCGCAAATTATAGGTCTGTCTTTTTTATTGTTAAAATAAGGCTGTTGTTGAATTTTGATTAGATCTAGCAGTAAAACTAATGCCCTTCTAATTAACCTGCTATTTTTATAGTGAAAATGAATAATGAATATATAAGATTTTATTTAAAGTAGTAATAATATGCTAAACTAAAAAATTTAATATTAATGATATTATTTAATAAAGATGAATTGAGGAGGAGCAAGTTGACTAATCAAATAAATTATCAGTGGCGCGTTACTAAGTACAATCCTGATTTTAGAAATGAAAATGGTTCCTATTCCCTGACAGAAGAGTGGACTTGTCCTTCTGAAATTGGAAAAGTCATTTATGGGAAAGAATTTACATTAGATGAATATATTCAAGTTGAAGCTGCCTATGTTGAAACTATTATTAAATTCGTAGAAGAAAGTGGTATTAACTCATTGCGAATTTTAAAACTATCAAACTTGAATATTTCTGAAGAAGATAAGAAATCTACTTTATACGAAACAGAGTTTGACGAATTGATAGTTAATGAAGATATGGTGTTAAGTATTAATGAGATACGCCTGATTTGTAAAATGGTTCTACGAAATTTCTTAGGATGTGAGTTGTATTTAAAGGACAAATTTTTTGTACATTTTGGTTGGGATTATTATATGTATATTGGTTCGTATGTTGATTGTTTGGCTGCTACGCAATATGCTCAAAATAATAGACTGTTTGTAGAACGAATTCAACAATCACCTTATTTTTTCACTGAAGAAGAAACGACTAGGATGATTGAATGGAATGAAATTGATGATGAAATAATTGTGGGCGACGAAGAACTTACAGGTATTTCACTCGATGAGTATCGTAGAATTTTTAATTTATCGACTGAGCATCCTGTTATTGGTACTTTTGAAATTAAGCAAGAACAGATGGGATTTTTTCAAAAATATTTGAAACATCAAATGGATTTTAATAAGTATGAGTATCAATTCTGGGGTGGATATTGAGAATATTAAAAAAGAGGAAGCATATTCACTTCCTCTTTTACTGCATTTAGCAATTTAATATGAAGACGTTAAATTATAACGGCATCTCTTTTTTTTATCTTATTGTTGCTGAATATGTGGTTGCTCTTTTAAATGATCCGTCAATTGATTAATAACAAATGAAAATTCATCATATGATACACATTCTAATGGGAATTCTAGTGCTACTTTATTTTGTTTGTTGTAAATGACTACAACTTTTGAACGACGGTCTAGAAATCTTGCTTTCATGTCAGCGTTTTGAATTGCTATTTTTTTTATGTCTTCTAGTGAAATTTGAGAATAAGTATTTTTCTTAGTATAGCGTACAACATCACCAATGATTTCGATTTTATTTTTTAATTGTTTGATTTTATAAATATGATATGAAACGATTAAAACTGCGAAAATACTTACTAAAGTGAGATAGACCGGGTCCATTGTTGAAAATGCTCGGTAACCTCTAATTGCTAGTATAGCGTACAAAACGTAGATCCATATTCCTGTTTTTGGTTTCCCTTCATAGTAAACAATCGATGCATCTGCTTCTTTTTCAGAATCTCTTCTGTCCATAAATTGCCTTACATGCTCTTCAATTGATTTCTCACTAAACTGTCCATCTTCTAAATAAGTACCATCCCACATATGAATAGTGTCATCATCTTCCTCTAAAGCATAAGCACCTACCCAAGCTGGAATGACTTGATCATCATATGAAACGGAAGCTAAATAATAACGCACAGGTTGATCATATGTGTTTTCAATATCAAGCTCTTTGATTAAATCGATTTGTTCAGGTATGAAATCATGTTCTTGCACGATATGTAGGAATAAATGACTTTTAGCGAAATATTCTTGTTTTTTCTCTTTAATAGGGAATAAATGCTCTTTTCGAATTCTAAGTAACTCCCAATAGAAATATTCAGTCGACTCTATGTTTGTAGCGCAATCCATCATAAGTTCTTCAGTTACGTCAATGTCTCTTTGTAGAGCGGCAATAATCGCACTTGTTCGAATAAACGGGTCTGGAAATGACATCGCTTCTTTTATAACAGGAGTCATCTCGTCATTAAAATAGTACTCCATTAAAGAAAGATAGATTGACAGGATTGAACGAATTTGTAAGTAAGTTTCTTTCCAAGAACCATACACAAACTTAATATCATAATCATTTTGATATGCTACAAATTCTTCTTTTAGCTTTTGATAATCTGCTAATAATAATGGTGCAATGTATTTTACTTTGAAACGGTCTAAATAACCTTTATCTAAACAGAATGACAGCAGACGGTAAAAAGTAGTTTTATATTCCACTACTTCAAATAATTGAGTATGCTTGTCTAATAGTTTAATAACAATGCCAGGATTGTCGTACAACACATCTAATGGTAAAACAACTTGGTTTTGTTGAATATCTTGTTCGATTAACTCCAAGATTGCTACTTCATACTCTTCTCCATCAAAATCGGTTATGTATCGAATGACCTCTTCTTTAGCAGCCTTACTATATTCAGGGTAATATTTGATTAAACACTCAGTTAATTCAGGTAAATGGAAATCAGTGATGAAATTGATCAGATGATAACTTGGTTCATCCCACAATTGAATTGGCTTTGGAAATGGATAAGCAGCCTCTTTTGCTAACCATTCTAGAGTAAATAAATTAAATTGTAAGTTATCTACATCTGATAGTACGATTAAGTCATGAATTGCACCGGAACGAATCGCTGGATCAGTATGTTTTAAACCTTCTACGATGCGTTTCAGCTGTGATTTATAAGTAGACACGATATTCCTCCGATAGCTAGTTTACATTTTATTACAATATTTCTATTTTAGTAAAATTAGTGGGGGATAGCCACTGTTAAATAATAGAAAGACGGTGGATTTTGACATTTTTAAGTTTGGTACAAAAACGTTGATTTTACACAATGATGACAAAAATAAAGAGGCGTCCATTAGTCATATAAACCGACTAAAGAGGACAGCCTCTTCTTTATTTATGCAATCCAACTCCAGAAAGAGTAATTTTTGTGAAGGTTTTAGTAAAACGTTACAAATTTTTTACTTTTAAAAGGAACTTGTGAAGATTAAATCGTTTTTCAAAATTAATAATGAATAATGCATGTTAATAGAATCATAGTTGTTAAATTTTCATGGGGTTTCAATAGAAATAAACGCAGCCGTAGAAAAAATGTGAAATTGTTCACAAAAATGACAATGTGTTTTAGTAAAATTTACCTTTTAAAATGTTAAGATAATTTCGTAAACGTTTACTAAAAATACTAGGAGATGATATTTAAGTTAGAGACATGAATAAC